>CAILDU010000141.1 GCA_903833055.1 uncultured Verrucomicrobia subdivision 3 bacterium | reverse complement strand
TCCAGCGCGAACTGGTTGGCCGCCGCGTCAATCTGGCGGAGGTTGTTGATGCACGCGTTGGCTTGCGAGGTGGCACGCGCTTTCACGAAGTTCGGAATCGCAATGGCCGCCAAGAGGCCGATGATGGCCACGACGATCATGATTTCAACCAACGTGAAGCCCGCTTTACGGGTATTTTTGATTTGTTTCATTTGTTTTGCTTTCTGTTTGTTCACGCGGCGGAACGACGCATCAGGCGGGTTATATGATTACGACTTTGTTCCCTTGATTGCCTGACGCAACCGCGTTGGTGAGACATTAGCACTACCAATGCCAATATGTCTAGCGGTAATAAAAAACCTGAAACCGGCCGAAAAATGAACTGCCAGCACAGTTAAACCACAATTTTCAAACCGAATACCACCATATATTGATGGCCAACCGGCGGACAAAAACTCGTTGCCCTCTTTGAGGACACCGCCCAAGTTGAATTGAGACACACCAAGCCGCCGATGCGGTCACAATTCAATCACTTCATTTAACTCCGGCAATTGCGGCTGCAATTGATAACGCTGCTCAATCAATTTCCCCAAAACCCCGCGCTGCATATTTTCACCGTGTGTCAGCACCACACGCGGCTTGCTCAACGCGATGGCGCTGAACCACGCCAGCAAATCCGTCTGCCCTGCGTGCGCGCTGAAACCGCCAAGCGTGTGGACTTGCGCCTTCACTGCAATTTTTTCGCCGAAGATGCTCACGAGCTTTTCGCCGTCCACCAATCGCCGCCCCAGCGAGTCGGCACTTTGATAGCCGACGATGACAACGTGCGTCTCCGGTTTCCAAAGATTCGCCTTGAGATGATGCAAGATGCGACCGGCATTGCACATCCCTGCCCCAGCCATCACGAGACACGGACCGGGCTGGTCGTTAATTTTTTTTGAATCCTCTGCCGTCACACACAACGTCAACGATTTCAAATCCGCCACCACCGGTTTTTCCGCGATGTATTGCAACATCTCGTTGTCGAACAACTCGTGATGCCGCTCATAAATTTCCGTCGCTGCGATCGCCATCGGACTGTCGAGAAAAACCGGAAACGGCCGCACCCGTTGGCTGCGAAACATCTGGCTCAACAACAACATCAACAACTGCGCGCGCCCGACCGCAAACGTCGGCACGAGAATTTTTCCGCGCGCGCTAACGGCGTTCTTCACGATGGTGGTGAATTCCTCAATCGTTTCGCCAATCGGCTGATGATCGCGGTCGCCGTAAGTGGATTCTAGAAAAACCATGTCCGCCTTCTGAAACGGTTCATAGTCTTTAAGAATCGGCGCGTTCTTCGGCCCAAGGTCGCCGGAAAAAACAATACGCTTCGTTTTTCCCTCGTCGTCCACAATCAATTGAATGCTCGCCGAACCGAGCATGTGACCGGCTTCCGTCCAAATCGCCTGAATGCCCGGCGCAACGTTCACGGCTTGCTGATACGGAACCGGTTTGAAATGTTGAATAATCGTTTCCGCGTGCGCGGGCGTGTAAAGCGGTTCTGCTGGCGGTTCGCCCGCGCGCTCGCGCTTGCGATTCACGCGTTCGATGTCCTGCGTTTGGATATGCGCCGAATCGCGCACGATGAGCGACGACATTTCAATCGTCGCCTGCGTCGCAAAAATCGGACCGGAATAATTCGCCTTCGCCAGCAGCGGCAAACGTCCCGTGTGGTCGAGATGTCCGTGCGTGATTAAAACGGCAGCCAGTCCGTTCACCGGCAACGGCGCGCGATTCAAATCTTCCGCGCGATGACCGCCTTGAAACAATCCGCAATCCACCAGCACGCTGGCGGTTTTGGTTTGAACGAGATAGCACGAGCCGGTGACTTCGCCGCCCGCCGCGCCGAGAAGAGTGATTTTCATAAATTCATTTTCTGCGATGCGCGAAGATTGTCCGTTTCAATTTTGATTTGCGACTACAACTTTTTTTCCGGCTCGGAAATTTCCATGAGCTTGCTGGCCGTCGCCCATTCCACCACCAAATTATAGCCGACCGCCAGCAGCGTCGGCCCTAGAAAAACACCGAGAAAACCAAACGTCAGCGCGCCGCCGAGCACGCCGAAAAAAATCAATAGAAACGGCATATTGCTCCCCTGGCTGATGAGCCACGGCTTGACGACATTGTCCACATTCGCCACGCCAAAACCCCAAATCAGCATGAAAATTCCCCAGCCATTTGAGCCTTGATGAAACAACCAAATCGCCGCCGGAATCCACGTCAACGCCGTGCCGACCAGCGGCACGATGGAGGAAAAAAATGTCAGCAACGCCAGCAGTGCCGCGCCCGGCACGCCCGCAATGACAAAACCGATTCCTGCCAAAACCGCCTGCGTGAGCGCCGTTCCGAGAATGCCATAAACCACGCCGCGCACCGTATTGCCCGCGACCGTCAAAAGATGTTCGCCGCGTTCGCCGCCGATGTGCCGCACCAACGCCGTCGCCCACGCGCCCGCCTGTGCGCCGCCGCGAAACAAAAAGAACGCGATAAAAATACTCAATGCCAGCTTGATTAAACCGCCGCCAAGCATCAGTCCGCCCGTCAACAACAACGCGCCTGCCGGTTCAACCAGCTTCTCCGCGTGCACCCACAACTTGCTCGTGTCTGCCGCAAAACTTTGCCAATAGTCGGACACGCGCTGGCCGACGAGCGGAATTTTCGCCAGCCATTCCGGCGGCGCGGGCGGACCTTGATCAATGAACTGATGCACGGCGGCGGTCAAATCTTTGACATTGTCCGCGAGCGTCGTGCCGACCACGAGGAACGGCAGCAGCAAAATTAAAATCATTCCCAGCGTCATCAAAAACGCCGCGAGCGAATGGCGGTTGCCGGTGAATTTCAACAGCCGGCGATACACCGGCCAGCTCGAACAGACCAGCACCACCGCCCACAACAGCGTGGACAAAAATGGCAGCAGCACCAGCAAACAGCCGCACAGCAACGCCAGCACGACTACCACCAGAAAACTTTCCTTGATGCCAAATTTCATGATTTTATTTTTCCCGCAAAACTAAAACGACTCACGCACGCGACTTCATTTTTCGGTAACGGCGAATCAAGTTATTCGTCGAGCTGTCGTGCTTGAGCGGCGGCAGGGTTTTGTTTTCCAGTTCTGGAACAATGCGTTGCGCCAGCGCCTTGCCGAGTTCCACGCCCCATTGATCGAACGGATTCACGCTCCAAATCGCGCCCTGCACAAACACGATGTGTTCATAAAGCGCGACGAGTTTTCCAAGAACTGCGGGCGTTAATTTGTCCGCGAGAATTGTGTTCGACGGACGGTTGCCTTCAAAAACTTTGTGCGGCACGAGCGCGGCGGGAACATTTTCCGCGCGCACTTCCGCCGCCGTTTTACCGAACGCCAGCGCCTCGCTTTGCGCGAAAACATTCGCCAGCAAAATGTCGTGATGCCGTCCGAGCGGTGTGAGCGCTTTGGCAAACGCGATGAAGTCGCACGGAATCAACCGCGTGCCTTGATGAATCAACTGGTAAAAAGAATGTTGCCCGTTCGTGCCCGGCTCACCCCAATAAATCGGACTGGTTTCGTAATTCACTTTCGTTCCGGCGAGCGTGACGTGCTTGCCATTGCTCTCCATCGTCAACTGTTGCAGATACGCCGGAAAGCGTTTCAGATAATTTTCATACGGCAGCACGGCGATGGTTTCCGCGCCGAGAAAATTTGTGTTCCAAACCGACAGCAACGCCATCAGCACCGGCAGATTTTTCTCGAACGGCGCGGTGCGAAAATGTTCGTCCAGCTCGTGAAAACCCGCGAGCATCGCCAGATAATTTTCCGGCCCAATCGCCAGCATCGTCGAAAGGCCGATGGCCGAATCCATCGAGTAACGCCCGCCGACCCAATCCCAAAAACCAAACATATTGGCGGTATCAATGCCGAACGCCGAAACTTTTTCCGCATTCGTCGAGACGGCGACAAAATGTTTCGCCACCGCATTTTTATTTCCGCCGAGACCTTTGAGCAGCCAGTCGCGGGCGCTCTCCGCATTCGTCATCGTCTCCTGCGTCGTAAAAGTTTTGGACGAAACAATGAACAAAGTTTCCGCCGGATCAAGGTCGTGAACCGCTTCCACAAAATCCGCGCCGTCCACGTTCGACACGAACACAAATTTCATATCGCGTTTTGCATAATGCTTCAACGCCTCGTAATCCATCACCGGCCCAAGGTCCGAACCGCCGATACCGATGTTGACGATGCTTTTGATGCGCTTGCCCGTGTGACCTTTCCACGCGCCACTACGAATGCGCTTCGCAAATGCCGTCAACTTGTCCAAAACCGCGTGGACATCCGGCACGACATTTTTTCCATCCACAAAAATTTTCGCGTTGCGCGGCGCGCGCAAGGCAGTGTGCAGCACCGCGCGGTTTTCGGTGAAATTGATTTTATCGCCGCGAAACATTGCGTCCATGCGCCCGCGCAAACCGGACTCTTTCGCCAATTGCAGCAACAGTTTTAACGTTTCCGCCGTGATGCGATTCTTTGAGTAATCCAGAAAAAGTCCAGCGGCTTCGGCGGTCATTTTCTCGCCGCGCTGCTTGTCGGCGGCGAACAGTTCGCGCAAATGCAGCTTGGAAATTTTCTTGTGGTGCGCGCCCAGCGACTTCCACGCCTGACGTTGCGTCAAAGGTTTGATGACAGATTTTGTGCTCATGGATTTGGTTTTGAAATTTCAGCCGAGCGCGTTGTTCACGATTTGCTGCGCCTCGCTGACGATGGTTTTGAGATGCGTTTCGTCGCGGAAACTTTCCGCGTAAATCTTGTAAATGTTTTCCGTGCCGGACGGACGCGCGGCGAACCAGCCGTTCGCCGTCGTCACTTTCAAACCGCCGATGGCCGCGCCGTTGCCCGGTGCTTTGGTCAATTTGGCGGTGATAGCTTCGCCCGCGAGTTGAGATTCTTTCACGGCTTCGGGTGAAAGTTTGGACAACTTCGTTTTTTGTTCCGGCGTCGCCGTCGCGTCAATGCGCGTGTAAAATGGCGTGCCAAATTCTTTCGTCAGTTCAACAAAATGTTCGCCGGGATCTTTTTGAGTTACAGCGGTAATTTCCGCCGCGAGCAAATTCATAATCGGGCCGTCTTTGTCCGTCGTCCAAACGATTCCATCGCGACGGAGAAAACTTGCGCCCGCACTTTCTTCGCCGCCAAAACAAAACGAGCCGTCAAACAAACCGGGCGCAAACCATTTGAAACCGACCGGCGTTTCGCACAGCTTGCGACCGAGCTTGGCAACCACGCGATCAATCATGCTGCTGCTGACGAGCGTTTTCCCGACGATGACATTTGGCGACCACTGTGGACGATGCGTCAGCAAATAACCAATGGCCACGGCCAAATAATGATTCGGGTTCATCAAGCCCGCCGACGGCGTGACAATGCCGTGCCGGTCGGCGTCGGGGTCGTTCGCAAACGCAACTTGGTATTTATTTTTCAGTCCGACGAGGCCAGCCATCGCGTAAGGACTGGAGCAGTCCATACGGATTTTGCCGTCGTGATCCACCGTCATGAAGGAAAACGTCGGGTCGAGTTTTGGATTTACGATTTCAATGTTGAGTTTATAAATCGAATTAATTGGTTCCCACAACGGCAGTGACGCGCCGCCGAGCGGGTCAACGCCGAGTTTCAAATTCGCGGCGCAAATCGCGTCCATGTCCACGACGTTTTTCAAATCCTCGACGTAAGGCAAAATAAAATCTTTTGCGTGCGTGGTCGCCGCTTTCAGTGCCGACGCGAAGGAAATTCTTTTCACGCCGGAATTATTCCCGCGCAGCAATTCGTTCGCGCGATTCTGCACCCACTTGGTCACGTCTGTGTCTGCTGGCCCACCGTTCGGGGGATTGTATTTGAACCCACCGTCTTCAGGCGGATTATGCGACGGCGTGATGATAATACCATCGGCCAAACCAGTTTTGCGGCCGCGATTGAAAGTAAGAATTGCATGCGAAACAATCGGCGTTGCCGTCACGCCGTCGTCGCGTTGAATGAAAGTTTCAATGCCATTCGCCGCCAGCACTTCGAGCGCAGTGCGCTGCGCGGGCGCGGACAACGCGTGCGTATCCTTGCCAATAATCAGCGGACCATTCGGGCCATGACTGGCGCGGTAATCGCAAATCGCCTGCGTGATAGCGAGAATATGCGCCTCGGTGAATGTGCCGTTGAGCGATGTGCCACGATGACCGCTCGTGCCGAAGCTGACGAGCTGATTCGCGTCGGCCACGTCGGGCTGACGCGCGTAATACTCGCGTTCGAGCCGCGCGAGATCCACGAGCATAGACTTGGGCGCAGGTTTGCCGGCAAGCGGTGAAATGGCCATGTTGGTTTCCTTTTAAGTTCGGCTCGCATTCTACAACTCGGCGAACGGCGGGGAAGAAAAATTGTCGCGCCGATTTTTTCCTTTTCACGCGGACGGTTGGAACTGTATTTTTAACGACGGTCAACGCCAGCGTAGCTCAGTGGTAGAGCAATAGTTTTGTAAACTATCGGTCGTCGGTTCAATCCCGACCGCTGGCTCCATTTCTTCAAACAGAGTTTTCTAGTTCACTTCCACTATTGCTCCACCCTGATTTTTCAGGCTGGAACTGCGTTTAACGCTTGCTGAATCCGTTTCGACTTCTGCTTTAACACGTCGTCGAACTTGGCGTCCAACACCTCGTTAATAATCTCGGACAGGTTAAGCCCAAGAGTGCTTGCCAGTTCCAACCGCTTTTCGTTTTCCG
>CAILDU010000140.1 GCA_903833055.1 uncultured Verrucomicrobia subdivision 3 bacterium | reverse complement strand
AGGTTGTTCCCCCGCCGGGCGCGGCCACCAACGCCCCCGCGCATTGAACCGCGCCGTGTTTTCCCACCGCTGACGCGCCGCCATGCCGACCTACGAATACAGTTGCGAGAAATGCGGCCATGAATTTGAGGCGCGCCATTCCATTTCCGCCCCGGCGCTGACACGCTGCCCGGAAGATCTTTGCGCGCAGAAAAAATGGGGCCGCGGCAAGGTCGTCAAAAAAATCAGCGCGGGCACCGGGCTGCTGTTCAAGGGCGGCGGCTTTTACATCACCGACTATCGCAGCGAAGGCTACAAGTCGGCGGCGAAAAAAGATGTCGCGCCCGCCAAGTCCGAAGCCAAGCCCGAGTCCAAGCCTGCCGCCAAGCCGGAAAAAAAATGAACCGTTCGCGCCTGGTCTGCGCGCTGGCGGTCGGCTGCCTGTCTCTCCTCGCCGCCGCCCGCTGTGAATCCTTGTCGCCTTCGCCGGCCATCACTCGCAGCGTCTCCGGCCAGTTCACCGTCTCCGTGGTGCCGGCGGACAATCCCTTTTTTCGCCGCCCGGACGCGGGCACCAACACGGAAATCCTCCGGCTGGAGCCGGCGTTGCTCGCCGTTTCCGCCGAGCAGTTCAAGGGTGCGCTCTGGAAAGAAATCGGTCTCACCCCGGCGACGCCGTGGAGCGGAAAAATTTTCCTCGTGCTGCACCCGGCGCGTTCGCTGGACGAACCGGTGAACATTGCCGTGCAACCGTTCCTCCGCAGTTGGAACTACCGGCTGGAGCTGCCGGACGTGATCACGCGCAACCGTTGCGCCCGCGCCTTCAGCGCCGCGCTGCTGCTGGAAATTGCCAACCGCAGCGCGCCGGACGACGGCCGGTCGGCTGTCCTGCCGGAATGGCTCGTGGCCGGGCTGGCCTGGCAGGTTCTGGAGTCGGCCGATGCCAAAGTCATTCTGTCCGCGCCCAGCAAATTGATTGATGACCTCGCCCAGACTCGCCTCAACGAAAAGCGGCGCGGCCTGGACCCGCTCGCCGACGCCCGGCGGGTGCTGCAAAATTATCCGGCGCTCACGTTCGAGCAGTTGAGCTGGCCGACCGACGCGCAGTTGAACGGCGATGACGGAGGCGTGTATCTCGCGAGCGCGCAGTTGTTCGTCAGCGACCTGCTGGCGTTGAAAAACGGGCCGGCCAAAGTTCGCGCGCTGCTGGCCAAGCTGCCGGCGCATGAGAACTGGCAGGCGGGATTATTCGAGGCCTTTCACGAAAACTTCCGCCGGCCGCTGGACGTGGAAAAATGGTGGGCGCTGCGCGTGGTCGCCTTCGCCGCGTGCGCGCCCGGCCCGCGCTGGACGCCCGCCGCCAGTCGCGACAAGCTGGACGCCGCGATCACCGTGCCAGTGAACATCCGCTATTCGGCAAACGCCATGCCCTCGTATGCGGAAGTTTCGCTCCAGTCCGTCATTCAGAATTTTGAAGCCGACCGGCAGGTGGAAATTCTCCAGACCCGGCTGCGCGATCTGGAGCTGATCCAGTTTCGCCTCACGCCGCTGCTGGCCGGTGTTGCCGACGGCTATCGTAAGGTGCTTTCGGATTATCTCGGCGCGCAAAAAAAATTCTTTTTCTTCCAGCATCCGGGCGTCGCCGCGACGGTGAAACAACTGAACGCGCTGGATCGCCGCCGGCGCGATGCGGAAGCCAAATTGCTGCGGAGTCCGCTGCCGCCGGATTTGAACCTGAACGCGCCGTGAGCGGTCAACTTGACAGACAGCGAATCGAAATTATAGTGCGCCATTGAAAATGCAGGCTGAAAATTCATCCACGGAACGCGGGGAGCCGCCGGCGGGCGGCTCGTTTCCAGCATTGAAACAATTCAAATCCGCCGGGCGCGGTTTCTGGCACGACGTGGCCGACGCCGACTGGAACGACTGGCGCTGGCAGCTCAAGCACCGCATCACCACGGTTCAGCAGTTGGAACGACTGATGCCTACGCTGACGCCGGAAGAACTCGCCGGCGCCAAGCTGGCGAACCACAAGCTTGCGCTGGGCATCACGCCGTATTTCTTCAATCTGATTGACCCGGCGGATGAAAATTGTCCGATCCGCTGGCAGATGATTCCGCGCATCGAGGAAACTGCCACGGCGGCGTGGGAAATGAGCGACCCGTGTGGCGAAGATTCGCACTCGCCAGTGCCGGGGCTGGTGCATCGCTATCCTGACCGCGTCTTGTTTCTTGTGACGGATCGCTGTGCGAGCTATTGCCGTTACTGCACGCGCTCGCGGCTCGTCAGCAACGCCAGCGGTTACGATTTTCATCCCGAATACGACAAGCAGATCGCCTACATCGCCGCGCATCCCGAAATCCGCGACGTGCTGTTGAGCGGCGGCGACCCGCTGCTGTTGAGCGACGAGAAATTGGAAAATTTATTAAGCCGTTTGCGCGCGATTCCGCACGTCGAGTTTTTACGCATCGGCACGCGCATCCCGATTTTTCTACCGCAACGTATTACGCCGGAACTGTGCGCGATGCTAAAACAGTTTCATCCGCTGTTCGTCAGCATCCATTCCAATCATCCGCGCGAGCTCACCACGGAAGTTCGCGACGCGCTGGGCCGGTTGGCCGACGCCGGCATCCCGCTCGGCAATCAGGCGGTGTTGCTCCGCCACGTCAACGACGACGCGGACGTGATGAAGGCGCACTTGCAAAAGCTGCTCATGTGCCGGGTGAAGCCGTATTACATCTATCAGTGCGATTTGATTTCCGGCTCCGCGCACCTGCGCGCCAGCGTGCGCCAGGGCATCGAGCTCATGGAAAAACTGCGCGGCCACACGACCGGCTACGCAGTGCCGACCTATGTGATTGACGCGCCCGGCGGCGGCGGCAAGGTGCCGGTCAGCCCGGAATACGTCTTAAGCCGCAACGCCGACCGCGTGGTCATCCGCAACTTCGAGGGGAAAATCTTTGAATACCCGGAAGCCGCCGACGGCACGCCGCTGTTCAAGGCACCGAAAGAAATTGAAGAGCCGGAGATGGTTTGATGCTTGAAGCGACAATGGATTTTATGAACTGGCCTTGTCGGAGTCCGCAAAGTTTTCTTGGTGACTCTGCGTTTTCGTGGTTAAATTGAAATTTACTTCTGCGCCTTTTTCTGCCAGATTGTTTCCATGAGCGGGATTACTTTCATGGTGGATGAACGCGGCCAGAAGACGGCCGCCGTCATTGACCTGCGGAAGCACGAACAGCTTTGGGAGGATTTCCACGACGCGCTGCTGGCCAAGTCGCGCGCCCGCGAACCGCGCGAAAGCCTCGCTGCCGTCCGGCAACGGCTAAAATCCCGTCGGAATGGCTGATTACTCCATCAGCTTCGCCCGTTCCGCGCGCAAGGAATTAGAACATCTTTCAGGCGATGTCGCCGAAAGAATTCTGGCGAAGATCGAAGTGTTGGCAGGAAATCCACGACCGGTCGGCGTCATCAAACTCCACGGCCAGAAAAATCTCTGGCGGATGCGCGTCGGCGATTATCGCGTAGTTTATTCGATTGATGATTTTTCCAAGGCGGTTGACGTTTCAGTCGTTCGCCATCGCCGTGAAGTTTATCGGGATTTGTAGGCTGCAAAGTTTTCTTGGTGTCGCCGCGTCTTCGTGGTTAAACTTTTCGCGCAAATTCAGAACCAAAGGAAAAACTATGGCTACCATTTACAATTGGAAATTCTTCCGCGCCGGCGGCTTCAACCAAGTCGTCATCGGCTCCGGGGCTGACCTCGCGAACCTTGACCAGCTCGACCAGAAACTGTGGGTCGCACTTGCGTGCCCGACCACGGGCGTCGAGTTCGACAAGACCACGCTGGCGCTGATTGACAGCGACAAGGACGGTCGCGTCCGCGCGCCGGAACTCATCGCCGCCGCCAAGTGGGCTGCCGGCCTGATTAAAAACCCCGACGATTTGCTCAAAGGCAGCGCCACGCTGAAACCGTCCGCTATCAACGACGCCACGCCAGAAGGAAAATTGATCGCCAATTTTGCGCGCCAAGTATTGGGCAAGGGCGACAACGACGAAGTCACTTTTGACGAAGCCGCCGCCGCCGCCGCGACGTTTGCCGCGAAATTATTCAATGGCGACGGCATTGTGCCCGCCGATTCCGCCAGCGACGACGCGACGAAAGCCGTCATCGCCGACATCATCAACTGTCTCGGCACGGTCGCCGATGTGAGCGGTAAGTCCGGCGTCAGCCAGGCCAAGGTGGACCAGTTTTTTGCCGAAGCCGCCGCGTATTCCGATTGGTGGAAAAAAGCGGAAGCCGACGCGACCGTGCTGCCGCTCGGCGTGAACACCGAGGCCGCCGCCAGCGCGGTGAAAGCGGTGAAGGCCAAGGTGGAAGATTATTTTGCGCGCGGCCGGCTCGCCGCGTTTGACCCGCGTTCCGTCAATGCGCTGAACCGCGACGAAAAAGAATATGCCGCGCTCGGCGCGAAAGATTTGACCAACAATCACGCCGACATTGCCAGCCTGCCGCTCGCGCAAGTCGGCGCGACGACGACGCTGTCGCTGACGCAAGGCATCAACCCTGCGTGGGCCGGCGCGATTGCCGCGCTGGTGACGAACGCCATCACGCCGCTGCTTGGTGCGAAAACGGTTTTGACCGAAGCGGATTGGAACGCACTCACCGGCAAACTCGCCGCGTTCGACGCGTGGAACGCCGGCAAGACCGGCGGCTCGGTGGAAAAAATCGGCCTCGCGCGGGCGCGGGAAATTTTGGCCGGCAAAGCGAAGGAAACTTTGACCGCGCTCATCGCGAAAGATTCTGCCGAAGCGGGCAATGCCACCGCTGTCATCGGGTTGCATCGCTTGATTCATTACCATCGCGATCTCGTCAAACTCTGCCGCAACTTTGTGAACTTCGCGGATTTTTACGGTCGCAAGGACAAGGCGATTTTCCAGGCCGGCACACTGTTTCTCGACCAGCGCAGTTGCGATTTGTGTCTCACCGTGGACGACGCCGGCAAGCACGCGGCGATGGCGGGCATGGCCGGAACGTATCTCGCGTATTGCGATTGTGCGCGCAAGGGCAGCGGCGAAAAATTGTCCATCGTCGCCGGGTTCACCGGCGGCGATTCTGATAATTTGATTGTTGGTCGCAACGGAATTTTTTATGACCGTGCGGGCCGCGATTGGGACGCCACCATCACGAAGATCGTGGACAATCCGATCAGCATCCGACAGGCGTTCTGGTCGCCGTATAAAAAATTGGTGCGCATGATCGAGGAGCGCGCGGCGAAGGCCGCCGCCGATGCGGATGCCCAGTCCAATGCACAATTGACCGCCGTTGCCAATGCGCCGGTTGCTCCAGCCGGAGCAGCCGCTCCCGCCGCGCCGTCAAAATCCGCATTTGATCCGAGTGTTATTGCACTAATTAGCTTGGCCTTGGGCAGCTTGGCCGCCGCTTTTGCAGGCTTCTTAACCTTCCTCGGCAGATTTAACGAAGACCAGTGGAAGTTGCCGCTAATTATTGTCGGCATCATGCTGCTGATTTCCTCGCCGTCCATGGCGATCGCATGGCTGAAGCTGCGCAAGCGCAACCTCGGCCCGATTCTCGACGCGAACGGCTGGGCGGTGAACGCGAAGGCGAAGATGAACGTGCCCTTCGGCGGTGCGCTCACGGGTGTGGCCGCGTTGCCGCCGGGAGCAACATTTGGCGCGGAGGATAAATATGCCGAGAAACCGTCGGTCTGGCCGAAAGTTTTGGCGGTCGCGTTCGTGCTTTGGTTTGTCTGGGCGTTCCTCAACGACAGCCAAGGCCGGCTCTACGGTTGGACGGACGGCAAATACGGCACGCCGCCGCTTTCCGTGCGTGAACAAATCGCCAAGGACAAGCAGGACAAGCTCGACAAGGCCAAAGCCGCCGCCGCGACGGCCGCACCGGCAGCCACCACCACGGCCACCAATGCCGTGCCGGCAAAATAGTTTTTCAAAATCATCAAGGCCCAGACGTGCGCGTCCGGGCTTTTTTTATTTTCCGCGATGTGCGAAAATCATTTCGTGCCGCGCGAAAATCAAAAAGCCAAATTGGAACGCACGCAGAAAATTCTTTCTGCGCTGAAGCGCGTTTATCCCGACGCGCATTGCGAGCTGAACCACGCCAGTCCGTTGCAACTGCTCGTCGCCACGATTCTCTCCGCGCAATGCACGGATAAGCGCGTGAATTTGGTCACGGCGGAGCTGTTCAAAAAATATCGCAGCGCCCAGGATTTTGCAGCTGCACCGCTGGCGGAAATCGAGGAGGCGGTGAAGTCCACCGGCTTTTTCCGCAACAAAGCAAAAAATATAAAAGCTTGCTGCATCGCGCTGGTGGAAAAATTCGGCGGCGAGGTGCCGCGCACGATGGACGAAATGCACGCGCTCGCCGGCGTCGGGCGCAAGACGGCGAATGTCGTGCTCGGAAATGCGTTCGGCATCAATGTTGGCGTGGTTGTGGACACGCACGTCACGCGTTTGTCCAATCGTCTTGGCCTCGCAAAAGGCACTGACGCCGTAAAACTCGAACAAGAATTAATGCCGCTCGTGCCGCAAAACGAGTGGATGCTGTTCAGCCATTGGCTCATCTGGCACGGTCGCCGCCGCTGCGATGCGCGCAAACCGGACTGCGTAAATTGTGAAATCAAAAATCTCTGCCCGCAAATCGGCGTGAACAAATGAACTGGCTTCTACTCAACTCTGGAAAGTGCGCTGCGGCATTCAACATGGCGTTGGACGAAGCGTTGTTGGAAAATTCCTCGCGACTCGGCAAACCTGTTTTGCGTTTTTACGGCTGGACGGAACCGGCGGCAACGTTCGGTTATTTTCAGAAATTTTTCGAAGTGGCAGCGACCACGCAACTGCGTCCGCTGATTCGCCGTCCGACCGGCGGCGGCATCGTGCCGCACGATGCGGATTGGACTTACAGCGCCATTTTTCCACCCGGCCACGAATGGCATTCGCTCAAGGCCGAAGAAAGTTATCGCCGCATCCACGACTGGCTGCGACTCGCGTTTGCGGAATTAAAAATCGAAACCGAACTCGCGCCATGCTGCAAAAAAACGTTGCCCGGCCAATGTTTTATCGGCCACGAGAAATTTGATTTGCTCTGGCGCGGCAAAAAAATCGCGGGCGCAGCGCAACGCAGAAATAAATCGGGCTTGCTCATTCAAGGCTCGGTGCAACCGCCACCTTTGAAACTGGCGCGAGATGATTTTGAAGCCGCAATGCGCGCCATGGCGGAAAAAAATTTCGCCGTGGCGTGGAAAAATTTTGCGCCGGATTCAGAATTACGCACACACGCGGAAACTTTGGCGCAGGAAAAATTCTCGCAGACAAATTATAATCAAAAACGCTGATGAGCATTGCCACCGCGCGGCGCAGCCTTTAACTTGCGCGCGCATGATTCGGCTTGTTCTCTTCGACATTGACGGCACGCTCGTCCACACCGGACACGCGGGCACGAAGGCTTTTGCCAAAACATTTGCGACGGAATTCGACCTGCACCACGGCTCGGAAAAAATGAAATTCGCCGGCCGCACCGACATGAGCCTCGTGCGCGAATTTTTTAAAATCCACGGCCTCGACGAATCGCCCGCGCACTTCCGCCAATTTTTTGCGCGCTACATTTTTTGGCTCGACCACATTCTCGCGCACAGCACCGGCCACGCGTGCCCCGGCATTTTTGAATTCATCCGTGATTTGCAGGCGTTGCCAAACCCACCGATGCTCGGCCTACTCACCGGCAACATCCAACTCGGTGCGGAAATTAAATTGCGCGCGTTCGGCCTTTGGGATTTTTTTGTCATGGGCGGTTTTGCGGATGACCACGAAGACCGCAATCACATTGCCGTTGCTGCGCTCGAACGCGGTCGCCGCGTTTTGGCGAAAGATTTGCAACCGCAAGAAATCATCGTCATCGGCGACACGCCGTTTGATGTGAAATGCGGAAAATTTATCGGCGCAAAAACTTTGGCGGTCGCAACCGGCGGCTCGAAGTTGGAAGAATTAAAACCCTGCGGCGCGGATTGGACCGTGCAAGATTTGACCAAGATTTCCGCGCGCGAAATCTGCCCACGCTAATTTAGCAAAATACAGTGCGTTTGCGCTAATTTACGCCCATCGTTGACGGCAGTTATCCGGTAAATTGCTGCGGCAATGAAACGGATTTGGATTATTTTGACGGCGCTCGCAGGAATTTTATTTGGGGTTTCGACAACGACCGGAACGGAACTGGTAAAGCCAGCTTGGTTGACCGACTGCTCGGTGAGCATCAAGGAAAGCTACGATAACAACGTTTTTCTTTCCGGCGTAAATAATCCACCACCGACACCTGCGCCCGCTGGCAGCGTGGTTGCATTTAAAAATTGTTATTCGTGGATCACAACGATTTCGCCCAAAGTCGGCGTCAACTTTTCACCTATAATCGGCGCGACGAACGTGCCGGTGTTGTCGCTCGCGTATGCGCCAGATGTGGCGATGTATCACGATCAAACTTCCGAAAGTTACACCGCGCAGCGCGTATTGGCGGCGGCGAAAGCGAAAACTGATTTAGCAACTTTCAATGCAGATAATAATTTTACCTACATTGACGGCAGCGGTATGGGGCCGTTTTATCCGGGCAACCTCTACAGCGCGTTTGCCACGACGGCGGATCGCGAGCGGCGCCGCCAAATCCAAGAACGCGCCAATGTAAGCGTGCAGTTCGATCAAGAAAAATGGTTCGTCCGGCCGACCGCGTCGCTGCTGTATTACAACCTGATGACGGAGCAGCTCAACGTGCCAGGCTATCAAAATTATTGTGACCGCTATGACGTGAACGGCGGTGCAGACTTCGGCTACAAACTCACGCCGCAACTGGCGTTGACACTCGGCTGCCGCTACGGCCATCAATACCAGCAACAATATTCGTTTTCGCCTTACAGTTCCTCGAGCGATTACCAGCGCGTGCTTGTCGGCATCGAAGGCAATCCGTGGAAATGGTTGTCTTTGAAAATTCAGGGCGGTCCGGATTTTCGGAGCTATCAAGGCGACTCCGCCACGCACACGACGCCGGTGAACGACCTGCATCCCGTAACTTATTTTTGCGAAGCGCTCGTCACCGCAACATTTTCGCCGGACGATACACTGACGTTCAAAAACAAGTCTTGGCAATGGGTTTCTGGCTCCGGCAAAGTGCCGTATTTCGACAGCGCCTACGAAATAAGTTGGCATCGCAAACTCATGGACAAACTGGCATTTGACCTTGGTGGAAAATTTTTGGATTGGAATTTCAACAGCGGAAATCTACCAACGTGCAAGCGCGAAGATCTGCAATACACCACCTCGGCTGGACTAAATTACGCCGTCAATTCGCACATCAGCGTCACCTTTGCTGGCGCGCTGAATTGGGGACGCAACGCAGAAAGCGACATGACAAATCCCGGCGCACGTCAATTTAACCAGCAACTCATTTCGCTGGGCACGCAGTGGAAATTCTAACGGACTACCGCTCCAATGTTACGCTCATCAGACCGATGACGACTTCGTTGGCGAGCGTGCGGATGGTAAGTGACTTCAATTCCTTCTTCGCGTCCAACGGCAAATCCAACACCGTCGCCGCGCCGCCAGAAATTTTACCGCCCGTGCCTTTGAACGAATTCATTTCCAGCACGCGAATTTTTCCCGTCTTCAAATCCACGCGCACCGGCAGCGGTTCCGGTCGCACGAACGCAAAATCATCAATGTAATAATCCTGATCAATCGGCCACCAGTTCGTTGGGTTACGCAAAATTAATTTCGTCGTCGAACCGTTCGCGTAAGTCACCATCACTTCACCGTTGTCAAACCGACTTTGTAGCGCGCACGTCGAACCGGCCATCAGCAAAAATGCGTGCGCCGATTTTCCCGTCAACGGCACGGAAAATTCGTGCGGATAATTATCCCATTGCGACGTGAAAATAATATTCTTCGCATCATTTCCGCCTGGCGTCACAAAGGAAATTCCATCCGGCAAAATAATTTTTCCGGAATTTTTCGCCGCAAATTCGCGCAGGCCGGAATCGTCCACGTCAAAAGTCGCGTTCGGCTCGCACCAGCCGCCGATGCCTTGCTTGGGCGACGCCAGCGACGCAAACGGCGAACGCGGCGAGCGATATTCATTGCGGAAAATCTGCGCAACCTGACCGTTGAAATACGGCGCAAGATTCACGGTTTCAAATTTTGTATCGCCGGAAATTTTTCTATTCCAATCAAACGCTGCAATTTTTCCCAGCGCGGCGGGCGCGACTCCTGGCCCAGCTTTCGCTTCAGAAATTTCACCTTTCCAATTCACAACGACTTCATATTTTTCCGCCGCCGGACTTTCAATTTCAATCCGCCGCACACCGAATAAACCTTCGACCCAGTTCCATTTCGCGAGTTGACCGTTGACGGCGACTTCCGGCGCGGTTCGCAGCGCGGCAATTTGCAGATTCAATTTCATCGACTTGGGAAATTTTGGTTCGACAGAATATGTTTCCGTCAATCCGTCGCGGTGAAATTCAAAGTTAAAATCAGGATGATGAATACTTGCGCGATTCCACTTCGCCGGAAAGCCGGGAACAATTTTTAATTCACCCGCGAGCGCGTCCGGTTTTATTCCAAAAAGTCCTTCGACGAGCGCGCGGGAATTGATTCCAATCGCATCGGCAAAATCACGTTGCGCCTCGCCGCGCGCCATGTCGTGCGACGTCATGCAGCCGAAATTTCCAGGACACAAACCGAGAAAACCAGAATCGAGCAGCTCGCCTTTGAACAATGAAAACGCGGTTTCCGCGCGGTTCGCCTGCCAAAATCCGAGCGCCGTATGCGCGGCCTCGGCCATAACGACGTTGTTGAGCGACCATTGATACGGCAGCCAGCTCGTTTCCGGCAGCGTGAACAAGTTTTCGTCTGGCACGTTCGATCCGCGAATCGGAATGTGCGCGATGTTTTGGTCAATCCAATTTGCCATTTGCGCCGATTGCTCCGGCGTCGGCACTTCGGAATCCAGCGTGTGATAAAAAGTCCAAAGGCCGGAGTTCGGATGCACCAGTTGCAAGCCAAGTAAATCTTTGGACTCGCCAAAATTTCCGGCGTCCGCGAGCCAGAGATATCTGTTCATGCCGCGCAAAATTAAATTGGCTTCGCGCTCGTAAACGGAAGAATCTTTGCCAAGAATTATTGTGACACGCGCGGCCATTTTATTTTCAAAATAATTATACGCACTCGCGTGCGCGGTGCCGCCGCCGTTGTAATTCAAATCGTCGCTCGCCCAAATCGCAGCGTAAGCTTCGTAAAGCGGCAATTTGTCATCGCCAAACTCACGGCGGAAAAGTCGGCGTTCCCACGCGAGATGCCGCTCAATCGTCGGCCACATTGCGGCGGCATAATTGGTGTCGCCCGTCCAAAGCAAGTGGCGGAAGAACGCGTCCACGGCGACGAGGTTCATGTCGTAATGATTATGCGACATATCGCCGTTGGAATGAATCGCCGCTTCGCTGCGCGCGAGATTGAACTGTTCATCGGCGGGCGGAATGATTTCGGGAATCGGATTCGTATTTTGATTTTTTGCAAAGCCCGCGAAGTGCGCCGCCGTGCGCTCGTGCCAGCCCAGTTCGTCGCCCGCATATTGTCCACGCCAGCCGAGCAAGCGCGTGCGCCACGCGACCGCGCCGTGCATGAACGATTGCTGTTTGTCATCCCAAACCACATCCGCCGCGATGTTCAGCGCGCCTGCGGCTGCATTGATAAAATCGTCCGGCGTCTCAACGACAACTTTTTCCGCAATGGTGCGGCGATGCTTTTCAGCGGCGGAAAATAATTTTGGCAAATCATCGGCGACAATATTTCCGTCGCCATCAATTTTCAGCGCGAAAAATTCTTCACGGCCGTTTGGCAAATTTACATCGCCAATCACCACCGGCAGCTCCGTTTTGCCGCTGGCGGAAGCAAATAATTCTGCTGGTGAATTCCATTTGGTTGCGTCGGTAATTTGTAATTTTGCGTTTGCGGGAAAAATTCCGGCAATGGTCGCAGCCTTGCTTTGGAGAATAAAAATATTCGTCGCGAGGGAAAATTCATTGCCTTTACACTGCTCCGGCTTGAGCTGGAAAAATTGCGAAACCGGCTCGCGCTCACAGCCGATGTCGCCGCCGCGCGAACCTTTCATGCCATTCACGCCGCCAAACGCCCAGACGAGTTCAACGGAGTTTTTTGCGCCGCTCAATTCGGCGCGAACAATCAAACCTTTCATTCCGCTCAATGGTAGCGCGGTTATATCCAATTCGCCGTCGCCGAGTAGCGGATCGCGGATTTCATAAACCATCGAGCCGGAGCGATAGCGCGCAACGATTTGCTGCGCGTCGTTTAGCCATTTTATTCCAGCGGCAGTTTTAATTCCGAAGCGCAGATTGCCGCCGCGTCCAGGCAAATAGAGCGAGAATTCCGGCTTGTCGCCGCCGTCAATGCGGAACGCGGAATTCATGCCGTAAAGCGGGCGGTTGAAAAATTCCAAGCCATTGGTGATGACGAAATCGCCGTTGACCGGCCAGTAGCGCAGCGGGCGGTCAATGTTGTTGGTCAGAAAAACTGAAGAAGAATTTTGCGCGGATGGAGTTTTTTTTATCGCCGCGAAGCTGGACGAAGCCAGCGCGAGCCAGCCAATAATTAAAACTGCCGTAAAGCGCATGAGTGGTTTTAACCGATTACAATTTTTCTACAAGCTGGTGCATCGCGGCTTCCTGTTCGGCGATGGATTCAACTAACTTAAACTGCCGGCGGCAGCGGTCAAGGTTATGACCGGCGCGCTGCACTTTGAAATAAGTGTCGCCCGCCAGAAAATCTGTGAGGAAGCGCAGACCGGTTTCAAACGTGATAAGTTTTCCGGCGAACGGCAGAAAGTTTTTTTCCGCTGGTGTCAAAAATTCCGCTGCGGAACTTAAGTAGCCGCGCGCCAGTGCCGCGAACATGGGGAATTCCATCTGCACTTTGCTCAAATCTAATTCATCTTCTGCGACTGGACACGTCGCCGAGCGCACCAAGTCACCAAAATCATAAAGCGCCAAGCCGGGCATCACGGTGTCGAGGTCGAGCACGCAAATGCCTTCGCCCGTCGCGTCGTCGAGCAGCACGTTATTGAGTTTCGTGTCGTTGTGCGTCACGCGTTCTGGCAATTTCGCATCCAGCAGCACGCGGCAAATCGCCTTATGGCGCAAGGCGAATTCGATTTCCGGTTTCGCCAGCGTGGCGCGATTGAACGCGTCTGCGGCAATGACTTTTTCCAGCGCAACAAATCGTTTTGGCGTGTGATGAAAATCAGGAATGGTGTCGTGCAATCGTGGCGACGGCAAATCCGCCAGCAGTTTGGCGAACTGGCCGAAGGCTTTGGCCGCTGCTTCTGCTTGCGTCGGATTTTCCACGGCATCGTAGCTGCGCGCACCTTCGACAAAAAAATAAGTGCGCCAGTAATGGTCGGTCGCATCGCAAAAAAACGGCGTGCCATCGCGGTTTGGCACGAGCGTTAGCACGCGGCGATGGCGATCTGGTTCGGCGGTAACTTTGGCGGCAAGATGCGTGGTGACGCGCTGGATATTTTCCATGAGCGCTACCGGCTGCTTGAAAATATCGCGGTTGATGCGCTGGAGAATGTAGCGGGCACGCTTGCCGCCATGATTGAAGCTAACGCGATAAGTGTCGTTGATGTGGCCGCTGCCGTAAATTTCCGCGCTGACAAATTCACCGGCAATCTGAAACTGCCGGATGATGGCGGACAAATCAGGTTTCGGTTTTTCGCTCATTCACGGCGCGTTGGGCGGAATCGTAAGGTAGGTCGTGACGAACTGGTAAAGCACCGGCGGAAAAACAAACACCCAGCGCTCGCTGTCAAAAGTCACGGCGGCGAGCGCGGTCTGCGCCTTGGCCAATTCCGCGCCAAAATCCACGCTCAATTTTCCGCCGGTTTTTAAATCAACGGTGATGGAAAGATTGTTCGTGTTCAGCCCGAACTTTTCCGGCGCGGTGACGTTGTGCGCCACCCAACCGGCAGCGGTGAGTTCGCCGAGGCGGTGCATGGTTTCTTCAATCGCGGGCGGATTGTTAAGGATGCCCTGCGAATTCGGGCCGAGCGACCATTTATTTTCGCCCGTGCGAACCAACTCGCGCATCTTACCGTTCTGCCGCAACGTGACTTGCGCGATGTTCGTCTCGGCAAAATTCCAGATGTGGCGGTCGCGAAATTCCCAACCCGCTTCCGGCAACCGCGCGAAATCTTCCGGCTTAAGTGCGTAAATAAAATCTTCGTCACCGCGTTTTACCAACACGCGACCCGGTTCGTTGGTGCCGAAAATTAATTGCGACAGCACGCTGTTCGTGTCGCCCGCCGTGCCACGCAAAATGATCTGCAGCGCCGACGGCGTAAAGCCAAAGCCCTGTAAATCCGTGGCGGTGGCGGTATCCTTCACAAAATCCGCGGCGCGCAAACCGCCGAGCAGTTTGAGAAAGTTCTGCACATTTTCGTTGTCGGCAGAAAATTTTTCGCCCGCGACCGTCCAGTAATCCACACCCTGTTTTTGCAAGGTGAAATGATTTTGTCCGCGCACCTCAATCTCCGCGACGGGCGCGGTGAAGGTGAGCAGATGCGGATCGCGAAAATCATTCACCGCGCCGTGCCAGGCGGAAAAAATATCTTTGGCGGCGGTCACCACGACATTCCAACCTTCGCGCCGCGCAAACACCTGCGCCGTTTCCGGCGGATTTTTTCCAGTATGAATGGCGGCGGAAAAATTTGTGCCGTGGCCGAGCCACACGTCAAATTCCGCCGGTTGCAAACCGTAGCTGCTCAAGTCCACCCGCGCATCGTCCGTAATAAATTTCGCAATGCGACCCGCCTGAAGCTGTTGCAGCGCGGCGGTGATGCGCGTGCCGTCCGCGCGCGCCGCCAGCGGGCGCACCATGCGCCAGAGCTGGTTCGTCGGGTCGCGCCGAAATTCCATCACCTTCGCGCCGTTGGTGATGACCAGCCAGTCCGTCGTGCCGGTCACATCCACGAGCGCCGTGTCGCGCCATTCATTCGCGGAGTGCGGCAGCAATTGCAGCCAGCCCGCGTCGGTGACAAATGCGCCGTCCAGACCGACCACGCGAATAAAAACCTGATCGCCGGGCGCAGTTTTTTTGCCGACGATTAATTGCCAGCGTTGTTCGCCCGCCATGATGACGAGCGAATACTGCGGGTTTTCAAAACCGAAATCCGCGTCAGTGTTTTTATGGCTGCTGATTTCCGCCGCCGTGAGCCGAGTGGCGGGAACCAGTTTTTCGAGCGCGTCCGCGAGCGATTCAATCGCGGCGGCCTGCGCCGGATACGCAATGGGTTTCTGTAGCTGCCACGCATGATTGGTGCGGATGGCGTCAATTTCATACGCACCAGCCGGACTGATTTGAACTGCGGTCAATTCACTGACGTGCAAACCGGACAGTAAACGATTGCTCGACGGCGCGGCGGGGTGGAGAAATTTATTGGAAAGCCAGATGCCCGCGAATAGCGTGGCCGCGAGCACAAACCAAATAAATGTGGTCTTGGATTTCATTTGCGGCGCACGAGCCAGACGAGCCAGCCGAGAAACAGCACACCGCCGGGCAGCGCGCCGAGCAGCAGCCAGTCGAGTTGCTGCGATTGTTTTTGCGTGAGCATCAGGCGGAATTCCTTGACGGGTTGCGGACTGATGCCCGCCAACAATTCCTGCCGGTCGAGCAGCCAGTTGGCCGCGTAATTCAGAAAGTCCCGGTTCGCGCCGCCTTCAATGTAATAGTTGCCAAGAAAAATCGAATCGCCCGCCACCACGATGCGCGTGTTGCCGCGACGATTGGCAACGCCCGCGACAGGTTTTTGTTCCACCGCCGCCAGCACCGGATAGCGGCGCGGTGCCGCCGTCGGATCGCCCGCGAGCAAAGCCGTTTCGCTCGTCAGCGCGAGTTCATTTACTTGCGGCGCGTTGGCGGGCGGATTCTGCCAGTTCACTTTTGCGACCGGTCGCGGCAAAATCATTTGCAAAGAAAGTTGCGTGAGCGGCGCGACGAAAGTTTGCGGATTGAATTCACGAATTTTCACATCCTGACCGGTGATGGAATTTTGCGGGTCTTTGATGTAGTCAGCCAAAACATTCACGCCCCAGCGCTGCAAAATCGGTTCCAGTCCGGTCGGTTTTTCGATGGAAGCATAGTTGAGCAACACCAGCAGCCGTCCGCCTTCCGCGAGATACTTATCAATTTTTTGCAATTCGGAATCGGCCAGCATCGCGGTCGGCGCAGCGATGATCAGCAGATTGCAATCCATCGGCACGGGCTGGTCGGCGGTAAATTCCAAATTCGTCACGGCAATATAATTTTGCGCCAGCTCCAAACCAAACTTGGCATAACCAAACTGACCACTGTCCGCGAGCGACGATTCGCCATGGCCTTGCAAAAAATACGCCTTGAACGGCTGCGCGCTCGCGAGCGCGAGCAGCTTGGAAGTGAACATGATTTCGCCATTAAAAAAAACTGGCCGGTTGCGGAACTGCAATTCCTTTTGCTTCGGATCGTCCTTCATCGTCTGCTCCAATTTGTGCTGCACGATGGCTTCGCCGGGAACGACGATGACGCGACCGCCACTGTCGAAGATGACCAAGTCTTTCGCCGGCGGAGAATTCGGACTGTCCGTCGCGGCGGGCAGATTATATTGCACCTTCAGTTTTTCCGCTGCGCCAGCATCGCGGACATAATCCACGGTGCGGATGGAAATATTTTTATTCGCCGCGCGATATTCGTTCAGCAGCGCGAGGATGTTCGGATAAAAATTTTGCGAATCGCGTGTGTCGTAATACAGCGTGACGTCCACATGATTCGTCAGCGTGGACAAAACCGTCAGCGTGCGCGACGACAGCGCCACGCGCGTTTGCGAACTTAAATAAAACCGGTGAAAAAATTGCGCGCCGAGATAATTCAGCATCACCATGACCGCCAACACCAGCGCGGTTCGCAGCAGCATGTCGAAGCCGATTTTCCATCGGCTGGCGGGCGAAAAACTGGGACGCGGGTTGCTCATTTTATTTCCAGCGACGACTCTCAACTACGCGCAACGTCAGGAACAAAAACAGGAACGTTGCGCTCACATAAAAAATCACCGCGCGCGTGTCCACCGCGCCGCGCGCAAAGTCATGCATCTGGTCGAACAGATTAAAATACGCTAGCACCTGCGTCTGCCAATGTGCATTCACCGGCGTGGATTTCGCGAGATACGCCAGCGAAAATAAACTTACGCCTAGCACGAAACTGATCATCGCCGCCGTCATCTGGCTGTAAGAAATGGCCGACGCGAGGCAGCCCATCGAAAGAAAAACGCAGCCGACCAGAAAAATTCCGAGATACATTCCGCCCATCGTGCCACCGTCCAGCGCACCGGCCTGATTCGTGAAATGTTGCACAATGAACAGACACGCCAACAACGGCAGCCACGCGACCATGTAAAAAATAATTGCCGCTGTAAATTTCGCCGCGACCACCTGCATATCGCCCACCGGCGTCGTCATCAAGGTTTCAAACGTGCCGCTCGCCTTTTCCAAGGCGAACAACCGCATAGTGATTACCGGCGTCGCCAGCAGCAACACGAGCCAGAAATAAAATGTGCCGTAAAACATTTCCGTCACCGGCGCCGTAAATGGATCGCTGCCCACGCCCGCAATCAGCACGACAAAACTTAATCCAACCAGCAACGTGACTGCCGCGATGATGACGTAGCCCGTCAGCGACAGAAAAAATGACGACAGTTCGCGGCGCAGCAGCGTCCAGAAAATTCTCATTCGACCGCCTCCGTCGTTGGCTTCGTGACCTGCATGTAAATATCTTCGAGCGAATGCCGGCTGCGCGTCAGTTCGCGCAACGCCCAGCCGTTCACGCGCGCCAGATTGAAGATCAGCGGACGCAAATCCTCGCCATCGCGCGGCGTCAGCGCGCAGCGGAAAAATTCGCCTTCGCCCGCCGAAATATCGAACTGCGCCACTTCCGGCAAATTTTCCCAGACCGCGCGCAACGCCTCAAACGGCGCGGCGATTTCCGCGATGATCTGACTGCCGCCCGCCATCCGCCGCTGCAAATTTTCCGGCGTGTCCGACGCCAGCACGCGCCCGCCCAGCATGATCAAAACGCGACCGCACATCATTTCCACTTCCGGCAAAATGTGCGTCGAAATCAAAACCGTATGTTTGCCCGCGAGACTTTTAATCAAAGCGCGAACCGAACGAATCTGCTGTGGATCCAAGCCAATCGTCGGCTCGTCCAAAATAATTAATTCCGGTTCATGCACCAGCGCGTCAGCCAGTCCGACACGTTGCTTGTAGCCTTTTGAAAGTTGTCCGATAACGCGGCGACCGACATCCGTCAAACCACATTGCTCCATCACCGTCGTCACACGCTCGCGTGATTTTTTCCAGCCGAGACCTTTCAGCCGCGCGCGAAATTTCAGGTATTCACGCACGCGCATTTCGGGATACAACGGATTATTTTCCGGCATGTAGCCGATGCGCCGCCGCGTTTCGTCCGAGTCATGAAAAACATCGAAGCCCGCGACTTTGACCGTGCCGCTCGTCGCCGGCATAAAGCCGGACAGCACACGCATCGTCGTGCTTTTGCCCGCGCCGTTCGGGCCGAGCAAGCCGACGATTTCGCCGCGCGCGACCGTGAACGAAATATCGTCCACCGCCGTGCGTCCACCCGCGTAGCGCTTCGTCAAATTGGAAACTTGAATCATCACTGCATGAACCGCAAAAAATCTAGCGTCAGTGTAGCCGAAAAAACCTGACGACGGCTAACAAAAATTTTGGCGATACGATTGTTAAACCGGCGAAAACCCATTTGGTTGCGCGCAAAATAAATTGACTCGCCGCCCGCCGCGCAAAAAACTGCGGCATGAACATGCGCGCCGAAAATTTTTACGCCGTCTGGCGCGAACGCTGCCGCGCCGTCAACGGCCTGCGCGACGGCGATTCCGTGCCACCGGAAAAACTGCTCCAAGCCGTCTGGCAGCACCAAAGAATTTTGCGCGGCGGATTAAAAACTGCCGACGGCAGAAGCGTCCGCGTGTTGCATCCCGGCTTCATCAGCGTTGAAGGCGGACCGGATTTTCGCGGCGCAGTTTTGCAGTTTGAAAATGAAAAGCCAATTTCCGGCGATGTGGAAATTGATTTGCAACCCAGCGGCTGGCACGCGCACGGCCACGATAAAAATCCCAGTTTCAAAAATGTCGTTTTGCACGTCGTCTGGGAAGAAGTCCAAAGCCCAAGGTCTAAAGCCCAAAGTCCGCCGGTAGTTTTGCCTTTGAAAAAAATTCTCGATGCGCCGATTGCCGAGCTCGAGCTCGCGCTGGAAAATGAATCCGGTTTGCCCGAAAAATTGCGCGGCAAATGCTCCGCGCCGTTGCGTGAACTTTCCGAACCGCAACTCACCGAACTGTTGCAAGCAGCGGTGAAAGTGCGTTTTCAAAACAAGGCGAACGCAATCCTCGCGCGCGCGAAAAACTGCGGCTGGGAACAGGTGTTGTGGGAAAATCTTTTCCGCGCGCTCGGCTACAAAAACAACATTTGGCCGATGCAGAACCTTGCCGAAACAAAATCGCGCTGGTCGCGCGGTGCAAATTCTGCCTTTGAGATTCAAGCGCGCTTGCTCGGCGTCAGCGGACTATTGCCGGATGATTTGACGCGCGCGCAAAAATGTTCCGACACGTTTTTGCGACGCGCGTGGGATTTTTGGTGGCGCGACCGCGACGAATTTGAAACCTGCACTTTGCCGCGCGCGGTTTGGAAATTCCACGGCCTGCGTCCAGCCAACAATCCGCAGCGGCGGCTCGCGCTGGCGGCGCACTGGCTCGCGTCGGGAAATCTGATTTCAAAAATAGAAGATTGGTGTGCGGCGGAAATTCCCGATAAAAAACTTTTGGCATCGCTGCACGAAATTTTTCAAGTCGAGCGCGATGAATTTTGGTCGTGGCATTGGACTTTCAAATCCGCGCGTATGATAAAACCGCAGCCGTTATTGGGCGAAGCGCGTGTCACCGATTTGGCGGTCAACGTCGTTTTGCCGTGGTTGTGGATTCGCGCGCGGGAAGGCGGCAATGAAAAACTACAGCGGGAAATCGAACGGAGGTTTTTTGCGTGGCCGGTGGCGGAAGATAATTCTGTTTTGAAACTCGCGCGCCAGCGTTTGCTCGGAACTTCTAGTGCGCGCGTCTTGAAAGGCGCGGCGCAGCAGCAAGGTTTGATGCAAATCGTCCGTGATTTTTGCGAACACTCAAATGCGATTTGCGCGGACTGCCGGTTTCCTGAATTAGTCCAATGCCTAAAGTCCAAAACCCAAAGTTAGCAGATTGCTAACTTTGGGCTTGAGATTCAGAACTTTGGACTTACTGGATTTCCAAACCGGCAAATGGATTTTGCAAACCGCCAGACGCCGGTTGTTCAGCGACGGCAACTTTCTTTTTTTCCGGTGCTGTCGGTTTTTCGGAATGAGATTTCTTCGGCACTTCCGCAGCGACGGCGGGTTCGCTCGCATCGCCTTTTTCTCCGCGCGGATTTTTCGCGCGCTTGCCGCGCGGATGCGGGCTGATCATCAGGTTGATGGCGCGACCGACGAGCTTGGGTTGAAAATCGGGATGACCGAACGGGGCAATGTCGGCGATGAATTTATTGATGACCTCAAAACCGACTTCGGTGTGCGCCATTTCGCGGCCGCGAAATTTCAAGGCGACTTTCACCTTCATGTCTTCGCACAGAAAATCAATCGAGTGCATTAGT
>CAILDU010000139.1 GCA_903833055.1 uncultured Verrucomicrobia subdivision 3 bacterium | reverse complement strand
CGATGACGTTGTTCGTCGTCACCCCGCCGCCGGAGGATATGTTTGTCCGAATCGAGAATGTCGCCTTGCCCGTCGCGTCCACGCTGATTCCGCTCGCACCGCTCGTCTCAGTCACGGTGGAGTTAGTTCCAATAAATTGATTTGTGCCGGCATAAACCGCGTTGCCAAAGTTGTTCGTCTGGCTGTTCGCCGTGACCGTCGCCGTGATGCCGTTGCCGTTCGTGGAAAGCGCCACTGTCACGCCCGCGCCCGCCACCACGCTCGTCACCACGTTCGTTGAGAATCGCGTGATGGCGGGCGTGTTCGTCGCGGCCACAACGGACGCCGCCGTTGCAAACGTCGCGCTGATGCGTCCGTCCGGCACGGTGCCGGTGGTGAGTTGCGAGGCGTTCAAGCTGGTGTCCGGCTGCAACGCCGTCGCCAGCGTGTTGCTCTGCGGGCCGGTCACGGTGTAGGCGCTGTTGGCGCTGTCCGAGCTCGCCACATGTAGCCCACTCGCGTTCGTGCCGATGATGACCACATTCCCGTTCGTCGTCACCACCCCGGCGGCGGCTACGCTGTTGGAAAAGGTGTAGGTTGAGCCGCCCGCCGATCCGTTGTTCGTCCAGACGAACGTAGTTGAGTTGGTGGCAAAGGCGCGGATTTGCTGAAGCGTGTAGCTGCCGGAATCCGGCGGCACCAGCCCGTTGCCAAGGTCGGTGACAAAGCCGCTGTTGAGTGTTGACGTTAGCCGGAACATACCGCCGCCGACAATCGAAACTGTAAAGCTGCCATTGGTTGTAGCAGGCTGCGAACCAACCGCCGTCGTCGTGTAATTCGTCCCATTCCAAACGATGTCTTGCGGATTGGAAAGTGGAGCGAACTTAATCCGCCCATCCGTCCGGTTCCCGAACTGGTCAATTAGGCTGCCCGTTACGGTGGCAGAGAAGGCTGGGGCGATGGTCAGGAGGAGCGACAGCAGCACCCCGGCGATGGCGTGGGTTCGGGCAAGATTCATTTTCATAATTAGTGTTTCATTTTCAAGGACTTTACAAGCATTTATTTCCGGCCACCAACCTTTAATACCGCGTCCAATACGACGCCTTGCCACCGCCAGCCACACAGTAGTTGAAATTCTGCGCCAGCGCGGGCAGCGCGGCGAGCATGAGGATGGCGATGATTTTTTTCATAACGGGAATTTCTGGTTTAGTTTTTCACGGCGAGATTTGCACCCGCCGCAGTTTTGGAGATTCGTTTTCGCCACGGCGTCAATCACCTTCGCCACTGGCTGCGCCAGCGTGTGAACCACGTCGCCGAGGCCACGGATGCGTCTTGGTGTTGAGTCGTGGATTTTCATGGCACATTCGAGCAGTCCACGTAAGCGTAATCCGCCGCAAACCGTCCGCTGCCCGCGATACAGCCGCAGGCGCGGATGGCGAAGCCCCAATCAGTTTCAAACGGTTCGTAGTCGCCTCCAACGGTCGGTATGCCGTTCGGGTAAAACGGCGGCGCGACAACGACGTGCGCGGTGTCGTAAAGCAGATAAGTTCCATCTGGTAAGCTGCACCCCGCCGGCACCGTGGATAACGCCTCAACCATCGGATAGTGCGCGTAATTGCCCGTGCCGCTGCCGTCGTCCATCTTCCAAGTTATCGCCCCGTCGCACGATGGCATGAATGGATTTTGCCAGAACGGGTCGGGCATCGAGATGGCAAATTTTTGCTGCGAATGTGCGCCGTAAATGTCATCAAATCCGAAAGTGGACGGCATCGGCAGCAGCTTCTTTTTCGCGCCCGTGAAAGTTTCAACCGGCGCACCATCGTAGAATGGCACGAAGCCAACGAATGCCGGGCATTTGCTCGACTCCAGCGTGTATTGCGCGACGCTCTGCGTGAGACAGCCAGCGATGCCACGTTCACCATCAACATCCGCCGTCCAGCCCAGCCAGTGAGGTTGAATCGGCGGCGGGCCGGAGACTGGCAGCGCGGCCTGCCGCTGATTGAACGTCCATTCCACCGCGCAAACCGTCCGCTTGCTCGTCCCGTCGTATTTCGTCCAGTCGGTTGTCGCGCCGGCGGAAATTGCGCCAGCAAACTGCGCGTCCATCATCCAGACGGCGGTTGGATGGTCGCTGGTCGTCGCGGTGAAGTTGTGGTCATCCGGGTCGGTTCTGGTAAGCACCAAGCCCGATGCCAGCAGCGTCATGCTTGCATCGTAAAGGTTCACTGCCCGCAACGCCGCATCTGTGCCTTTACGGAAGAACGGCAGCGTGGCGGCGCTCGTCACCGTCAGGACGCCCGCCGTGTAGCCCGTCGTCACCGGCACGCGGAGGCAAATGCCCGGCACGCTGTCGAACGTCACGCCATAATTCGTGTAGCCAGTCCAGCGCAGAACGCCGAGATAATCACCGCTGGCGATACTCTGGTCACCAAGGCCGGCGGGCAGCGTGTCGAGCGGCGTGGTCGTCGTTGTAGTCAGATGCCCGGCAATCACCGTGTCCACCTTGAACAGCCCTACGCCGCCAACAAGGATGTAATCGTCATGCGCCGGCAATGTCGTCGCGTTGAAAGTGAGCGTGATGTCAAAGCCAGCCGTCGCGTCGCCAGTGAAGCAGCAGACTGTTTCCTGACTGACGGCGTATTTGTCCACTCCGCACGGGCGGCAGAACTTCACCGCCGGCCATTTCTGCGTGGCGGTGATTTGTTTTCCACCGACGATGTAGCCGCCCTGCTCGTGCAGCCATGAATCCGGAAAGTTGCCTTTGGAATAGGCGGCGGGGTTGCAAAGTTCGCCGTCGTATTGCGCCTCGGCGTTATCCATCCAGCGCATTGTTACCGGCGGCAAATCAGGGTCGCTGAATCCGCCGTTGCGATACGGAACCCAAGTGTATCCGGTTGAGCAATCTTCCACGCAGCAGATGCGCTTCATCTCGACGTAGCCAAACCAGAAGTGACGGTCTGCCCCCGCGCCAGACCAATGATTAGCGTCGCTGCCCTTGACGTGCGCCAAGATTCCGCCCGTCCGCAAGCCGGTTTTCAGGATGCCGAACGACACCCCGGCGAGTGTGGTGTCATCCGGCGGGTTTCCAGAGGCATCCACCGTGCTGTAATTCGCGCTTCCATCTGCGCCCAGCCATTTGTAATCCTGCGGGTCAAGCCAGCCGGTCTGCGCCCAAGTCTGGGTGTAATCAACAGGTGCGCCCGTTGGCTTCTGCCCCGCATCGCCCGCGTGACTGCCGGGATGGTTGCCATTCAAATCGTCCACCAGACCGCCCGCGTAATTGTCCATCGTCACGGGTAAGAAACCTTGCAGCGGCGTCTGTGGTGCAATCTCGTCGTAAAGAATCAGCGGCGCGAGCGCGAGTTTTTCATCCGTGCGGAGCTTGGCAAGGTTGCGGTCAGCGGCGTTCCATGCGGCCATCGCCGCTTTCCAGTCTTGCAGGCAGTCGGCGGAGGTGTAGGGGTCGGACAAGGTGAGTGTGCCGCCCCAATTTATCTGACAGAGAATCAAAGTTCCGCTGGGAGTGGTGATACTCCAATCCACCATGAAAGACCAAGTATAAACCGTCGCGGTGCGACTCCATGAAACCCGCATATCCAGCGTGGAAGTTTCCCAAAGCGATGGGTCGTCAGTTGGGTTGAGGACGCCTTCTTCGTGTAGCTCTCCCGAATCGTAATTGTTATTATCCGAAATCGCTGGCAATGTCGGCCATGTGAAATCGCCAACCGGAGCGGGCGGCGTTGAACTCCACGAGACAACAAACGCCTTAATGTCAGCGTAACCAACGAAAGGCGGCGGAATGTAGCTGTAATCAAACGGCAGCGGGATTGCGGCGCAATGAACATCCGTGCAGACCGCGCCATCAATCTTTGTGCTTAACCCGCTCACATAAACCAAGTTTGGAGCAGGGCTTTGAGAAAGCCAACCCGCCCCACCGGACACTTGCCTGATTTGCGTTTCAGCTAGGGTGGTTGGGTCAATGCTGAAAATCTGTTCGGTCGTCAGTAGGTTGTTTGTGAGGATGCCGGAATAACGGTCAATGGACATCGAACCAGAAGCGGTGTCCGACACGCGGTTTAAGTCAATAAGTGGGCTTCCGCCGTCGCTCGTCTTGGTGGCAAGGGCGGCGCTGTAATTGATTGTCCGATACCTCACCTGATTCGGTGCGTTCGTCGGGTCGGGCGTGCAATAATCCTTGTCCGTCCACGGCGGCGTGCCATGCCAGCTCTTTTTCGCCAGCAGCCACATTCCGCCCAACCGCTTCGCCTTCATGTTCACCGTGCCGTTCACGGCGTAGCAATCGTGGTCAATCTTCGCGTGTGTCGCATCGTCCCCCGCGCACGCCATGATGTCGTCAACGATGTCCTTCACCACCTGCGATGATAACGCATTGGTGTCGCCAGCGGAGCCGAACCATTCGCCGCAGTAGCCGCTAAAGTCGCTGCCGCTTCCCGCCGGATTGTCGTCATCGCAAGAATGGCCTATGCCATGTTCGGACAGGTATTCATTGGAGTCGTAACGCTGGAACGGCGCAACCGGCGTTCCTGCCGGTGTCGGGTCGGCCACAGGGCGCACCTGCGTCACGTTCTGCCAGCGCGGGATTGTCCCGCCGTCCGCGCAGCTACAGCAGCAGCCAAACATAATTCAGATTAGTTCATTGCTTCCCGCCGGCACCGCGCCAGCGTCTATTGCCGGCGTCACTGTGCCGCTGCCAGAATCGCGGTAGATGGTGCCACTGACGATCACTGGAACATAGGCCACGGTTCCATCATCGAGGCAGGCTTTCATATAGACAACCTGCTTTTGTCCGCCGCCCGCGTCATTGGCTGGCAGTGTAATTATGGTTCCACCCAGCGCCGTGCGCTTGATGTCCGCATACAGCGGCGGCAAATGATTTGTGCCATCAGTCTGCGGGACGATGACTTTGGTGACGCGCGCGGCGTTGACGGCGTTGATGACCAGATCCTGAAACCACTTCGCCAGGATGCGCACGCCGCCGCCCTTGGGCGTGACGGGCAGCATTCCCTGATCGTAGTCCGGCGCGGGCATTTTTAGTAGTTGAAATAAACCGTGTTGGTGGAGCTGTTCGTGGTGATGATGGTGACGCGGTAGGTGACCGTCACCGGCGGGATGCCGGGCTGCCACGAGATCGCGCCGGTGCTGCTGGTGTAGTTGGTGGCCACGTTGACAAACGTCGTGCCGCCGTCAATGGACACCGCCAGGATGTTTGTGTTAGGAAACGTGGTGTCCGCGATATAGTTGATGGTGGGGATGGCCACCTGCGGGCCGGCCACGCTGGTGGTGTTCGTGCTGCCGGTGCTGATGACGTTGTTCATCACCTTGGTGAGCGTGGCCGAGGCGGTGATGGTGACGACGGTTGCGATGGTGAGGAGTGCGATTAGTTTTTTCATGGTGTTTTTTTTGGTTGTGGTTATTTGGCTAAAGCGTAGGCGGTGACGCGGGCGATGATGTTGCCGGCGTAGGGCTGGATCTGCGATTCCTTGATGACGAACTGGCCGATGGTCGAGGCGGTGCCGGCGGTGTAGCCCACGCCGCTGGCGCCGTCCCACGCGGTGGCCGCCCAGCCGCTGGCGATGGCGTTGGCAATCCATTTCTGATAAAACTCGCGGTCGGGCAGCGTCTCGTCATAGGCCAGTCCGCCGACGGTGTCGCCGCCTTTTTTCACCAGCGAACTGACGCGGATGGACGGCACCGCCGCGCCGGACTGGACGGCCACAAAATTGCCCTTGGGAATAATCGGGATGGCGGCCAGCGAACTGACCACCGTCACCGCGCCGCCGCCGGAGTCGAGCACGCCGGCCGCAATCGCGCCGGGGTCAACCAGAAAATAATCGTAGTGCAAACGGATTTGAACATCATCGGTGAACACGTTGCGCGCGATGGACGAGCCAGCGAGACCTGGGAAGCCGGGGAAGGTGTAGGAAATTTCCTTGAAATCATCCCATGCCGCCGGGACGATGCTGAATTGCGCGGAGAATTTGCCAAGTCCGGCCAGCGACGGCGACGGCTGCGAATAACCAGTCAGGATGGCGTTGGCGTCACCCAAGCCAAACGCGGCATCATTGCTTTTGGTGTTGCGCGGCGCGGGCGGAAAGCTGCCCAGCAGCATCTCGTATTCTTGGTCGAACGCATACGCGGCCAGTTGGATCGGACATTCCGCCGGCAGCGGAAACTTGCGGCGCGGCGGCTGCGCGGGGCGCGCATCGGTCTGCGCTGCGCTGCGATAAGGGACGTAATTTGGCGCGGTGAACATGGTTAGTCGTTGGTTTTTATCACAATTCCGTCATCGCTGGCTTTTTGATTCAGGATAACCATCTGCTGCCGGATGTCAGCCAAGTGCTGCTTCATCGCCTCAAACTTCATGGCGGGCGTGTCGAGTCCGGCGGCACCAAGCATATTGTCGGCGGCAATTTTCCGCTTGCGGTCAACTTCCGCCTGCCCAGTGAAATGCCCAACCCCATCCGCGCCTACAACGTATCGGCCATTGCCGTAGGTTAAATCCCATGCCATCTGCTTGCCAGCTAGTTCGGATTCGCGGGCGGCGTCACCATAAACCCCGTTACCTTTGCCGAGATCAAACTTGCCGCCCGCGCCGTAGTCTTTGTTCAGCTTTTTACTGAAATCACGTCCCGCTAGGTCCGCAACCGTGGGCACAACCGAATCCACCCGACCGCCTTCGGTTTCAATGTTATGCGCCTCGCGGGCCAGCTTGCCGTATTCGCGGCTCAATTTTTCCTGCTCCTTGAGCTTGTCAGCAGCCTCTTTTTCAGCAATCGCCTTGCCTTCGGCGGCGCGGCGCGCGTAGTCGGCAGCATCCGCCGACTTCTGTTCCGCAGCCGCCTTTTCTTCGGCGAGCTTCGCCTCCTCCTGCATCACAAACCGCTGCGCCGTCCGCAGGTTTTCAGACGTGCCGCCGGACGACATTGAGCGCAACCGCTCGGCCTGCTCGGTGGAAATTCGCCCGTCATTTTCTAGCTCGGTGATTTTGGAATCCAGGCTGCCGCCCAGCTTGCCGGTCTGCTGTGCCAGATCTGCCCGCGAAAAAACATCCTTGGTGTGCGCGTTCTTGGCGTCCATTATCGCCCGCGTCAGCTTGACCGCTTCCCAACTGGCTCCCACTACTGCGACCGTCACGCCGAGAACTTCGGCAAATTCCGACAGAAATTTGCCGACGTGCAAAATGGCCCGTGGAATTTTTGCGAGCGCCGTTGGAGTTTTACCTTCTAAAATTTCGTTAATGGCGTGCTGTAAATGCAACATCCCAACGGTGAATAGTCCCCCTTCGGCGGCAGTTTTCCAACCGCTGCCGCCGGCAAGATCGCCGGCTATTTGTGCGCCAGCCATCCCGCCTATGCCATTGCTCCGGCGACCACTGCCGCCGGTTGGCATTGAACCATAACCACCGGAACCTCGGGCGATGTCCGCCATCGCGGCCTGTTCTTCCATCCATTGCCGGTCCACGTCTGCCTTGTTTTTTTTCAGTGCCTGATAACGCGCCAGCGATTTCGCATTGGCAGCGACATCCAACTCCGCTTCCTTCGCAATTCGGGTTTCGACTGCCCGCGACCAAAAACCGACATAATCCTGTGACGCCTTTTTCTGCTCGTCGAGCATCTGGTTGGTGCCTGTCCGCATCGCTGCCAAGTCCATTCCAACCCGCAACAGGATTTCTTCAGATGAAGTTGCCATTTTAGTTTCGGTTCAAATTGTTCAGCCAGGCGTCAACCTTCGGCTGCGAGAGCCGGTTGTAGAACGTGGCTTCGGGGTTGACCTGCCGCTGATGGACGCGGATCAGTTGGAACGCCACCTTGAGCGGGATGTCCATCACGTTTGGCTGGCCGGTGATGCGCCGGAAGAAATTACGCAGCCGCGAATTTTCCCAGACATCAATTTGCAGCCCGTAATTTTTATGAAAGAATCCAATCAGTGCCGCCGCCGTGCTGTAATAGCTGCGCTGCTCGCCGGCGCCGCCGTAACCGGAATCCAGAAACGCCTCGTCAACGTAATCAAGGATTTCCTGAATCAGATTCTTTGCGTCCGCTTTCATCACCGCGCCGTGCGTCTTGTAAAACTTGCGCTTGGCTTTTTCGTTGCCCGCCTCAAATTGCGGCGACACGATCCACAGAAACAGGATGATGTCCGCCGCGACGTTTGGTTTTTCCAGCAGCGCGTCCGCCGGCAAGCTGGCTAGGAACGGCGACTTGACCAGTGTGAGCCATTGAAGCCGGCGCAGCGTCAGCGCCGCCGCCGGCAGTCCGGCAATGCGCTCTTCCAATCCGAGAAACGCGAGCGAGCGAAGTTCTTCCTCCCGCCGCGTGGCCTCGTCATAGCCAGGAACGTCACGATGTAGCTCAACGGCTGGCACACGATTAGTTGTGCGTCGGGCTGTTTTCGATGTCCTCCTCGGAGGTGAGCGAGTAGGTGTGCGGCGTGCCGGCGGTTTCATCCTTCGGGCAAGCCGTGATGACAAAGCGCGTGGCCTTGGTGTTGATCGCGCCGCCAGCCAGGATGTCAATGACCTCCTCGAAGAAGTCACCCGGCAGCGGTGTGACCACGCCGCCGCTGGTCAGACCATTGGCGATTTGCAGCTTGCCGGTGAACTTCCACGGCTCGCGGACAACCGCCATGTCCGTGCCCTGGCCGCTGGTGCCAACGCGTCGGACGACCTTGGATTCGGGCGCGATGTTGCACGACTCGACGAGGTATGTCCCGAGCGTGGTCGCGCTGCCGCCGCCGACCGTCGCGCCGTCGCCGCGCTTGATGGTGATGGTGCGGGTGGTGATGACTCCACCAACGCCGCCGGACGTGTAAAGGATGCTGTTAGGAGGTGTGAACATGATTTTTTATTTGGTTGAGTGGTTTTGTGCTTGGTTCATCCAGTTATCGCCTTGATTGCCGGTGGCGGTATCTGGAAAGTGATGTTGTAATGAATCTGGCTGCCGTAAAATCCCTGATGAATGTCAATGGACGTGGAGAAGGAATGCACCGACACGGCCACAATTTGATGCGTCATGTATTGGTTCGCCCCGATTTTTTTAGTCGCGTCGTCCACCAGCGGGGCAATCATTTCCGCCAGCGAAAAAGTCTGCGCCCGCAAATCCATGTGGCTGGCGTAATCCGGCTCGGTGATAATCTCGAAAGTTAACTGGCCGGAAAAAATGTAATTCCGCAGCGCGCCGTTATTGTCGGCAATCGGCGTCCCCTGCTTGCTGCCGACGGCGGATATGGAATTAAGGAAGCACGCGACGCGCGGGCGGGACTTCTCGAAAATCGCCGCTTGAAACGCGGTGAAAAACGGCGTCTTGCCGGCGGGCGCAACCCAGCTTTCGCGCGTCCGGTCCGTAGAATCCGGCGGCGCAACAAATGCGCCCGTGTCCACAAAATACAGCTGCACCGCGACCTCGATGGCGCTGAAATCGTAGAGCGATTTGTAGGCGGGCAGGTTCATGCGTAGTCGCCGATGAATTTTTTGCCGCGCAGATACAGCGAAAGGTTTGTTTGCATCGCCTTCGCCCGTATGTCCGACGCCCGCTGCACCAGCCAGTTTAGGTTGTTGGTTTTGCTGCCAACGCCAGCGGAAGTGTTGGCGATGGTGAACGACGGAAATCCGTTGCGGCCAAGCTCGTCAATGAAGTAGCCGCCGTTCCCACGATGACGCATGACGTATTCCGGCGGTTGGCTGCCGCCATCAAGGGTGATGGAATTGCCAAACACCGCCGCAAGCCATCCCGCTTTGAGCCGCCCGCGATTTTTAATCTTGGCGGCAATCAGCTTTTTGACGGTTGACGCCTTGGTTAGAATCGTCTGGTGAATCAGGGCGCGCTGATGCTTGTGGTTGCGAATCGGAACGTTGAGCCGTTTGCCGCCCTTGGTGGTCTGGTAGGAAAGCCGCTTTAGTTCATCCACAGATGCGCCGCGCATATCCTTTTCCGGCGCGACGCCGATTAAATAATTTGACGTGACACAAAACCAGATCATCCCGCCGCTGCCCGCCTTGCCGCCGCCATGATTCCAGTCCGTTGACGAATTGCGTTCGTCCGCCAGGGTGTCAAATTTATTGGTGAGGAAAGAGGTGATTTTTTTGGAGTCCGCCGCCGGGGTGAGCCGCACCAGCGATTTGATGAGCTCGCCGGTTTCCTTGCGAACCACCTTCACCGATTCAATCCCCAGCTTGGACACAAAGCCGGCCATGCCAGCATTGAACCGGCTGAAGTCAATTTCAGTTGTGGCTTGGAGCGCCATTTTACGAATCCTTTCCGTCAACTTTTTGGCAGGCGATAAATTTAGTCTGCGGGCTGGCCGGGTCTGCCATCCGGTCAACGATGATGAAGGTGGCGGATTTACCGTAGAGCTTAAACCGCACCACGTCCGTCAAACTGATGCCCGCCGCCTCGCCATCATCCAGAACGTGCAGCCGCACTTTTGCCCGCTTATCCAGTTCCAAATGCGCCGGCAAGCTGAACGGGTCAAGATTGCCTTCAATCTCGGCGGTGAAGGAAAGTCCGGTGGTGAGATTCAGCACCGGATCGGCGGTCAGTGCCGCCCGGTCGGCCACAACGTCATTAAGAATGTCATGGAGCACGCTCATGGTGCCTGAACTTTTTGGCCGTATTTGATGACTAGATTCGTCAGCGCGGCGGCGTTGCCGTTGGTGATGCCGGTCAGATTCAAGAATCCAAACGGTCCGACGGTGAAGTTGATATTGGTGCTGACGTTGGTGGTGCCGTTGCTGGTGAGCGAAAAAGTCAAGTCTGGCGACGTGTTCAGTGTGTTGCCGTCGCTGTTTAATTCATAGCTGAACGTCACGGCATTTTGCGGCGAGTTGGTGCTTACAAGCTTGAAAGAAACCGAGACGGCGGCGGATGCCGACTTGGTTACATCCAGCGCCGACGCGCCAAAGTTTGTCACCGTGAGCGTGGAAAAGTTTGTGCCGGTGATGCTGAAATTTACCGGCGTGGCAAAATCAAAATGCTGATAGGCGCTATTGGTCGTGGCCGCGTTGGTCGCAATCACCACGCCGTTGGAATAGGTGAACCACGCCTTATTCGTGACGTAATAAAGCGCGTTGTTCGTCGCATGAACCGTCTCGTAAAGCGTCCATTTTTTCGAGTCCACGCCATAAACCCAATTCGATTCAATGAACGAGTTGGTAAAATAAAGCGTGTTTGTCGCCGGCAGCGTGAACTTGACCGTATTCGTCGCGTAGCCGGTGTTGGTGTAAAAAATCGCCGTGGTGCCCGGGTTGGTGATGGTGGTCGTGGACAGAACCAGCGGGAGTGAAATGGATGTATTCGCCGGAATCGCATTGGTGCCGAGCGAAACAGTTTGCAAAGTGTAGCTCTGCGCGGCGGCGGTGAAGGAAATCAGCGCGGCGGCAATCAGGATAAAAATGGTTTTCATGGCTCGGTAAAAATTCTGCGTTACGGTTAAAGTGGAGGCGGCGAGCCGGATTGCCCGCCGCCTCCGTGTTTCAATTACGCCGTGGCGACAGCGACGCCAGCGGTGCCGTCCATCTTGGACGCGCCAAAGATGCTGTCCAAGCTCATCCAGGCCGTGCGGCCGGCGAGGTTGAACCAGCTATTTGTCTGGACGCTCAATTCCACGCCGGGAACCTTGAAGGAGCCGGTCTGGAGCGTGTTGCCAGGAACGCCAGCGGGCGGCGTGAGCGGCAGGCCAGCCAAGACCGCAATCGCCTGCGGGTCACAGAAGAACGCGGCGATGTTGTTGCTCGCGCCCGTCCAGTCGCTGTTGAGGAAGATGCCGTCCCAGCCATAGGCCTTGAGCATCCCTTCGCCTTCCGCGATGGCTTGGAAGTAGGTCGGCTGATTGAGCAGTTTGGCAAGATACGCCCCGTCGAGGACGGCGAATTTCTGCGTCGCCTTCTGGAGCACGCCCCAGATGCGGGCCATGTCCGTGAAGGTGAAGTTCGCGGCCGTGATGACGTTGCCGGAACCGGCAACGTCAGTGTAACCGGCGAAGTTCGCCAGCGTGATCGGCGCGGTGGCCGCTTCCATGATGGCGTTTGCCAGTTTCGCATTGGCGATGGTGACGAGGTTTTCCATCCGCAAACCATTGTTCAAATCGGCGTTGCTGACGGTGATGCTGGCGGTGTATTGGTGCGGCGTGATGGTCACAGGCGCAACCGTCGAGTTGCCAGATTCAAAGTTTGTCGCGTCCACCTGCACGGTCGGGCCGGCGGTGACAAACTTGTGCTGCGCCACGGCGAGCGGCTTGTAAGCGTCCGTGCTGAAATCGCGGCTGAATGCGCGGAGTGCGGCGAGCTTGTTCTGCAGGGTCGTCGTCGAGCCATCCGTGAGAAACGCGGTGACAAGCGTCCCTGAGTAGGTGTTGGCGTTCACCGGCTGAATCCCCTGGCGAATCAGCGGCGCGTTCTTGGCCGCGTCCTGCGCGAAGGAGTCGGCAATCATGCTTTCCCAATCACGCTTCAACCCGGCGTAGCGGGCCGACGGGGTTTTTTCATTCAGCGCCGCATAGCGCGCGTGAGCGAGTCCGCCGACAGCCACGGAACCGACCTCGAATTTGGTGCCAGCGAGGGGCGCGGGCGCGTCGAGGATGACCGGCTTCGCGTCGAGGATGGCAACAGTGCCGGCCTCGTCTTTCAGCGCAGCCTCAATCCACATCGGCGCTTCCGCCTTCGTGATTTTCTGCGCCGCGATGTAGGTGTTCACCTTGTCGGTGACGAGCCGGCGCAGAATCGCGGCGGACGGGTCGTCGTGGATGATCGCAGGTTTCGTTTCAGGCTTGCCGGCAGAGACCAGCTCCTCGAGCTGTGCGTCCGTGGCATTGGCCTGGATGGTCACGCCCCACTTGTTGAGCAGGGCAATCATTTTTTCTTTGTTCATTATGATGTGTGGTTGTTGGTTTTGCTTGCCCGCTGCCAACGTGGCGGCGGAAATCGGATCTGCGCCGGCCGTGACGTGACCATTTACGGGCGGTTCGTTGTTGTCACCATTGGCGGGCGCAGAAGGAACGCGCAAGGCGTTCAAAATGTTTGCGGGAATGTTCGCGCAGCGGTCCAGCCAGGCCTGCGGGAGCGCGGTGAAGCTGGCTTGCGATTCATCGGCGACGGGGTCGGTTTCATCGGCCAATCCCCATGCGACGGCCTCGCTGCCGCGCACCCATGTTTCGCCGTCCATTGCGGCCTTGATTTCAGCCTCACTTTTGCCGGTGTGTTCCTGATAAATCTCGTTGAGCATCTTGTCATGCTCGCGCAGCATCGTCGCTTGCGCTTCCATGTCGTCGGCGTTGCCTTGCGCGTAGCTCCATGCGTTGTGAATCATCCAAATGGCCGACTTCGGACTGACGACCTTGCTCGCAGCGAGGGGGAAAACGGAAGCGATTGATAATGCGTAACCATCAACGTGAGCCGTGATGTCGGCACTCCGCTCTTTGAAGGCGTTGTAGATGCCAAGCCCTTCTTGGATGGAGCCGCCTTCGGAATTGATGTGGACATGAATTTTTCCTTTCGCAGTTTTCAGGGCGCCGCGCACTTCTTTTTCGGTGATGCCGCCCTCATCCCACCATGACGAGCCGACCGATCCAGCGAGATAAACGTGCGTCTCATCCGCTTCGTTGCGAATTTCCAGCCGGTTCTCGCCGCTGATTTTGTCAATGCCAAGCTGCTTTGCGGTGTTGACCGGAATAGCTTTGGCGCGGCAGATGTTGGTGAACTTTTTAGGCATAAATTTGCGGCAAATGTTGCGCGGTAGGGGATGATTCGCTGGAATCGCCCTCTGGCTTGTCGGGTTTATTGGTCGGGTCCTGAATCGGCTCCGGGATTTCAAGCGAACTGATTTGGCCGGGGTTTAATTTGAACTCCGTCTCAAGCTTGCGGATGTAAGCCATCGACTCGGCCACTTGCCGCAACTGGACGCGCCAATTCATCTGCTTCTCGGCATACACATCCTGAATCGTCTTTATCCCGAGCCGCAATTCGATTTCCAACGCCTTGGCGGTATAACCGATGTCCACATTTGGCGAGCGCGGCGGACGGATCACGACTTCGTGGTAATCATCCGGCGATGCTCCGTCTTGCGACATGTCAAAACTGTTTGCCCACTCGCCCTGCCATTGGTAAATCTCGCGCAGCGCGTCGGCAACCTGCTCAAAGTTCACCCGGTAGGCGTTGGCGCAGATGTCCAGATCCGCCCGCGTCACCGTGCCCTGCAGGCTGTAGGGAACCACGATCAACTTCGGCTGCTGATAGCCAATGCAAACTTGCGTCACCAGATAATCCCAATAATTCTGCTGCGAGATTGTGGGGCGGTTGACCATGAAGTTGTCCAGCTTGTCGCCGGATTTTAGCGCGTATTTTTTCCCGCCGAAGCTGACATTGTAATCCGCCCACACGGTTTTATTGACCGCGCCGCCCGCCGCATTCACCGTCTGGATATTCACGCGGTTTCGGCGGTTCATCATCGGGTCAAGCTCGCCGGCCGGATTCGTTTCCACCAGCCCGATTTCCGTTGCGAGCTTGTTGCATTGCATTTCCATTTTCTGCAAATCGTCCAGGTCGTGCAAAATGTTCATGCACGAAAAGCCTTCGGGGATGCCGCGAATCTGCCCTGGCCGGCGCACCTTAAACTTGTGAATCATGTCCGAAGCTTTGACCCAGTTGAACTCGTCCGCGCCGCCGGTCAGCCATTGCGCCGCCGACGGGTCGTAACCCGCGACGGGCATCTGGTTGTTAACCCGCACCGCGTAATAGGCCGCGCGCCCGTTGGCGTCCACCGCCACGCCGTCATAAACCGGCATCCCTTGGTAGGTGGTCGTCTTGGCCGGCGTCAAAATGCGGTGCGCTTCGATGGTTTGAATCGCGGGCCGCCCTTTTTCGTCGCGCGTTTTCAAAATGAAAAATTCACCGTCGTCAAAAAGCTGCCCCGCCCATTGCGCGGTGCATTGGTGAATCGAATTTCGCGAGGAAAGCTCCGGCATCTGCCCCCACGCCTCAAATGATTCGTGGCGCGTCTCATTCCACTTTTCGTCACGCGAATTGGGGACGCACTTCAGCCCGCACGGCCCGACGGCGAACTGAATAAACAGCGCGCGCAGTTTTTGAACCAGCGGCGAATTGGAAACCCAATAGCGGTGACGCCGCTGCAGCTCCTGGCGCGTGGCGGCGTCAATGTCGAAGCGGGCGTCCTGAAGGGACTGCTGAACCCATGACCGCTCGCCCCAGCCCTGCCACGCCGCTTCAAAGCGGTTGAAAATCTTTCCGATGAACGGAAGGCGCGAAAGAATTTGAGAAAGCCTTTTCATCGCGTGACGGGAAAGCGGAGTGAAGTGAAGTCGCCCATCTGCTGGCGGATGCCGACAAGTCGGTCATCTGTCACCATCGCGGCAAAAGTGGCGTCAACGGTGTTCGGGTCGTCTATGATGCCGCCGGCCACCGCGTCGTCGAGGATGTTGACAAACTCCTCTGTCAGCCCGACCACATTATCCTGCGTAAAACCGCTTGCGCCCGTCGGTGAGAAAAAAGCAAACGACGCTGACTGGCCGTTGCCCGAAGTGCTGGTGATGATGCGTCCCTTTTTGAAGCTGTTGTCGGCGGCGGCGGCTTGGGTAGCGATGAGGGCCTGCTTGACGGTGGAGGACGTGGCTTTCGCTCCTTCGCAAATCTGGCGAAGCATGGCGCGCTTGATTTCCGACTGAATCCGTATCATCCAGCCCAGATTCTACCACGCTTTTTAGTTATGCTGCCATAGCACTTTAGTGCTAGTCCTATTTCTGAATAAAAATCGCCACCGCGTGAGCGCGTGAGCGCGCTTTCAGTCGGGCGAAAATTTCCGTGAAGTGCGCGGCGATGGTGTTTTCCTTCACGCCCAGCTCGGCGGAAATTTCCTTGTCACAAAAGCCGCGCGCCACCAGCCGCAGGATTTCCCGCTGGCGGGGCGAGAGCGCGCGGCGCGGAATCAAGCCGCCTCCCTTTCGCCCATGTTTGGCAGCCCGAGCGATGCCAGCCGTTCGCCAACCAGGCTCAAGCCGGTGTCGGGTCGCAAATTCCACTCAAGGTCAAAACAATGATAGGCCATGTTCATCAACTGGTGATCAAACCGACTGCGTGGTTTGAAGCCGTCAACACTTTCATCTTTCGCCGCGCCGCGATGACCGGGCACCACTTCCCAAGATTCCATCATCTGCTTAAAATCTTCCGAAACATCATCCGGTATGTCAATGCGGATGTAATCCCGCTCCGTCGCGTCCGGCTTTTGTTTAAGCACGTTCAGCTTCATGTTGCGGATGAAGAAATAAAATGCCAGCAGGCCGGCTTTGTAAAGCTCAACCACCGTCGGCTCGTCGGGATGCGGCACCTCGATTCGGCTGCCGCTGGCGTCCCGCGTGATTTGCATTTCAAAAACCGGCACCGTGTTAAGCTCTCGGAAAATCGGCTTCCCCTCGGAATAAAACCGCCGCACTTTGTCGGCGTGAACAAATCCATGGGACCGGCTCATGGTCAGGTTCAGCGCGTTTAATCCGTTTTGGTAGCAGAACTGCAAATGCCGCTTCATGTGCGCGCCGGTCACGTCTAGCCAGGCGTTTTTATGCGCCACGCCATGCGCGTCGAGTTCAGCTAAAAGCTCGGCATCGGAATTGCATTTGCCCTCCCAAATCACCTGCGAGTTGGCGTCAATATCCACGTCCACAATCACGCCCCAATAATGCTCCAATTCGCCCTTGGCCTTGTAGCCGGCCTGCCAGTCGAATTTTGCCCCGCGATAAACCGCCCCCGGCATGGCCGCGCGATTTTTCAGGCTCACGTTGTAAAGCGTCGTGCCGTTAAATGGAATGTGCAGCGACGGATTCCAGAAGCAGCACTCCCGCTCCTGCACAAATCTTTTGAGCGGATCAATGTCGCCGGAATTTTTCGCCTTGCACGCCGTCAACCATTCTTCAACCAGATCCGGCCAGCGGATTTCCGCCACGGACACCGCCTCATAGTTCCATGATTTCTTTTCCTCCAGCGCGCCCGTGTTGGTCTGCCGATATTGACCAACCAGCGCCCGCCGCTCAACCGGCGTATCATGAACCAGAAACCCACACGGCATCTGATAGCGGATGGTTGGCATGACTTTGTTGAGGGAATACTTGCCGCCGTCCACGCGGCCGGCGCCTGGGTCAAACCGCAACCCGCCGAGTTCGGGGGTTTTTTCATTCCAGCGAAAGCGCATTTCGTGAAATTTTCCGCAGCCATGACACCTCACCTCCCAAACATCCATCGTCCCTTTTTCGTAGGCGGCTTGCGTTTGGTCGCCTTCGCAGCCGGCGTTCGTCACGTCGAGCGCCTTGTAATTCCAGACCAACGTTTGCCGGCGGCGGGCCTTGTCTAATGTGCCGGGAACCCATAGATGCACCTCCTCATTTATTTGAAATGGCACAGTCTCCGAATCCAGCGCGCCGCTTGCGCGAATACCCTGCACAACCAGAGTTGAATTTACAAATTCAGCCCGGCAGATTTTTTCCGCGTGCGCCGTGTCCGCCCATTTCAAATCACGGCAGCTCAACAGCATTTTCAGAATCCGCCCTGGCCACCGCTCCTCGGCACGCAAGTCGTCCTGCCAGTTGAATTGCAGCAGCCCGTAATAAAACGCCAGCCAGTAAGCGCAGACAATTTCCGCCACGGTGGATTTTCCGCTTTGCACCGGCCCGATCAGCGTGCCGATGTGAATTTTAGGATCAGCCATCGCGCGCAGCGGCTCGAGTAGTTGCGGTATCCGCGTCGGGTTAAAAGTTTTCCCGTCAACCTTCAGCCCGCATTCGGACGCCCAGGCCACTATGTCGGCGGGCGCAGATTTTGGAATTGTCTGGATGTTCACGCCGCCTCCTCAAATTTTAACTTTGCCTCGGAACGCATTCGCTCCTTAAAGCCATTCAACCGAATCCCTAACTCAACCGCCGTCCGCCCAGCAAAATCCGGTGGGCCTTCGAGCGCGAGCTTTTCCAACTGCGAAAAAATAAACGCCCAAGCCTCACCGTTCTGCCGCTTGGCGTCGGCCGTCGGCATCACTGACTTTTCCAGCTTTTGCCGAATCACCGCCTGGCACTTTGCCTTCTCGGTCGCCAACCAGTCCTGCGGTGAGGCGATGCCGTCGGGCAAATTCGTCCCCGTCGAAATCATGTCGTTCAGCGCCGGTATCAGCTTCACCGGGTCAACCCGGCCGTGCGCGTCAAATCCAGGCAGTCCATTCTTTTTTGCCATCTTCACAATCGCCAGCCGGTAGTGCCATTGAGCGCAAAACCGCTCCATGCCCTCAACTTTCGCTAATGGGTCATGTGGCCGTCCGCCACGACTATCAACTTTAACTATTACTTTTGCCGTGGCTTCGTTTGTTTCGCTTGAGCGTGACACTGTGGCTTTGTCGGGGGATTTGGTTTTTTTCATGGGTTTAGAAAGAGTCAGGAGTGCACAAACGCCTTGCTTCGGATTTTTTTCATAAAAGATTCCTTAAATTTTTCTTTACACCACTTGATGTAAGCCTTGGAAACGCTCCAATAGCTGCGCTCCGTCCCAAGTGCCAGATGGTGAGCGCGGCACGTTGTTTTGAAATTATCCTTAAACATACAGTGCGCTATTTAATAAGAGTTATGCCAAAAGCATCGTCGCGCTTTCGGGCGTTTTTTTATACCGTGCGATTAGCCGCAGGGCTTCGTTTAGGACATCTTCACGGCGTTTGGCGTTATCATCCTTTGTCACCTTGTCGAGTTTGTCGCCGACGCTCTTGATTTCAGCAGGCACTTCTTTTCCGGCACGCGAGTATTCCACGCCGATATTCCACACCACCATTGAGATCGTGCTTGGCAGTTCGTAGCGGATATATGTCGCGGAGTCTTTCGGAAAGAACTCGCCACAATCTTCACACAGGAAGCCGTGGCTATATCTGCACCGCTGGTTGTGCGGCCATTTCCGGTTTTCACATTCAGTTTTAGTCATAAGTTTTGGCATAACAAATCGCCGAAGCCAATCCCTATTGGACACGGCTGGCCGCGTTTTTCTTTGGGCGTCCAAGGTTGGGCTTGCGCGGCTGGCCGCTGGCGTTGAGTCCGGCGGCTCGGCGTCTGTCGCGCAACCGCTGCATTGACTCACGGACTCGGCGACGATGTTTGTCTAGGGGTGAGCTTCCAACTGGTTTAATAACCGGACGGTAACGCTCAAGCAGCGGAGCGAGTTCAGCGGCGAGTTGATAGGGGTTGGCGGTCATTGGATTGCAGCCATTAAGATCTCATGTTTAGTCATTTTAGATGGGTCTTTGGCTTCGGCTTTTGGCGGCTTGGCGCGGTCATTGGTTGCCCACGTCACGATTTTATGATGCCAGTTTATCAATCTTCCATGCTGGTTAATCCAAAGTTGATTGCCTTCGTGATGGTCGTAAAACGTCTTGGCCGATTCTGGTTTGATGCCTGACCGTTCGGCAAATTGCTTAACCTCGTCCCATGTTGGCAAATTGGCGTCAGCCGGTGTGTGTGTGATTGTTTTATTCTCACACACTGTAGTTGCCTCTGTAGTTGCCTCTGCATGGCGTTTCACGCGTAACGAGTCGTTACCTTGCGTTACTGGTGCGTTACGGTGCGTTACACCCCTAACTTTATCCCTGTATTTTGACACCCTTGCTGCCGTTTTCTCGCGCCGCTGCTCTTCGGATGCAATTTTGCGGAAAGTATCGTAATTAACAATAACCCAACCCCAATCACGGTGTTCGTCCAACCTCTTTAACCTTCGCCCATCTGCATCTGGTGTTCGACTACGCAAATCAGGGCTTTCAAGTTCCAAAATCGTTCTACGAATTAGTTCAAGTGGTCGGTTTGTGCGGCGAGCAATAGCCTCATGCGTCATGTCAACAATTCCATTGGCATCCGATAAAACCAGCATATCCATGAACGTAAATCTGGTTTCTGGGTTTTCCACTATGCTGCTGTCGTAAATCTGGCAAAAAATTTTGGCATACATAAATTTATGAAATTAAACCGACCAAATCTTTAAGCGGCCATTTGGAAGTTTTTTGCGCCGAACCGTGCCGCCGTGGTAGCGAATAAATGAGGCGAGACAATAGGCGGTTTCTGAATCTAAAACAACAGACTGGCCGCGTTGGATTTGCTTTAATTCGTCAGTCAAACGAAAAACCCTTTCACGAGTTGGTGGAGGTGGGTCGGTTGTAAATATATTCATAAGCAGATAATAGATGAATAAGCAGGCAAGTCAATTTCTATTTATTTTCAAACCTTGAAAACTTTCCCTCGAATGTCATTTCGCAAGTCCCCACGTCGCCATCGCGCTGCTTGGCGATAATCAGCGCGGCGTCCCGACCTTCGTTTTCTTTGCGGTTGCGGTGCAGCAGTCCAATCGTGTCCGCATCGCGCTCAATCTGCCCAGAGTCGGCAAGGTCGCTGATGCGCGGCGGGCGCGACGTCTTGTCCTTTTCGCTCTCGCGGTTCAACTGCGCCAGCGTCAGGAGCGTGCAGCCGGTGTCCACGGCGACGGCCTTGAGCGCGCCGGACACCTGCGCGATTTCGTAAGTCCGCTTCTCAAACTTCCCGACCGCCTGAATTTTTTGCAGGTAGTCAATGACGACGAGCTTGATGCCTTCGGATTTGACCAACCGCCGGATGCTCGCACAGATTCGCGCGCTGTCCGTGCCGCTGATGGCGTCCATGAAGAAAATAGGTGACGAGTTCAAAAGCAGGTTGAACCGCGCAAATTTTTCCATGTCGTAATCTGAAAATCTGCCCGCGCGCAGGTCGCCAAGTGGAAACTGGCAATGGTTGGCGAGGATGCGGCGGCAGAGCGCGTGGATGGACATTTCCAGCGTAATCACCAGCGTCGGGTTTTTGTCAATCAGGCATACACGGTGAATGATGGTGGTTGCCAGCGCGGTCTTTCCCTGACTTGGCCGCGCGCCGATGATGGTCTGCTCGCCGGCCTGTAAGCCGTCGGTGAGATTGTCAAAGTCCGTCAAGCCCGTCACCAGCCCGGACCTTCTGCCCTGCAAAGAAAATCGCTCCTCCAAATGGTTGGTCAGCAGCCCCGCCGCCCGCCCGCCGCGAACCACCGGATCGGACGACCTGATTTCTCGGATGGATTGCAGCTTGGTTTCAATCGAGGAAATGACGGATTCGGCGGATTCGGCGTTGTCATAGACACTGGCGGCGGCTTCGGAACACGCGGCCATCGTCTTTCGGAGCATGAAGGCTTCGCTGATTTTGTCGGCGTAGTAGGAGAAATTTTCAGGCGATGGCGCGGCGTTTTCACATTCCTGCAAAAACGACAAATCACCAACCGCCCGCAAGGCCGTGGTTATGTCAATCGGACTGCCGGCCTGACGCAAGGCCAGCAGCTTCAAATAGGCGTCGCGGTTTTTCAGGTCAAAAAACACTTCGCCGCCCGCCTTGAACCGGGCAAGGCACTCGTCGGCAATCTCCGGCTTTTGCAGGATGCAGCCGATGATTGCCCGCTCCATTTGCGGCTCGTTTGGCGGGAGCTTTGCGTCGTCAAACTCACTCATTTCTTTAGCCCTTTCGCGTGAAGAAACAAACTCCACGCCAGCCGTTGTGCCTGGGCCGACTCGCGGAGCGATGAAAACTCTTTGCGCTCATTGTCCCAAAGTTTGTTAAATTCTTCGCGGGCGGCGTCCATCTGTTCGGCGCGGTGGTCGTGTTGCGATGCTGTCATAAATCAAAAACACTGTGCGTCACCTGATGGCGTTGAAATCGGCGCAACATGGGCAGAGGAACTGCCAATGAAAACCGGTCGCATCACCAGATGACGCACAGAATTGTTGATGGTTGTTATCATGTTGCTTTCCGTAACGGTATTTCACACCGGCCACGTTTCCGCGACGTTCAAATTGTATCAATTATTTCCCGCGTGTCAAAGGCAAATCCAGCTTGATTCTCGCCAGAAGCTCGCAGACGTGCCGCCAGTTCGCTTCTGTGCCGGCGGCGTTGCACTTGTCCCTTGCGGCGTAAAACGCCCGCAGCGTGGCCGACTGCCGCTCAAGCCGCTCGATTCTCGCGGTGGTGGTCATGCGAGGCGGTAGCGGAAAACCTTGCGCTCGGTGTCGGTGTTGCGTTCAAACTCGCAGTCAATGGCAATCCCGTTGGCGCGCAGTTCGCTGATGTCCGACGTTGGCCGCGTCGTGCCGCAGTTGGCAATCATGTCGAAAGGTGTCGCGCCCGTCGTGCCGCGCTCGCGCAGGAACGCCAGCAGCTTTTTAATGCGCGGAGATTCCAGCGTGCCGTGATGGAATGATTTCTTGTCCAGTTGCAATAATGGTTGCGTCATATTAGTGTTGGTTCAATTCCTCGCCACAATCCTTGCAAACACCGGCGTCATCGAGCTTGTGGCGCGGAAAACTGTCGCCGCATTGGACGCATCGCACAACCTCGGCGTTGTGCCGGTCGCGCTTGTCTTGCTGGCGATAATCCTCGCGCTCGTCAAATGATTCTTCGTCGGTCATAATTATTTGGGTTCAAAGAATGCAAAAACCTCTTTCGCCTCACGAAGCGATCTGACCACAACATATTTGTGACCGGAAAGGTTGGCGACAAACTGGACGGCCTGCTGCTCTGGCGACAGCTTGCCGGTGCGGGTCTTGCATTCCACCATGAACGCCTCGCGGTGCGTCGGGAACACGATAAAATCCGGCGTCCCTTTCTGTGTGGTGGTTGCCTTGTCCGTGCGGCTCTGAAAATAAATCCAGCGGCGATTACGAAGGTCTGCCGCGATGTCGGATTGCAATTTGGATTCCGTGCCAGCGGCAACCGCGTCATCCGCAATCGGGCTGTCCAGCTTGGGCGACACCTTGCGATTGTGTTCCATTGCCGCTGCCATTGTCCATCGGTCGCTCATATTATTTCACGCAGCCCGAATTATCCGCCCGCAGATGCGCCAGCGCGAGGCTCGCAACGTGCGCCAGGTTTTCAGCCTTAACTTTAATGCGGTCAAACCGCAGTTCGGTCTGCTGAAAATTGTTAGTCGGGAGCATGAGAGCATCGCTCAGTTCACGCTCGGCGTCATGTAATTGTTGAAGGTTGATTGCGTTCACAAGACGAGTAAATCAAAGTCGTGGCGATGCGTCAACAAAATAATTAAAAAAATAATTGACACACTCTTGGAATCTGTTAAGCTGACTTCGCAATGACAATTCAAAAGAAACAATCACTCTTGGAAATCGCCAGCAAAATCAAGGCTGGAAAAGATTTTACAGTTGAAACCAAAGGCCAGCGCAACGACGCCTACAAGTGCGCCAAGATTTTCGGCAAGGACATCACCGTGCGCCCGCTGGAAAATAAATTTCGCATCATCTTTATCTGATTATGCCCCGCGCCAACATCATCAGCGAGTTCAATGAAACCTTCGGCTTCGGCGTCGGCCACGATGTCGGCTTGTGCGCCATCGCCGCTTACTACGATGCGACCGGCAACCCGCGCAAGGCCGCAGAAGTCCGCTATGAGGCGAACAAGCCGCAGGATGAAGATATTTCCAAAACCGCAACCAAATAAAATTATGACCACCGACCAGCAAATTATTGAAGTCATCCGGCCAATCCTCGACGCAGCCAGCGCGATTGATGGCCGGATAAACACCATCATCGTCAACATCGGAAATGACGACAAGCCACCCTTTATTTCATTCTACGGCGATTTTCCGTCATCGGAGCGCAAGGGCGGCGAGTATGGAGTTGAGGCGAATCTGGCCACCGTGAAGCCGTTTAATCCCGCTGCTGAAAAGCGCGCGGCGATTGAAAAACTCCGCGCCGAACTAGCCGCGCTTGAAACCGCCGACAAATAACTTTATGACAAAATCCGAATCCATCACGAAACTATCGGCGGCACTTGCGAAGGCACAAGCCGAATTTAAGCCCGTCGCCTTTGACTGCGAAAACAAGTTCCTGAAAAATAAATACGCCACGCTTGGCGCGGTTATTCAGTCCACCCGGACGGTTCTGGCGAAGCACGGCCTCGCCGTGTCGCAAGTGCCAACGTCCGGCGAAAAGACCATTGGCGTTGAAACCATTCTCGCGCACGAATCCGGCGAGTTTATTTCGTCAACAATCTGCCTTCCGCTTGGCGATGAAAAAGGCAAGTCGCAGGCGCAGGTTGCCGGTTCAATACTGACCTATTTGCGCCGATACTCACTGTCCGGCATCCTCGGCATCTACGCCGATGAAGATACGGACGGCGAACACACACAGCGCGAGCCGGTCAAATCCACCGCCGAACCAGCCAAGCCCGCCGCGCCGGTGAAGGCCACGGAGAAACACCGCGCCGCCATGATTCAGCGGTTGATGAACAATGGGATTTCATCTAAAGAAATTCAGGAGTTCGCGGTCAAGTCCAGCATCATTCTTTCGACCGAGCAGGCCGACATGGACTGGCCGCTCGACAAATGCCCGACCAACCCCGAACAGATGGCTAAAATTCTGGCGGACGTGAAATCGTTCGTGGACGGCGGAGACGTGATTCCTTAAACAAACAACCAACTAAAATTATGATACTGAAATTGAAAATTGACGTAAAAAAAATTGACAAGTCCAAGCTGTTCGTCGGCGAAAAAGGAACCTACTTAGATTGCACCATCCTGTCCAACAAAGACGGCGTGGATCAATACGGCAACGCGGGAATGATTGTTCAAGACGTTTCCAAAGAAGAACGATTGGCCGGCAAGAAGGGCGCAATCATCGGCAACTACAAAGAGTTCACGCCGCAGGGCGGGACTTCAATCAAACACACCGCTCCGAAAGAAAATGATTCTGTGGGCTTTTAATCCAATGAAAGCTTATTTTGACTGTGAGACATCCGCGCTCCCGCTGGAAATCCTGCAAAAATCCATGCCGATTTTTGAGGCGAATAAAACCTTGAAAGACCCGGAGAAAATCGCCGCTGACATTGAGAAGAAGCGTCAGGCATACATTGCGGACGCCGCGCTTGACCCGCTGACCGGCAAGGTTCTCGCCATTGGCATCTACGACGAGCTTGGTTTTAGCTGCATTTCCGGTGACGAGAAAACCATGCTGGAAACCTTCTGGAAACTGGCGGACGAAACCTTATCCACCAGCAATCAGCTTGTCGGCTTTAATGTCAACGATTTTGACCTGCCGTTTCTTTTTAAGCGAAGCTGGCATCACGGCATCCAGCCGCCGAAGATTCTGCGTGATGGCCGGTATTGGAACCGCGATATTATTGACCTGCGCGAAGTCTGGCAGCTTGGCGACCGTCAGGCTGTCGGTGGATTGGACGCCGTAAGCCGGTTTTTTGGACTTGAAGGAAAGTCCGGTAGCGGAAAAGATTTCGCTGCGACGTGGGAATCAGATCGAGCGGCGGCGTTAAAATATCTGGAAACGGATTTGCTGCTGACTAAAAAGCTTGCGGAGGTCATGCTTTGAACGAAAAAAGCTGAGCCACCGCGTAACCGCGACTCGGCGAACCCGAACCTTTATGAAAAAACTGAAAGTGCCAATAGCGGTTGGCACCGGCGTCTTGTTAGGCGACTGGGTATGCCAAGAGCCTGGATGGTGGACGGCAACCATAAACTGCGGCATCGGTGTGTGCCGTGAAGCTGACGGACTCTGGCACTCGTATGCCAGCGAGTCTGATACTCCCGAAGAATCACCTGCGTTTTCAAATATGCTCATAGCCATGTTGGATG
>CAILDU010000138.1 GCA_903833055.1 uncultured Verrucomicrobia subdivision 3 bacterium | reverse complement strand
CCATCGTCTCATTCACGCGGTAGGCGACGTAGGCGGCGGCCTCGCAGCCGTCAATGGTTTTGAACTTACGCAGGTTTTTCATGGTTGAAATTAAATTGGGCGGTGTAAGTGCGTTGATCTTCGTTCGCGACGAGGTTGAATCCGAGTTTGGTGCAGAGATGTTGCATGGCGTGGTTCTCGGCCAGAATTTCACCGGTGATGTAATCCAACTTTTCCGCGCGACCGACGACGATAAGTTGCTTGAGCAATTCGTTGCCGAGGCCGAGGTTTTGCGCAGCGTCGCTGATGAGCACGGAGAATTCCGCCACGTTCGACGCCGTCAATTTGCTCAAGCGACCAACGCCGACGATTTTTTTTACGTCAGCATCGTTCACGGGTTTCGACTCGGCAACGAGCGCGATTTCCCGGTCGTAATCGTTGAAGCAAATGCGGGTCAACCGTTCGTGCGTGGTGCGTTGCGACAGATTCAACGCGCTGAAATAGCGGTGATAAACACTTTCTTCCGAAAGCGTCTCGTGGAATTTCACCATCATCGGTTCGTCTTCGGGACGGATGGGACGGATGTTGATAGGCGCTTTATTCTTCATCTTCCATGACCGGATGTATTGCGTCGGATATGGACGGATGGCCGGCTTCGGCAGTTTGTCTTCCGGAGTTTTCGGGTCGTGCAGCACAACACGACCGTCAAGCGCAACGATGCGTTCGGCTGAAACGAGCAGGGGATTGATATCAATTTCGGAAATCCACGGTTGCTCGACGACGAGCTGACTGAAGCGCACGAGCAATTGTTCCAGCGCTGCGATATCGGTGGACTTGCGACCGCGCACACCTTTGAGCGCGGTGAAAATTTTTGTTTTTTCCATCATGCGCCGCGCCAGCGTCGCGTTCAGCGGCGGCAGACCGAGCGAACGATCCTTATAAACTTCCACCAGTTGTCCGCCGGTGCCGAAGAGCAACACCGGCCCGAACTGCGGGTCAATGCTGCTGCCGATAATCAATTCGTAGCCCTCCAGTTTAATCATCGGCTGCACGGTGACGCCGAGGAAATGTTTTTTGCCAGCTTTTTTGGTGCAGGCAGCTTCAATTTCTTTCCACGCCTGACGCACGGCTGACGCGGTGCGCAGATTCAACTGCACGCCGCCGACATCCGTTTTGTGCGTGATGGTTTCGGAATACAATTTCAGCACGACCGGGAAACCGATACGCGTGGCTTCTTTCACCGCCTCGCTTTCCGTAAGCGCGATGCACGTTTCGACGGTTGGAATGCCATAAGCCGCCAACAATTTTTTGGATTCAAATTCCGTCAGAATCGTGCGGCCAGCCTTGCGCACATCGGAAATAATTTTATCCGCCGCGGCGCGGTCCACAGGGTTGTGGCGATTGGCTGTCGGCATGGACGGCGTTTCATAAAGCGAACGCAAATTTTCGCTGTAAGCCCACATGTAATAAAACGCTTTCGCCGCGCGGTCAGGATATTTAAATGTCGGAATGTTCGCGGCGTTGAGAATGTTTTCGCCCGCTTCCACCTGACCAACACCCATCCAACTCGCGATGATTGGTTTGCCTTCGATGTGTGCGAATGCTGTGAGTTCCTCGGCGGTCGCCGTCGGATCGGTCATCGCTTGCGGCGTGAGAATGACGAGTAAACCATCGGTGTTTGGATCTTTCGCTGTGATGTCCACGGCCTTGGCGTAAAGTTCTGCGCCCGCATCGCCGATGACATCCACTGGATTATTGTGGCTCCAAGTCGGCGGCAAAATTTGATTGAGCGTCGCCATTGTCTCCGGCGCTAAATCGGCGAGTTGTGCGCCGCTGCCGATGAGCATATCCGTCGCGAGCACGCCGGGCCCGCCGGCATTGGTCACGATAGTCAGGCGCGGACCTTTTGGCCGCGGCTGTTTGGCGAGCACTTCCGCCATGTCGAACAATTCAGAAATCGTGTCCACGCGCAAAACGCCGACGCGTTGGAACGCTGCTTGCAAAACTTCATCGCTGCCCGTGAGCGAGCCGGTATGCGACGCCGCCGCTTTTGCCGCCGCATCGGTGCGTCCGGGTTTGATGATGATAATTGGCTTCGTCAACGCGACTTCGCGCGCAGCGGAAAGAAATGCCCGCGCATCGCCAATCGATTCCATGTAGATGACAATGCTCTTCGTATTCGGGTCATCGCCAAGATGATAAATTAAATCGCCCCAGCCCACATCGAGCATCGAGCCGAGCGAAACAAATGCGCTGAACCCTACATTTTCTTTCAAGCTCCAATCTAGAATCGCCGTGCAGAGCGCACCGCTTTGACTGAGAAACCCGACGCTGCCCGGTTTCGCCATGTCCGCCGCAAACGTGGCGTTGAACTTATGGCCGGGAACCATCACGCCCAAACAATTTGGGCCGATGATGCGAATGTTGCCACGTCGCGCTTCCGCCAAAACTTGTTGCTCCAATGCCGCGCCCTCCGCACCCGTTTCTTTGAAACCGGCGGAAATAATAATGACGCCATGAATGCCAACAGCGGCGCATTCCTTGATGATGCCTGGCACCGTTTTCGGCGGCGTGATGATGACTGCGAGATCGGGAACTTCCGGTAACGCGGCGACGTTCGGATACGCCTTGATGCCGAGGATGGATTCCTGAATCGGGTTGACCGGATAAATTTTGCCAGCGAAACCGCCGGTCACCAAATTATGCATCACCGTGCGCCCGACGCTGCGTTTGCGTTCCGTCGCGCCGATGACCGCAATGCTTTTGGGCGACAGAATCGCGTCGAGTGGTCGGCGGGTCTGATGAAAAACATCGTGTGCGTTTTCGAGTCCGCTGGGAGAAATATTTGAAGTGCTCATATTTTTTCTACTAATCACAGCCACAAGCTG
>CAILDU010000137.1 GCA_903833055.1 uncultured Verrucomicrobia subdivision 3 bacterium | reverse complement strand
GGTGGTGGGCGACTTCCGGCGGAAATACAACGAAGTAAGGCCGCACAGTCGGCTGGGCTATGAGAGCCCGGCGATGTTTGCGGCGCGAAGCTGTCCATTCCCAGCTCCGGGCGGGCTTCGCCCTCCCTCCACTGGGAATGGACAAAGAAACAACGAAAACATAAACTCAAACCAGTGCTTGGACTAACACCCAACATGGTCCAGAAAGTCGAGCCCGGTCATCCGGTTTTTCCATGGCGAGGGCGAGGCCAAAATCCAGCATGGCCTGCTGGCCTTCAGGTTCCACCTTCAGCGGCGGAAGAAATAAATTTACGGTTGCGCCCTTGAGGCTGCCTATAAAATTTTGCCACAAGCTGTCGCCCGCATCTTTTGGTTTCAACGAAGCGAGCACAACTTCCATTTTGGGCGTGCCACTGGAGCGGCGAAACGTCAGTGAATTCACGCGCGCGACGATTTCATTTTCTGAGTGGATGGCGCCGTTGCGACAAACGATGTCCTCCAAATTGATAGTCACGGGACTGGCGTATCCGTGGCGGTTGAAGCGCAACACCACCAGATTAACCACGCGCTGGCCGTTGGTGAACACGCCTTCGATTTCGACACTGCCGCTGCCAGTTCCGAGGACGTTGATGGAATCAAGCTGGTGCTTGAGTGGAGTGCCAGCTTGAAGTTCCCTCTGGTGTATTTGAATTTTGGGCGTGTGGTCAAAAACATTTTGCAGCGAACCGGTGCCGGTGAAATCAAATTCGCAGGTGACGGAAAAAGTTGCGCCATTCGTCCGGCTGGAAAATGAAAGCACGCGCGCGCACTGTGAATTGCCGGCGTCGGTGAAAACGGAAACCGGCTCCGGCGAAATCAGCGGCACGAAATACATGAACTTGCTGACGAGATTTTCGCGCAATTCGCCGTGGCCGTAATCAAATTGCAAAGTCGGGCCGGTCGGCGCGGCGGCCAGCCTTCCGGCCAGCAACAGAAAAAACGCCAGCAACGGCAACGCGTTTGAATTTATTTTGGCGCGGTTGAAAAGCATGGACGCGCATTCTTCATGGCGGCGAGCCGGATTTCAAGCATTGAGCGACGGCTTCGCGGCTGCTACAAACACGGCGGAATCAAATATGCAGCTGCACTTCAAACAACTCGGCCACGGCGAACCGCTGATTTTGCTGCACGGCCTGTTCGGCTCGGCGGACAACTGGTTTGGAGTTGCGCCGAAACTCGCGGAAAATTTTCACGTCCTCATTCCCGACCTGCGAAACCACGGCCAGTCGCCGCACAGCGCGGAAATGAATTATTCCTTGATGGCGGCGGACGTGGAGAATTTTTTCGCCGCGCAGAAAATTGAAAGTGCCCACGTTGTCGGCCACTCGATGGGCGGCAAGGTGGCGATGCAGTTCGCGCTGGATTTTCCGGTGCGTGTAAAAAAGCTCGTCGTCGTGGACATGGCTCCGCGGGCTTACCAGCGGGCGCATGATTACATTTTTGAGGCGCTGCTGGAGCTGGATTTGAATTTATTTCAGACGCGGGCGGAGATTGAAGTCGCGCTGGAACCGGAAATCCCGTCGCTTAACTTGCGGCGCTTCTTGCTGAAGAATCTGGGTCGCGATGAGCAGGGAAAGTTTTTCTGGAAGTTGAACCTGCGCGGCGTGGCGGAAAATTATCCGCGCCTCGGCGAAGTGTTAAGTCTGCAAAACCATTTTGAAAAACCAACGCTGTTCATTCGTGGCGGCAAGTCGGATTACATCAGGGTCGGGGACGAGTTGGAAATTAAACAGCGCTTTCCAATGGCCGAGATTCAAACCATCGCCGCCGCGAATCATTGGGTTCATGCCGATGCGCCGGCGGAATTTTTGCGGCTGGTGCTGGATTTTTTATGATTACGCTGGAAATTTTCCCCGCATGGTGCATCTGTAAGGACTGAATGTTGGCAACCACCGAAATCATTTCCGAATCCAGCCCGGCTGGCGGACGCTTTGCACGTCTGAAGCGCTTTTATCCGCGCTGGCGTGAGGTGCCGCTGTATCGCGACGAGCTGACGACAGGGGATTTTTCGTCTCTGCCACTCATCACCAAACGTGAGATTCGCCAAAACTTTCCTGACAATTTTCTGCGTGTCGGACAACTGCTCGACGGGTTGCTGGCCGAAAAATCCGTGGAACTTGAACACACGTCCGGCACTTCGGACGAGCGGACGGCGGTGCTATTTCCGCGCGGTTGGTGGGACGCGCAGGAGGAGCGCGTGCTGCGGTTGAATGGTTTCATCGCATCGGTTTTGGATGCGTATCCCAATGCCCGCCGCGCGACGCTGGTGCCGCCAGTGTGCAACGGCGTGGTTTGTTTTTCCAACTTCATGGCTAAGTCCGAGCGCACGCTTGGCCGCACGCTGTTCGTGAATCAGGCGCGCATTCCATTTTTGCTCACGGACGCCGAGCTCTTGCGCATGGCGGAAGAAGTCACGGAATGGTCGCCGCAATTTCTCGATCTCGATCCGGTTCACGGCGTTTGGTTCGCGCTTTTTTGCGAGCGGAAGAAAATTAAATTTCCGTCGTTGAAATTCATTTTATGCAGCTACGAATTTGTCAGCGTGGTGCATCGCAAAATTCTGGAGCGCGTTTTTGGCGTGCCGATTTTCAATCTCTACGGCTCGACGGAAGCCGGTCATTTGCTGATTGAAAATGAAGCCGGCGAAATGCGCGGCTGTGAGGAAAATGTTTTTTACGAAATCATCAATGCGGACGAAAACGGCATCGGCGAACTCGTCGCGACCACGCTCACCAATGAAATCATGCCGCTCCTGCGTTACCGCGTCGGCGACCTCGTGCAGCGCGACGGCGAAAATTATCTGGTGCATGGCCGCGTCCGCGATGCGTTGCGCCGGAGCGACGGGCGGCGGGTGACGACGCTGGAAGTGGACCGCTGTTTTGAAGGTGTTTCTGGCATCGCGCACTATCAGCTTCGGCAGACGGAAAATGGCGCGTGCGACTTGCAATTTATTTCGGATGTGGTGGCGGTGGATGCGGGCGATTTGAATCGTCTGACCGCGCGTCTCACGGAACAGTTTGGGCTAAAAAGTGAAATCCGTATTGTTGCTGTGGAAAAACTACCGCCGCAAACTTCCGGCAAATTCCGGCTGACGTGCCGCGCTGAAGCTTGAGCCTGCCCGCCGAAAATCTGCCGCCGGAAGTCCGCGACCCGTGGATTCGTAAGTTCCTCGCGCATCTGGCGACGGATCGCGGCGCTTCAATTTACACGCAAAGGAATTATTCACAGGCGTTGACGGAATTTTTTCGCTGGCATGTGGACGAGCGCAAGTCGCCGCCAGTTTGGGAAAAACTGCAACGTGACGACTTTCGCGGCTTCGTCCGTTTTCTAGGCCGGAATAATTTAAGCCGCGCGGCAGTGCAGTTGCGCTTTTCCGCGCTGCGGACGTTTTACAAATTTCTTATCCGGCACGGCGCGGCTGAAACTTCGCCGATAAAAAATCTTTCGTTGCCGAAGCCGGAAAAACGGCTGCCGAAATTTTTAACGAAGCAGCAGATGGAAGCGCTGCTCGTCGCGCCGTTCGAGCTTTTGAAAATTCAGAAGGAAAAAAAAGTTGGTCGGCCAGTTTCCCAAATTGCCGCGTTGCGCGACGTGGCCGTTCTGGAAACCATTTATTCGTGCGGCTTGCGCGTGAGCGAGTTGTGCGGTTTGCGCGTGGATGATGTTGATTGGAGTGAGCAAATCATGCGGGTGCGCGGCAAAGGCAAAAAGGAACGGCTCGTGCCGGTCGGCAAACCGGCGCTGATGGCAATCCAGGATTATTGGAACACGTTCAAACAACCGCCAGGCGGGGCATCCCCGATTTTTTTTACGGAGACAAAAAAACGCGCGCCGCTGTCGCCGTTGCAACTGTCGCGGCGGCTGAAAAAGTATTTGTCTATCGCCGGGTTGGATCCGAGTTTGACGCCGCACAAATTGCGCCACAGTTACGCCACGCATTTGCTGGATGCAGGCGCGGATTTGCGGAGCGTGCAGGAATTGCTCGGCCACGCGCACTTAATTACGACGCAGGTTTACACGCACGTCACGACGGAGCGGTTGAAGCGAGCTTACGACGCGGCACATCCGCGCGCCTGAAGTAATGGATGCGAAGTAAAAAACAATTTCTGCAAAGTTAATTCGTTTGAGTTTTTCGGTTTCCGGCGCACAATTTAATTCAAGGAATATTTCCCGTTCCCTTAAAAGTGAACATTGCTTTTTCATTTCGACCGAAGCTCGTTGATACGCTGAAAAATTATTCGGCGCAGACATTTTCTGCCGACCTCACGGCTGGCTTGATTGTCGGCATCGTCGCGCTGCCGCTGGCAATGGCGCTGGCGATTGCATCGGGACTGAAACCGGAGATTGGAATTTTCACGGCGATTGTCGGTGGACTTTTGGTTTCGTTGTTCGGCGGTTCGCGCGTGCAAATCGGCGGGCCGGCGGGCGCGTTCGTGCCGCTGCTCGCGCCGATTGTTTTGTTGCACGGACCGGAGGCACTGGTGGTTTGTGCGCTGATGGCGGGTGTGATTTTATTTGTGCTGGGCGCGTGCAAGCTCGGCACGATGATCAAATACATTCCATTTCCGGTCGTAACTGGTTTTACGAGCGGCATTGCCATCATCATTTTAAGCACGCAGATAAAGGACTTTTTTGGATTGCCACAAAAACTGCCGGCGGATTTTCCCGGCAAGTTGCGCGCGGTGATGGAAAATTTCCAGCCGAACTGGCCGACGGTTTTTCTGGCGGCGGTTTGCACTTTGGCGATTTGGTTCTGGCCGAAAAAATTGGGGCGACGTTTGCCGGGTTCGATTGTGGTCATCGTGCTGGCGTCGCTCGCGGTGAAGTTTTTTCATTGGGACGAGCAAGCGGGCATTCAAACTTTGTTTTCGCAGTTTGGTGAAATGCCGCGCGGATTGCCGCTGCCGCATTGGCCGTCGCTGTCGCTGGACGCGTGGCGCGCACTCGTGCCGGCGGCGTTGACGGTCGCGGTGCTGGGCGCGATTGAATCGCTGCTGTGCGCGGTGGTGGCGGACGGCATGATTGATGACCGGCACGACTCGAATCAGGAGTTGATGGGGCAGGGCATCGCCAATGTGGTGGTGGGAATTTTTGGCGGCATGCCGACGACGGGCGTGATTGCGCGCACGGCGACGAATGTTCGCAGCGGTGCGCGAACGCCGGTGGCGGGAATTATTCATTCGCTGACACTGCTGGTGATTTTGCTCGTGGCCGCGCCGCTGGCAAAACACATTCCAATGGCGGCGTTGAGTGCGGTGCTGGTCGTGGTGTCGCTGCGTATGGGCGAATGGCATCAGTTCAAGCGATTGAACAAATGGCCGAAGAGCGACACGATGATTTTCTTGTGCGCGTTTGGGTTGACGGTGGCGGTGGATTTGCCGACAGCGGTCGGGGCGTCTTTAATCCTCGCGTCGGCACTCATGGTCAAACGCATGGCGGAAACGGCGCAGGTGGAACCGGACGCGCAAGTGACGCAGGGCAATTCGTTGGGACAACAGACGGAGGGAAAAATTATTCCGCAAGGCGTGATGGTGTTCCGCGTTTTCGGCGCGTTCTTTTTTGGCGCGGCGGACAAGTTGGAAACTTCTTTGCGCGACGCGGGGCAATTGCCGGAAGTTTTAATTTTGCGGATGCGCGACGTGCTGGCGCTGGACGCGACGGGTTTGGATGCGCTGGAAGATTTATTGGAAAAATTGCGGCGTGACCGGAAGGATTTGATTCTGTGTGGACCGCATTCGCAGCCGCTATTTGCCTTGATGCGAGCCGGCTTCATGGAAAAGATTGGCGAGGCAAATGTCTGCGGTGATATGGAAAGTGCGCTGGCGCGGGCGCAGGTGCTGCTCAACCAAAATAAAAATAAAAAATTTATTGACTCGCAGCCTGTAGTTACCTAACTTGCGCCAGTCAGAGCCGTAAAATTCAATAACCGAAGCCCTCTCTATTTCGGAAGAAAGTTGAGAGGGTTGGTTTTTTGTCGCTTTACGATTCGGGCTTGAACAAAAGATTTTTGGATGCCCAAGTAGCTCAGTTGGTAGAGCACGTCCTTGGTAAGGACGAGGTCATCAGTTCAATCC
>CAILDU010000136.1 GCA_903833055.1 uncultured Verrucomicrobia subdivision 3 bacterium | reverse complement strand
TTTGAACCGGGAGCAACTGTGGACATTGACGGAAGCACGGGTGGTGGTGGGCGACTTCCGGCGGAAATACAACGAAGTAAGACCGCACAGTCGGCTGGGCTATGATAGTCCGGCGATGTTTGCGGCGCGGAGCTGTCCATTCCCAGCTCCGGGCGGGCTTCGCCCACCCTCCCCTGGGGATGGACAAAGAAACAACGAAAACATAAACTCAAACCAGTGCTTGGACTAACACCCAACATGGTCCAGAAAGTCGAGCCCGGTCAGACGGCGCTCTCCACGAACATCGCTGATGGACTTGGCATTATCTCGCTGGTGGATTCCAACGCGGCGGCGTTTCCGAGTCGGTTTTACCGCGCGTATTCGCCGTAAGCTACCATCGATTTTTATTTTTCTACTGACGCGGAAACGGCTGTTTCATTTTGCGTGCGCGGCAACAGCAATAAGGCAATGACGGAGATAAATAATCCGCTCAACACCACCCAAGTCGCGGCGTCGCGACTGCCGGCATGTAGCAACGTCGTTGCGGCGAGCGCGGCCATCGTGAGATTCGGACACAATAAAAGATAAGCCCCCGCATCGCCGCCGGTTTTCAGCCAGCGCCGGTGCATGACTTCGCGAAAGCCGATGAGTAGAAACGCCCCGCATAGCGCCAGCAACGCGGTATAGGAAACAACCATCCGCGCATCAATCAATAAACCGAGCGACATAAAAAAATTGGAATCAGAAAGCGGCGGCTGATGGGCGCGATGTATTCTTCGACGCTCTGCCCTTGAAATTGTGAACGGCTCATGAACAGTCCGAGAAAGAACGCCGTCTTGGCCGCCGCCAAACCGAGTCGTTCGCCGATGGCGCAGATGACCAGCACCAGCAGCACGAGAAAATGCACGCGCCAATGCGTCGTTTTGGTGATGATCCACTGACACAGTTTGACGAAATGTGAAGTGAACCGGCTGGTCAGGAAAACTGTCACCGCCATGCCGACCAGTTTCAACAGCAGCAGCCAACCAACGCCATCTTTCACCGCCGCCGAGCCGAGGCTTAATACGACAATGGTCAAAACTTCTAACGCAATCATGATTTGCAATACGAAGGCCCGCGACGTTCCGGGAAATCCCGGATAATCTTTCCAGCCGTAATACGCCATGCTCATCGAACAGCCGGTGATGGCCGACGCCGCCAAAATTCCTTCCCAAAAACTCAAGCCGGACACGCGCGCCAGCAGCACGACCAACGGATATTGCACGAGCGACCACAACACGCCGAACCGCAGTGATGGCAAGAGTTCGCGCAGCTTCGGCAAATCAATTTCCAAGCCCACTTCAAACAGCACCAGCAGGAAACCCACTTCGCCCGCCTCTTTGACCATCGTGGCGACATCAGGTTGCACGAATAATCCCAGCCCGAGTCCAAACACGACGAATAACACATTGGACAGCGCTGGTCGTCCGAGCTTGCGGCACACATCCGGCACGGCCATGAGCAGCAGTAGCAGGCAGATGATCGTCTCGATGTTATTCATTTTACGTCGCGCATTGTCGGCTAGTCGTTGGACATTGGCAAAGTCCTTTGTTACGCTGCGTCACATTTTTATGAGTTTGGAAAACAAAGATTCGGCTGCGCCCGCGCCCATTGCTCCGTCTGATTTCATCCGCGACATCGTGGCCGCGCACGTTGCGGAAAATAAATATCCGCGCATTCATACGCGCTTTCCGCCGGAACCGAACGGCTATCTCCACATCGGTCACGCGAAAAGCATTTGCCTGAACTTCGGCATCGCGCATGAGTTTGGCGGCATTTGCAATTTGCGGATGGACGACACCAATCCTGCGAAGGAAGACATCGAATACGTCGAAAGCATTCAGGCCGATGTGAATTGGCTCATCGGCGGTTGGGCGGAGGACCAGCTCGGTTTGAAGCCGAAGGGCCTGGCGCCGGAAGTCATCGCCGGCGAAGGCAAACGCGATTTTTATCTACCCGCCGTCACCAAATCCGAAATTGAGAACCGCCAAGCGGAAACCTTTGAACCCTTTTACGCTTCGAGTTATTTCGACCAGATTTACGATTACGCCGAGGAATTAATTGAAAAGGGCAAAGCCTTTGTCTGCGATTTGACGCCGGATCAGACCGATGAATATCGTCGTAACGGATTGGAAAGTCCGTTTCGCAATCGCACCGTTGAGGAAAATCTCGATCTCTTTCAGCGGATGAAGAAAGGTGAATTCACTGACGGCATCCGCACGCTGCGCGCCAAGATTGACGCTTCGGCACCGAACATCTGGTTGCGCGATCCCCTGCTCTACCGCATCAAACACGTCGAACATCATCAGACTGGCTCGCAGTGGTGCATCTATCCGATGTATGATTTCGCGCATTGCTTGAGCGATTACATCGAAGGCATTACGCACTCGATTTGCACGTTGGAATTTGAAGTGCATCGCCCGCTTTACGATTGGATTCTCGAATCGCTCAATCTGCCGCGCACGCTGCCGCATCAATACGAATTCGCTCGTCTCTCGCTCGGCTACACCGTCATGAGCAAACGCAAACTCATGCAGCTCGTCGAAGAAAAACTCGTCACCGGCTGGGACGATCCCCGTATGCCCACCATCTGCGGCATTCGTCGTCGCGGCGTCACCGCCGTCGCTCTCCGCGCGTTCGCCTATAATATTGGCATCACCAAATATAATGGCATTACCGACGTATCCGTTTTGGAACACGCCATCCGCGAAGATTTGAACAAACGTTCGCTCCGCCGCCTCGCTGTGTTGCGCCCCATCAAAGTCGTCATCACGAATGTTCCCGAAGGCAAAGTCGAGGAACTCGATGCCGTCAATAATCCCGAAGACGAAACTGCCGGCAAACGGAAAATTCCGTTCAGCCGCGAATTGTTTATTGAACGCGACGACTTTCAGGAAGTGCCGCCGCCGAAGTTCTTTCGTCTCAAGCCGGGTGGTGAAGTGCGCTTGAAATACGCTTACATCATCAAGTGCGACGAAGTGATTAAAGACGCCAGCGGCAACCTCACCGAACTGCGTTGCACTGCCGACCTCGACAGCAAGACTGGTGGCGCAACTTCCGCGCGCAAAGTCAAAGGCACCATTCATTGGGTGAGCGCGACTCATGCCGTGGATGCCGAAGTGCGTCTTTACGACCGGCTCTTCACCGTGCCCGAACCGGATGCCGATGGCGATTTCAAGCAGCACCTCAATCCGCATTCACTCGAAGTCATCACCGCCAAGCTGGAACCGAGTTTGAAAGACGCGACGTTTGAAGCGCGCTATCAATTTGAACGCCTCGCCTACTTTGCGTTGGATAAAGACAGCGGCAGCAAATTAATTTTCAACCGCACCATCACGTTGAAAGACGCGTGGGCGAAAGAAGCGCAGAAGAGTTAAAAATTAACCTGCCTCACCTAATTTGAACGCCGTCGGCGCAACCTCGTTGTAAACGCCTCTTGGTCTAAACGCCGTAGGCGTGACATCTTTGTAGAAACCAATTAAAAAAGATTTTCAAGCTCCGTTAGGAGCGGCATCTTCGGTGCATGGCCAACACCTACACGCAAATATATCTACATGTCGTGTTTGCCGTCGAAGGTCGGCAGAACCTCATCGCGCCGGAACACAACGACGAATTACAAAAATACATCACCGGCATCGTTTCCCATCAGAAACAAAAATTAATCGCCATCAATAATATGCCAGACCATCTGCATTTGCTCGTTGGTCTGCGACCGGATTCTGCGCTGTCGGATTTGGTGCGCGACATCAAAGCCAACTCCTCAAAATTTATTAATGAGAAACGTTGGGTGATGGGAAGATTCTCCTGGCAGGAAGGTTTTGGCGCGTTTTCGTATTCACGTTCCCAGCTCGGCGCGGTCATCCGTTACATCGAGAACCAACAAAAACATCACGACAAGAAATCATTCCGCGACGAATACATTTCATTGTTGGAAAAGTTTGGTATGGAATATGACCCAAAATATATTTTTAAAACGGTAGAGGAATGATTTGCGGAATATGTCGCCCCTAACGGGGCTGGAAATTCGGTTGGATCTGGTTTCTACAAAGATGACGCACCTACGGTGCTGGGCTGCAGCACCTCACGCAACTGCTTCAACGGCCTTCTTGATTCTGTCCGTCGCGAACGATTGGCATTCCCGATAAATTTTATCCAATTCTCTGCGAAGTAAATCATTAGCTCTGCGATTCAACTCAATTGATTTTTTATATCGCACACGAAATTCCAAAATCTTTTGGCGTGCTGCCTTCAGATTCTCAATTCTGGTTTCGTCCGGCCAGATTGTTCTCCAATAGGCACAAGTTTTACAATGCTCGCTACATTTTGTTGAGTCATGCGATAAAAACGATTCCCAGCCGGTCATTGCCAGCGTAAGTTCATGCAGTTGGTCATCGCGTCGTTTCTCATTGTTACATTTCTTGCAAGAAACAATCACGTTACCGGGAATATGCAATCCCGCTCGAAATCGGTTCATACCATCGGGATGTTCAACGGCAGCACGGTCACTCTCTAGCATTCTGCCACAATAACAACAATGTCCACCAAACTCGGTTTCAACCGCGTGAACGTATTTGTCATCCGCAACATTCAGCCCAATCTTTGTAGTAATCTTCCGGCTGACTTCGTGAAGAAACATGCTCACAAGCTTGTTTGCCACGTCCGATTTGGCTCGTCCTGTTGCTTTCCGTAGATATGCCGCCGTTGGGAAGCTCATCGGGACGACTTATTTTTACGGGAGGAAATTCCCAGCAGCCAGTTGGCGTCAACTTTCAAAACCGAAGCTAACGCCCTCACTTCATAATCAAAAGCGCATCTCAATCCGCTTTCAATTTTTGCCAAAACGACACGATCAATTTGTATTCCTTCTTTGGCGAGACGACCAGAAAGCTGATCTTGAGTGAGAGGCGGGTTAAACTGCTGGCGAGATTCTTTCAATCGTTCGCCAATGATATTGCGCGATTTAGCTTTTTTGGAGCTTGCTACCATTTGCTATTTTGTAACAGAAAGCGATTGTTGAAGTGTTCCTTAAAAGAACATCTTGAATTGTGAATCCGATGCCGGCTAGGCTTAATAATGCACTGCCTCATACCATCAAGAGTAATAGCAAAGGCATTTTGCGAAGCGTGCGGCACTGTAGCTGGCGACTTTTGGGAAACGCGCCCATTGAAACGAGTTGTGCTTTCTGTCAAACCACGGACAAACAATAACACGCATTCGTGGACAATCTGCGATGAGTGTTTAGAGGGATTGAAAGGTTTGCAAAACACTGCGCCGCAAAAGCCAGATCGCATTCAATTACTTTCACAAATTCGCCGCGCTACGATTGATGACCAGCAAGCAGTTTTAGATTGGCTGCAAAAGAAATTTACTTCCAAGCATTAAGTTGCACCCGCCAACTCTACTTCAAAATAAAAAACCCGCCGGAAGTTGCCTTCGCGGCGGGGTGATTTTTTCCGCACGGTTCAGGTGCACATGATGGTGACGGGCAGGCTCCAATCGCCGCGCCCATTGCCGCCGCCAGTGGCACGCACGCGGATGCTGAAGGTAGTGCCGGGGGTCAGGCTTTCCACCAACAGATTGCGCGAGTCGCTAAAACCGCCAGTCACGGTCTTGACGCCCGCGCCGGTGGTGAGTTCTACTTCGTAGCCGTAAGCACCGGCCACGGCGGTGCAGGCGATTTTGAGTTTAGTGCTCACCGAGTTATCCACCGATTTGATGCTGGGAATGGTGAGGACGACTTTGGTATGCACCGTGGCAGTGGGGTTAAAACCATGACTGACGATGTAGGTCGGATTGCCGCCACCGTTAAGATCGGTGAAATCGGCAAAGACATCTATATCCGATTCGACCAACTGACGCGCGACGTCCTTCGCGAGGATGTCCGCGCTGCTGCCACCGGCGACGGTGCCGAGGGCGGTATTATAGGCGTCAATGTCCAGCTTGAAGTCCGCCGCCGACATGACCGTGCTCGGATAAGGACTGATGACCGCGAAGCAATCGTGAACGTGCTGCGCCTTTTCCACCAGTTTGCTATCCGTGAGTTTTCGATAATTCCGCAATACTTTTGGTATCATAATTGCAGGATGTATTTTGGAGGTTGATGGTTCCCGGAAGCGGCGGCTAATGCCAAACATGGAAAGAGTCACTGCTGCCATCGCCACCCCAAGTTTTAGCAGGGTTTGAAAAAGATTCAATAGATAATTAGATACTGGTTATTAATATATTTAATCATTAACGAATCCTAAACCGTTTTAGAAGTAACTGTGAAAAGTGCCGTTTCGGATGAATTTAGAATTAAACCCGACACTGATTGCTTGCTAGAATCGGCCAAGTTCTTTAAAGAAGTTCATCGTATCTTTAAAGAAGTTGTCAGGTTCTATAAAGAAGTTCACAAATTCATTAAAGAAGTCGTCAGTATCTTTAAAGCAGTTCACAGGTTCTTTAAAGAACTTACCAAGTTCTTATAAGAAGTTGACGGGAGTTATAATGAACTTGGCCGTTGTTTTAGCGCAAAACAGCCATTTTTATGCGAAAAACCGGGAAAAACACCGATTACCGCCGTAATTCTGTCTGATTTTAGAGCAATGACGCAGTGAGCCAATGTATGCCTGACGACTCTTTCAAAGAATTTGTGCTCGACCAGTTGAGCGCGTTGCCGGAGTTGCGCGCGCGGGCGATGTTCGGCGCGCACGGGATTTATTCCGGCGATCATTTCTTCGGGATTCTGGACGAAGGCCGGTTGTTCTTCAAAACGGACGCGGCGAGCGCGGCGGATTACACGGCGCGCGGCATGGACGCGTTCACTTACGAAATGAAGGGCAAGACCATGACGATGGCGTATCACGAAGTGCCGCCGGATGTGCTGGAGCAACCGCACGAACTCACGCTGTGGGCGCGCAAGGCGATTCAATTGGCGGACAGTGCGAAACAACGGAAGTCGCGGAAATAAAAAACCGCCACGGACAAATTCACCGCCGCCCGAAGTGATTAATCAATAAGGCGACAATGGCCGAGATAGAAAATACGGCCAGCAAAATGCCAGCGAGGTAATCCATCCGCCGATGCCCGTCGCGCGGGTTCAATTTGGGAAACAGCCAGCGGGCGAGGTTGCGCGTCAGAAAAAATTCCTCTTTTTCCATCGAGGTCTGCAACAGATAGCTGAGGCAAACGACGCAAACGAGAATCGCGACGATGTAAAAATAGTGGAGCACGGAGGCATCATAGCGAACGCGCGCGGGAAATCAACTCTGCCCGCCCAGCCGTCGCGTCTGAATTCGGTAGGGACGGCGCGCTGCGCCGTCCACAGCGCCGAGCGCAGCGTCAGGCGCTGTCAACGAACGTTTAAAATACGTAGGCTTTACCACCTTCGTTCCGCCCTTCACTCCGTTACGGGCGGGGACGGCGCAGCGCGCCATCCCTACCAATAAATTGAAGCATTGCGCGCAACGCAGTTTGATTTCACATCAACGCTTGCGGGCTTTGGGCGTTTCCCCAAAGACGGAATCAATGGCTTTGCGGAACTTGCTATTATCGGCAGGCTTCGGCGACGGCGGGGCAATTTCATCTTCGATGTCAATCACGAGGCGCTTGGAACGTTCGAGGCGGGTCTGTAGTTTTTGAATGAGGACTTCGAGTTCCCCAACTTCGGTGCGCAGGGCGGCGGCGATTTCGGCTTTGTTCATAATGCAAATGCTGGACTGGCTTGACCACCAAACTCAAGTGGAAATGCTGGCGGAATTTTTCCCGGCAGCGCGCCGCGCCGTCACCCATTCGTCACCGCGATTTTTGTTTTGAGCCGACGGACGGCGGTGTAATTTGTCCGCACCATTATGAAACAGACCCGCCGCCAATTCGTTCGCACGCTGTTCGTCGCCACCGCGCAGGCGACGGTGGTGGGTTCGCTGTTGCCGCGTCATCTTTTCGCCGCCGACGCGCCGACGAGCGGACTGAACTTCCTCGTCTTTGGCGATTGGGGACGAAATGGCGAAAAAGATCAACGCGATGTCGCCACGCAAATGGCCGCAACCGCGCAGACGATGAATACAAAATTTATTATTTCTGTGGGCGATAATTTTTACGAGGACGGTGTAAAGTCGGTAAACGATCCGCAGTGGCAAAGTTCGTTTGAAAACGTTTACGCCGCGCCGTCGCTGCAAGTGCCGTGGCAGGTGATTCTCGGCAATCATGATTATCACGGCAACTGCGACGCGCAGATTGAATACAGCCAAACGAGTTCGCGCTGGCAGATGCCGGCGCGCTATTACACGCGTAAAGCAGTGGTTGATAGTAATAATACCGTGGAGTTTTTCTATCTCGATACAACGCCAATGAAAGGCAATGACGACCTCGCCATTCCCCTGCTCCATCTGCACACGCAAGATACGAGTAAACAATTGGCGTGGCTGGAAGCGGCGTTAGCAGCTTCCACGGCGACGTGGAAAATCGCCATCGGCCATCATCCGATTTATTCCGGCGGCGATCACGGCGACACGCCGTATCTCATCAAACACGTTCTGCCCTTGCTGGAAAAATATAAAGTGCAAGCGTGGTTCAACGGCCACGACCATGACCTGCAACATTTGCAGGCGGGAAAATTAAATATGTTTTGTTCCGGCGCGGGTTCCAAAGTGCGTCAACCCAAAACCACGGCGCGAACAAAATTTGCGAAGGGATGTTCCGGCTTTACCGCGGTGACTTTATCCGCCGATCAATTGGACGTGCGGATGATTGATGATCAAGGGCAGTTGCTCTACACGACCAGCGTGCCGCGCGTTTCTACTTGAGCGACGAAAATAAAAAAGGCCGTCCGAAGACGGCCTTTAAGAATTGTTACCAACGAATCAGCCCTTTTTCTTCGCGGCGATTTTCGTTTTAACGATAGCCTTTTTGCGTTTGATGTAAGCTTTGCGGCGTTTCTTGTGTTCGGTTTTATTGAGTTGTTGTCCCATATCGTCTTTACTTTTTATTGTTGGTTGCGATTTTGTGGTCGCCACTATGAATTTTTACGCGCGCGGTTTCAATCTTTATTTACTGCTGGGCCTTACCGCCCTGCTGACGGCGGTCGGCAGTTGCAAGACGGACAAGGAGACCGGGGACAAGCATTTGTCTTCCTTACGCATCCACGTCGAGAACCGCGCGCAGTTGCCTGGCACCGGCGAAACCATTTCGGTCATCCGCGCGAGTCCGGTGCTGGTGACAATCAACACGGAACCGGCGTTGACCGAGGCGAACATTTTAAAAGCCACTTTGCTGGATTCGCCGGTCGGTTATGCCGTGCAAATCCAGTTCGATGAAATGGGCACGTTGTCCTACGAGCAATACACGGCGGCGTATCAGGGAAAACATTTTGCCATCTTTGGTCAATGGAGCGATGAGACGACGAACAGCCGCTGGCTGGCCGCGCCGCTGATCACGCAGCGTGTCCGCAACGGCGTGCTGGCATTCACACCGGACGCCTCGCATGAAGAAGCCAAACAACTTGTCATCGGCTTAAACAACATGGCCAAGAAAATTGCGGCGGGGAGAATGAAATGAAGTTTTCAAACGTCCGTCAGTTCGCGCTGGCAGGTTTTTTATTCAGCGTCTTCAATTTTAATTTGTCCGCGCAAACGCCGTTTCAATTTCCCACGGCCAATCACGCGCTGTATGAAGTCGGAGGCGAAGCAAAATTTCTCGCGCCCACTTCGCCCGACCGTTCGTGGACGAGCGGCAGTTTCGGTTGCGTGCGCAGCGACGGCTGGCAGATGCACGAAGGCTTGGATATCATTCATCAACACACCGACCGCGCCGGCGAACCGACCGATCCAGTAATGGCCACCGCCGATGGCACGGTGATGTATGTGAACACGAAAGCCGGACTTTCCAATTACGGAAAATATATTGTCATCCGCCACGTCATCGAAGGCATCGAGATTTATTCGCTCTACGCACATTTGAGCGCAACGAGCGTGACAACGGGCAAAACAGTTCACGGCGGCGAAGTCATTGCCACGATGGGGCGCACGTCGAACACCAGCGAACGCATCTGCAAGGAACGCGCGCACGTCCACTTTGAATTGAACTTGCTGGTGAATGATAATTACGCCGCTTGGTTCAAAAAATTTGGCGCAGGCGAACGCAATGATCACGGCGAATGGAATGGCCAAAACCTCGACGGCCTCGACCCGCGCGATGTGCTGGTCAGCGAACATAATCCGATAAAAAAATTCAGCCTGCTCACGTTTCTCCGCAGCCAGACGGAACTGTGCCGTGTGCTCGTGCGCGACACGAATTTTTCCTATCTCAAACGCTACGCGCCGCTCGTCCTGAAAAATCCCAAGGCGGATAAGGAAGGCATCGCCGGTTACGAAATTGTTTTGAACTACAACGCGGTGCCGTTCGCGCTCATGCCACGCGCCGCGTCGGAAATTAAAGGCGCGGCGAAAGTGCAATTGCTTTCCGTCAACGCGACGGAATACGCCGCGCATCCGTGTCGTCGGCTCGTCATCCAACACGGCAGCAAATGGCAACTGACCGAGAAGGGTCAGCGCGAAATCGAAATGCTGACGTATTAATTTCAGTTGCGCTGGCAACGGTTCGGCGTAGTTTCATTCGCAAGCAGTCATGCACCGGCCAACGCCAGATTTATATTCACGCCGCCGTTTCCAAAACGGCTTCACGCTGATTGAACTGCTCGTGGTCATTGCCATCATCGGCATTCTGGCGTCGCTGTTATTGCCCGCGTTGAACAAGGCCAAGCAACGGGCTTACACCATCCAGTGCTTGAATAATCTTAAGCAGCTTGAACTTTGCGTGCATCTTTACGTCGCGGACAACAATGATTTTTTCCCACCCAACAATGCGGGCGCTTCTTTTACCATGACCACCAATGGTAATGTTTTTGCTTATAGTCTCTTGGAATCTTGGCTGCCGGACCCGAATGCGGACATTGAGATTGACCCGATCAACATTATCAACGGCCTGTTATTTCAATATAATAAATCGCTGCCGATTTATCATTGTCCAGCGGATCAATCCACGTTGCAAACGCCTACCGGCCAGCCGTTGCCGCAATTGCGCTGGCGCAGTTACAACATGAGCCAGTCCGTAAATGGAAACCCCACTCCACCCGTAGCGCCACAATTAGAACTCCCAGCCTGGACGAAATATACGGCAATCCGGCATCCCATACCGAGTGAGCTTTTTGTCTTCGTTGATGAAAACGCGGACACCATTCAAGACGCGAATTACGGCGCTCCGCCGGTCGGCACCTGGTATCAACAAAACCTCTGGTGGGATATGCCGTCTGACCGGCACGGTCAGGGCGCAAACCTTTCTTTCGCTGACGGCCACATCGAACATTGGAAATGGGTTTTCCCAAAAATTGCCTACGATGATGGCCAGCCGGTTGAGCATCACGAAATACCCGACTATCGGCGCATCCAAAATGCGATGAAGCAAATCGCGGATGATTAACCCGCTTGGTTTGCCCGTCAAATCTGCATATTCTATCCGCGTGCTGCCTGACATCAAATCCCTGAACCGCGAAGAAATCGAAGCTCAATTCAAATTGTGGAATGAGCCAGCTTTTCGCGTCGCCCAATTGCTCGACTGGCTTTACGCCCGCCGCGCGACCACTTGGGACGCGATGTCCAACCTGCCGAAAACGCTGCGCGCGAAACTAAATGAAAACTTTTCGCTGCAAATTCTCGAACTCGCGCGCAAGCAAGGCGCAGGCGACACCACGCAGAAATTTCTCTGGAAACTTTCCGACGGCGCGTTCATCGAAAGCGTTTTGATTCCCGCCAACCCCGCGCTTTACGGCGAGGCGAGCGACCGACACACGCTTTGCATTTCCACGCAAGTCGGCTGCGCCTACGGTTGCCGTTTTTGCGCCAGCGGCCTCGACGGCTGGAAACGCAATCTCGGCGTGCATGAAATTGTCGAACAGATTTTAGCGGTGGAACGGTGGAACGCCACAAGTTCAGAGTTCAAGGTTCAGGGTTCAGAGTTAAAGAGCCCCGCAACCCTGAACACTGAATCCAGAACTGTGAACAACATCGTCGTCATGGGCATGGGCGAGCCGCTGGCGAATTACGATAATTTGATCAAGGCGCTGAAAATTTTGAACGCGCCGTGGGGCGGCGGCATCGGTGCGCGGCGCATGACGATTTCCACGAGCGGTCTGGCACCGCAAATCCGCAAGCTCGCCGTCGAGCCAATGCAATTTCGCCTCGCCATTTCCCTGCACGGCGCGACGGATGAAGTTCGCAATCGCATCATGCCGGTGAACAAAAAGTATCCACTGCACGAACTCACCGGCGCGTGTGAAGATTATCAAAAGGTCAAAGGCCGGATGATTACGCTTGAATATATTTTAATCGCCGGCATCAACGATGCGTTGGACCAGACGCGTCCGCTCGCGCTGCTTGCCAAAAAACTTTACGCGAAAATAAACCTCATTCCGTATAACAAAGTCGAGGGTTTGCCGTGGGTGCGTCCGGCGGATGAAGTCTGCGAACGCTTTGTCGCCGCGCTGGAAAAACTGGATGTCACCGCCACGTTGCGCCGCGAAAAAGGCGGCGACATTGACGCCGCGTGCGGCCAACTTCGCTTGAAGACGGAACGGGAAATGTTGAGCCACGGATGAAACACAGATTGAACACGGATTGTCTTTTCAATTTCCGTGTTTCATCCGTGTTCAATCCGTGGCTAAAATAACTCCGCAATGATTGCATTACTTGATTACGGCTCCGGCAATTTACGCAGCGTCCACAAGTCGTTGCTCAAGGTTGGCGCGGACGTGCGCCTCGTGCAGCATCCCGATGAAATCGGTGATGCGCGCGGCCTCGTGCTGCCCGGCGTCGGCGCGTTCGACGACTGCATTGCCGCGCTCCGCAAACAGGAATTGCTCGAAGCGGCAAAAGATTTCATCACGACCGGCAAACCGTTTCTCGGCATCTGCGTCGGCTATCAGGCGCTGTTTGAACGGAGCGAAGAATTTAATTCCTGCGCCGCCGGCCTCGGTGTTTTCCAAGGCAGCGTCGTCAAGTTTTCAGAAAAGAACGGCTTGAAAATTCCGCAGATCGGCTGGAACAAATTGGAGATTGTGCGGACCGATTGCCCGCTGTATCGCGGGATTGAAAGCGGCAGCTACGTTTATTTCGTGCACAGCTTTTATCCACAGCCGGTGGATGATTCCATCGTCGCGACGCGCACGAATTACTGGAACAACTTCGCCTCGTCCGTCTGGCGCGACAATGTTTTCGCCACGCAATTCCATCCGGAGAAAAGCCAGAAGGTCGGTCTGCAACTGCTGAAGAACTTCGTGGATCTGACGAAGGTTTAACCCTTCACCGCTTTGAACATCGCGCGACATTTCCCGCGCTGCTCCTCGTGCAAAACAATTCGCTGCGGATACTTTGATTTGGACAGGAGCAACGGATTTTCCCACGGCTGCTGAATCAAATCGTCGGGAAAATCTTTCAGTTCGGGAATCCAACTGCGGACAAATTTTCCGCCCACGTCGAACTTCTCTGCCTGCGACACCGGATTGAAGATGCGAAAATACGGCGCGGCGTCCGTGCCGGTGCCCGCGCTCCATTGCCAACCGCCGTTGTTTGACGCCATATCGCCATCCACGAGCTGCTTCATAAAATAACGTTCGCCCTGCTGCCAGTTGATCAGTAAATCTTTCGTGAGGAACATCGCCACAATCATGCGTAGCCGGTTGTGCATCGTGCCGGTCGCGTTGAGGCAACGCATCGCCGCGTCCACGATGGGATAACCGGTTTTACCTTCGCACCACGCGGTGAAATGCGCCTCGTTATCCGACCATTTCAGCTTGTCGTATTCGGGACGAAACGCGCCTTTCGTGACGTGCGGAAAGTTGTGCAGCACCTGCGCATAAAACTCGCGCCAGATGAGTTCGTTCAAAAACGTCTCGCAGCTTTTCAGCGCGTCCGCGCCCACGGCTTTAGCGCGCGCTTTGTTCAGATCGGCTATGATGGTGCGAATGCCAATCGTCCCCGCGCGCAGATGCGGCGACAAATTTGAGCCGCCGTCCAGCGCGGGAAAATTCCGGTTCGTCGTGTAACTATAAACCGGCCCCGCCATGAATTTGCGCAACAACTCCAGCGCCGCGCGCTCGCCGCCAGCGGGAATTTTTTGCGTCAGCGGATAACCAACTTCATCCGGCGTGGCGGGAAGATTGTCCGAAGACAAATTCTGACTTCTGGCTTCTGGCTTCTGGCTTCTCAACTTGGCACGCGGTGCGGGAATCGCCTTGGCCTTCCACGCCTTCGAATACGGCGTGAAGACCGTGTAAGGCTTGCCGGACAGGTTGAGCACTTCCGTTTCTTCCCACACCACCGCATCTTTGAACAGCTCGTAGCCCACGCCGATTTTCAGCAACGACTGCGTGATGCGTTCATCGCGACGTTGCGTGTAAGGCTCGTAACGCTTGTTGGCGAAGACGGCTTGCGCGCCAACTTCTTTGGCAAGCGCGGGCAAAATTTCCTCGGACTTGCCGCGACGAATAACGAGCGTGTGGCCAAGCTCGGCCAGGTTTTTGCGGAGCGACTCGACAGATTGCAGGAGAAAAGCCAGTCGCGCCGCGCCGACATCAGGGCCGGTGCGAAACGCATCTTCAAAAATAAAAACTGGAATGACCGTCTCCGCGCGCTTGGCCGCTTCGCATAAGGCGATGTTGTCACTGACGCGCAAATCGCGGCGGAACCAGTGGATGACGGTTTTCATGGCGTAGCGGCTTTCGGTAGAAAGCCGGAAATTAAATGGTAATACTTGCGGCGGTCTGCACGCCGCTACGGGAATTCACTTCGCGGGAAATTTCTTCAAGCCGACCTCGTGGGCGATGTCATCGAACTCCTCGCGGCTGACGGTTTCGAGTTGTTTGCCGCGCGCCTTGAGTTTCTCGTTTATCTTGATGGCCTTTTCGGTCATCTGCTCGTGCGTGTCTTGACTGCCGCCGACGAGCGTGAAATTATCGCCGGTGGTAATGCGCTTATGCCCGTCGGAATCCAAGCCGACGCCGAGCAGCGCGGCCTTGCGTTTAATTTTTTTGGCGTTCGCCATGTGGAAAGTTAAAGCCCGCTGGCGAACGGGTCAAAGGCAAATATATTACGGCCATAGCCCAGCCCCGTCGGCGATTCGGTAGGGATGGCGCGCTGTGCCATCCACGCCATGATAGCTTCCGCCATCTTCTGGCGATAGACTTGAATGGCAGGAAATTTTTGAAGTCAGGCGTGCACGCAAATTGAATTGCCCGGAACGCTTTTCTGAATACCCTTTCCGTCCGACATTTATTTGAAATGACCAAAGATTTTATTCCGTCCATTCCGCCCGGCGTCAAACTTACGACGCTCGAAAACGGTCTCGTCATCATCGTGCGCGAAGATCATAACGCGCCGGTCGTCAGCGCGCAGGCGTGGGCGATGGCGGGTAGCATTCACGAAGACAAGTGGCTCGGCGCGGGACTTTCGCACGTGCTCGAACATATGCTCTTCAAAGGCACGACGACGCGCGCGGGCAGTCGCATTGATCAGGAAGTGCAGGAAGCGGGCGGTTACATGAACGCCTACACTTCGTTTGATCGCACGGTTTATCACATTGATGTGCCGAACACGGGCGCGGTGAAGGCGATTGATATTTTATGCGACATCATGCAGCACGCCAATTTGCCGCCGGATGAACTCGCGAAAGAAATGGATGTCATCCGCCGCGAAATGGATATGTGCCACGACGATCCAGGCCGTCGCGCAAGCCGCCGGCTGTTTGAAACGGCTTACACGAAAAGTCCGTATCGCTTCACGGTCATTGGCTATCCTGATATTTTCAATGAAGTGAAGCCGGATGACATCCGTAATTACTACACGGAGAAATACGCGCCGAATAATGTTTTCTACGTCGTCGCGGGTGACGTGAAGAACGACGAAGTTGTCGCGCAAATCAAAACGGCTTACGCAAAAAGCAAATCGCGTCCGATGCCGCCAAGTGTTTTGCCGCTCGAACCGAAACAGACCGGCGAACGCACCATCGTCGAGGAAGACGCCGTTGAACTCGGTCATATTCATTTTGCCTGGCACATTCCCGAATTGCGCCACCCCGATGTTGTCGTTCTTGACGTGCTCGCCGTTTTGCTCGGTAGCGGACGCAGCTCGCGCTTGTTCCAACAAGTGCGCGAGAAGCAAGGCGTCGTGCATCACGTTGACGCGTGGACTTACAATCCCGGGTTGCCCGGACTTTTCGGCATCAGCGCGGTTGTGGACGGCGACCAGTTTGAAGCTGCGAACAAAGCCATTCTCGCGGAGATTGAAAAAGTTAAAATGATTTCCGTCTCTGCCAACGAATTGCAGAAGGCCATCAAACAATTTATTTCTGCCACGCTGGCTTCGCGCAAGACGATGGAAGGTCAGGCGCAAAATCTCGGCGGCAATTGGCTCGCCGCGAATGACCTGAATTTCTCCGAGCGCTATCTCGCTGCCGTAAAAAATGTCACGCTCGCCGATGTCCAGCGCGTCACTCGTCATTATCTTACGCCGGAAAACCGCACTCTTTATGCGCTCCTGCCCGAAGGTGCTGCGCCGAAAGCGAAGGCGAACATTGAGTCGAACAAAGACAACGCGATTCAGAAAATTGTTTTGCCGAACGGCCTCACGTTGCTGGTGAAAGAAGATCATCGCCTGCCGTTTGTAGAATTTCGCGCCGTGTTCAAAGGTGGCGTCCTCGCGGAAAATGCGGCGAATAACGGCACGACGATGCTGCTCGCCAAGATGCTTATCAAGGGCACGAAGACGCGCAGCGCGGAAAAAATTGCGACGGAAATTGAATCTGTCGGTGGCCACATTGACAGTTACGGCGGCAATAATAGTTTCGGCATCAACGCCGAAGTGTTGAGCGAAGATTTCGCGACCGGCCTCGATTTGCTGGCTGATGTGATCTTGAATCCGATTTTTCCCGCTGACGAATTGGAGCGCGAAAAGGAAGTCCAGATTGCCGGCATCCGTTCGCGCAAAGATGAATTGCTCAAGAGCGCAAGCCTCGCGATGCGCCGCGCCTTGTTCGGCGAAACCGGCTACGGATTGGATTCACTCGGTTCGGAAGAATCCGCCGGAAAAGTTTCCGTGGCTGCGTTGAAAGAGTTTCATCAAAAGCTCACCACGCCGAACAATTGTGTGCTCGCGATTTTTGGCGACGTAAGAATGGCGGACGTAAAAGCCGTCGTGGAGAGAACTTTTGCGGGCTGGAAAAATTCGGCGGACATTGCGCTCGACTCACAATCCCCTGCCCTCACTTCGCTCAAGCGCGTCGAGGAAACGCGCGACAAAAAGCAGGCCGTGCTCGTCATCGGTTTTCCCGGCACGACGATTGCCAGCGACGACAAATACGCGCTCGATTTGTTGCAGGAATGTTGCAGCGATCTCGGCTCGCGGCTGTTCTTACGCATCCGCGAGCAGCTTGGTTTGGCGTATTACGTCGGCGCGCAGAATTTCGTCGGCATTGCGCCGGGCTACTTCGCGTTCTACACCGGCACGGAACCGACCAAGGTGGCGCAGGTGGAAACGGAGTTATTGAAGGAAGCTGAATTGCTTCGCACCGAAGGTTTGAGCGCGGATGAATTGAAACGCGCCAAAGCAAAAATCATTGGCGGCAAAAAAATCGCGCGCGCCGACCTCGGCAATCTCGCCTCAACCGCTGCGCTCGACGAGCTTTACGGTCTGGGCTGGCAGCGCACAGAATTGGACGATGCCAAATACGAAGCCGTGACGCTGGAACAAATCAAAGCCGCCGCGCAGAAGTATCTCCAGCCGGATGCGTTGGTAATTTCCGTCGTAAAGCCGTAACGCTTGTTTGTTTCTTTCGCCCCATCCGGGGCTGAAATTTTTTATCGCTTCACCCACGGCTGACGCCGTGGGCTACTTTCGTTCGCTGCTCCGCAGCTTCATTTCGGAAAACAAAAACGGCGTCCGACTTTTGTCGGACGCCGTGGTGTAATTTTATTTCAGCTTAAGCGAGCAACGGATTTTCCGTTTCAGCGGCTTCCACTTCTTCGGGTTCCGGTTCTTCCGGCAATTCCACGAGCGGCTTGAGCGTAATCTTGCGGTGCATATCAAAGCCGGTTCCCGCCGGAATGATGTGACCCATGATGACGTTTTCCTTGAAGCCGCGCAGGCTGTCAATCTTGGAACGCGTCGCGGCTTCGGTGAGCACGCGGGTCGTGTCTTGGAAGGACGCAGCGCTGAGGAAGCTGTCGGTTTCGAGCGACGCCTTCGTGATGCCGAGCAGCACGGGCACGGCTTCCGCCGGCTTGCCACCCTTTTTCTCGACGGCTTCGTTCTCGGCCTCGAATTCCA
>CAILDU010000135.1 GCA_903833055.1 uncultured Verrucomicrobia subdivision 3 bacterium | reverse complement strand
GGCCGCGACATCGGCACGAATGTTTTTCCCGAAACGGATTTCAAATTTTATCTAGATGCGTCGCTGGCGGAACGCACGGCGCGGCGCACGGCCGACGGCGTGAATGAAAATCTCGCCGCGCGGGATCAACGCGACAGCCAGCGCGCGGTCGCGCCGCTGATGATCGCACTCGGCGCAAAGGTCCTGAATAATTCCAGCATGACCTCGGCGGAAACGAGCGCTTGGCTGTTGGCGGAAATTCGCAAGTTAATGACGGTGGAAAAATGAACCTGTCTTATCGCATCGGCTGGAGTTGTTTCCGCATGATGTATGCGGGTTATTTTCGTTGGCAAGTTTTCAATGCGGAGCGCGTGCCGCTGAAAGGCGGCGTGATTATCGCCTCTAACCACGCGAGTTTTCTCGATCCGCCGCTGGTTGGCTCGGCCTTGAGCCGCGACATCAATTATCTCGCGCGCGAATCGCTGTTTCGTTATCCCGGCATCGGCGCGCTGCTGCGTTCGTGGAATGCGGTTCCCGTTGACCGCGATGGCGGCGGCGCGAAGGGATTGAAAATTATTTTGAACCGGCTGCTCGACGGCAACGGCATTATTTTATTTCCTGAAGGCACGCGGACGAAGGACGGCAAGCTGCAACCGGCGCGTTCGGGCATCGGCCTGATTGTCATTAAGTCGGAGGCGGTGGTGGTTCCCGTGCGGACGTTCGGAACTTTTGAGTGCTACAATCGCAAATGGAAATTTCATCTGCCGAAACGACTCGCGGTGAAATACGGTCAGCCGATGAAATTTGAAGCGTTGCGCGCTGAAGCGAAAACGTGCGACAAAACGCGGCTCAAAGAAATTTACCAGCAGGTTGCGGACGAAATCATGGCGGCGATTGCGAAGCTGGAACCGCACGCAGACTAGGTTCACGCAAAGGAGCAAAGCCGCGAAGAAATTTAATTGATTTCAACCAGGAAAAAATTTGCGCCCTGGCGTCTTTGCGTGAGTTCCGCTTAAATCCCCAAGTCCGACAGCGTTTTGCTGATGGAGTTCACAATCTGCACGAGGCGTGGATGTGATTGCTCGAAGCCGTCCACAGAAGAACGCAAACCTTGATTAGAAAGCTGACGCAACTCCGGATTTTGATTGGTGCGCGTGGCTTCGTGCGCGGAGAGCTTGGCAAAATTGGCAATGCTGTCTGCTTGTTCGCCATGCGTTTCGGAAAGTTTCGCGACTTCCGTTTTCAACGTGCCGAGCAGTTTTAGCAACTCCGCCTTGTGTTCGGTGCTGACGGATTCCGCGCCGCCGATTTTCGCCTCAATCTCGCTGATGGTTTTTTCAATCATGCTAAAGAAACTTACTACTTGCAGTGAATTCGGCAAGATTAACTGGCTTTCAGTTGGCGGTTTCAATGTTAAAAATTTTGCATGGGCATTCTCCAAAAAATTCTCTTAACAACTTTGCCTTTGGTTTTTTCATTGACCGCTTTGGCACAGCAGACAAATCAGGGTTTTGAGTTGGGCATGGCAAGTTACCACCGGTCAGATTGGGATGGTGCGATTACCAATTTCACAAAGGCGATCGAAAGCTCATACAAACCATATGAATCTTATGGCAATCGGGCTTATGCCAAAGCCATGAAAGGCAATTCGGATGGTGCGATGTCTGATTGCAATCAACAAATCATGTTGGCACCGAAATTTTCTGGCGCGTATTTCTGGCGTTCGCGCGTTGAGCTTGAACTGACAAATGTCGACACTGCGCTGCATGATTTTGAGATTGGAATAAAAATAGATCCAAAAGCCAGACCCGCAGATTTAGCCGGAAAATTATCTTCAAGATGCCAGAATCGTGCGTTTAAGAAATATAGGTCTGGAGATTTGGATGGAGCTATTACGAATTTGAATGAAGCCATCTACATCACACCAACAAATTCGAATCCCTATGCGTTTCGAGGCTGGCTAAAACTGATGCAAAATCATGTTGACGGCGCGATTTCGGATGCGTTTTTTGCAATCAAATATAATCCGAAAAATCTTTTTGCCTACGATGTGCAGGCTTGGGCGCGTTACGAACGCGAAGATGTTTCAGGCGCAGTTGAGGATTGCATGAAAGTGACGGAAATCTGGGTGCAATTTCGTGCCCAGAATCCAAATTTACCGCTCGAATCTGAAGATTATACAACCAGCGGATTGTTATGCTTTATCAATGGTGATTTTGGAAAAGCTATTGAGAACTGGAATAGGTTTCAAAACTCAAACACAAATTTACCGCCGTCGATGCGACAATTTCTTCAGACGTGGATTGAAAAAGCGCAAGCAAAGCTGCTGGAGAAAAAACTGTAAAGATTTTCACCACCGCCCGACTTTCGGCACACGCGGCTGGACGATTTCCCAAATCGTTTTGCAGACCACATCCATCGGCTGCGCGCCGTTGATGAACTTGACGCGCTGCGGTTCGATCGCGGCGATGACGCCGTAGCCGTGCGCCACGCGCTCGAAAAATTTCCGGTCGGCTTCTTCAATGCGATCGCGCACAAACGGCAACGTGGACTGGCGCGAACGCAAACGCTCGGCACTGACTTCCGCCGGGACGTGCAAAAATAAAGTTAAATCCGGCTTCGTTTCGCCGACGGCAAAATCAATGACGGACTTCACTTTTTCCAAATCCAGTTCGCGTCCGTAGCCTTGATACGCCGTGGTGGAATCGTAGAAGCGGTCGCACAAAATCATTTCACCGGCGGCGAGTGCGGGACGGATCACTTCGCGGACGATCTGCGCGCGACTGGCATTCATCAGGAGCAGTTCGGCCTCGGCGGTCATGGCGTGGTTGTGCTCGCTATGCTTGAGCGTGTGGCGGATTTCTTCGCCGATGGGCGTGCCGCCCGGCTCGCGCAACAGACGCACGCGATGGCCGAGCGCCTGCAAATGTTCGGCGAGCAGTTTGATCTGCGTGGACTTGCCGCAGCCTTCCGTGCCTTCAAACGTGATGAACAAACCTTTCGACATTTATGATTTACGATATGCGATTTACGATTTGCACAACAGAACTGGTTAAATTTTCTTCAACTTGATTCCCTTCGGCGTGTCTTCGATGACCCAGCCTTTGGCTTTTAACTCGTCGCGAATCGCGTCGCTGCGCTTGAAATCTTTAGCTTTCTTCGCCGCCGTGCGTTCGTCGGCGAGCGCAGAAATTTCAGCGGGAACTTCAGTTTCCATTTTCACGCCGATGCCGAGAACGGAATCAATTTTCTCCCACGCAGCCAAATTTGCCGCCGCAACTTGTGAACTCAAAGAATTTTCTGCGAGGCGTTTGTTTGTTTCAGTCACCCACTTGAATATTTCACCCCACGCGGCGGAAATGTTCAGGTCATCAGCAAGCGCGGCGGAAAATTGTTCCTGTAATTTTGATTCCGGCGCGGCGGTTGCATTGCCAGCGATTTCGCGCAGCTTGCCAACGCACTCGTCAATCCGCGCCAGCGCGGTCTTCGCGCCAGCCAAACCGTCGAGCGTGAAGTTGAAAGTCTCGCGATAATGCGAAGTAAGCAACAGATAACGCACTTCGCGACCGGTGTGTCCCTTTTCCAGCAGGTCGCGCAACGTGAAGTAATTGCCCATCGACTTGCTCATCTTTTTACCTTCAACCAACAGATGTGCGCCATGCAGCCAATGTTTCACGAATGGTTTGCCAGTCGCGCCTTCGCTTTGCGCGATTTCATCCTCGTGATGCGGAAATTTCAGGTCTTCGCCGCCGAGGTGCAGGTCGAAACTTTCGCCGAGCACTTTCATGCTCATGGCGCTGCACTCGATGTGCCAGCCGGGACGACCTTCGCCGAACGGACTCGGCCAGAAAATATCGCCATCCTCCGGCACATGCGCTTTCCAGAGCGCAAAATCGGCGACGGATTCTTTTTCGTATTCGTCGCTGGAAACGCGTTCGCCCGCGCGCATCTCGTCAAAATTCAGTTTCAACAACTGGCCGTAATTGCAGCCGCAGCCCTGATATTTGGTGATGGAAAAATAAACCGAGCCGTCCGCCGCTTTATAAGCAATGCCGCGTGAAATCAGCTTTTCGATCAAAGAAATAATTTCGGCGATGTATTCGGTGGCGCGCGGTTTGACGTGCGGTTCTTTGCAGTTCAACGCCTTTAAGTCATCAAGAAACGCGGTTTCAAATTTTCCCGTGAACTCGCGCAACGTGGTTTTATTTTCACGGACGCGCTTGATGATTTTGTCCTCGATGTCCGTGATGTTCATGACGTGCTGGACGTCGTAGCCGGAAAATTCGAGCGTGCGGCGGACGAGATCGGCGAAGACAAACGTGCGCCAGTTACCGATGTGCGCGTAGTCATAAACGGTCGGCCCGCAGCAATACATCCCGACTTTGTTTTCGTTCGGATTTAGCGGCGAGAAATTCTCGACGGAGCGCGTGAGCGTGTTGAACAGTTTTAAGGCCATTTGTCTGGCGCGAAGTTAAAGCGCGGCGCGCGAAAGCTAAAGCGGAAATTTTTGTCGCGCGAAGACCGTGAAGTGGGCGAAGGAAATTTGCGAGTGAACCAACAAGTTTCTTGGCGGATGAACGCGCTTTTGTTAGAGTAGAAATGAAGCGAAAGAACCAACAGCGGATTGACGCTTTAAGTAAAATTAAACAACAACGGATAAAAATTTTATGGATACACAATCACTTCCACCTATTGTTCACACTATTTTAGGCGCGGGCGCAGTGCTGATTGTGCCGTTGTTTATTGTGCTATTCGTGCTGCTGCCGCAAGCCGTTCGCATCACGCGCGAATACGAGCGCGGCGTGATTTTCCGGCTCGGCAAACTGGTTGGCGCGCGCGGGCCGGGTTTGATTTTTCTGATTCCGTTTGTTGATCGCATGGTAAAAATGGATTTGCGCGTGGTGACGATTGACGTGCCGAAACAGGAAATCATGACGAAGGACAATGTGCCGGCGACGGTGGATGCGGTGATTTATTTTCGCATCGAAGACCCGATTGCCGCGGTCGTGAAGGTGGAAAATTATTTTCGCGCCACTTCGCTTATCGCGCAAACGACGTTGCGGAGCGTGCTCGGACAATCCGCGCTCGACGAATTGCTGTCGCAGCGCGACGTCATCAATTTGAAATTGCAGGAGATTATTGATAAGCAAACTGGACCGTGGGGCATCAAGGTCACGAGCGTCGAGACGCGCGAAGTTTCGTTGCCGGACAGCATGAAGCGGGCGATGGCGAAACAGGCCGAGGCGGAACGTGAACGCCGCGCGAAAGTGGTGAACGCGCAGGGCGAATTTGAAGCCGCTGAAAAAATGGTGCAGGCCGCCGCGCTCATCGCGAAGGAGCCGATTGCGCTGCAACTTCGCTATCTCCAGACCATGCGCGAAATGGCGAGCGAACACAACACGACAACGTTCCTGCCGCTGCCGATTGACTTATTCAGCGCGTTTTTGAAAAAATAGGGCATGCCGCTTTACGAATACGAACTCTGCGAGGGCGAGTGCAAGGTGTGCGGCGGGACGTTCACGCTGAACCGCCCGCTGTCCGCCGCGCCGCTCACGAAATGCCCGGCGTGCAAGAAGCCGGTGCGCAAGATCATTTCCGGCTTCAGCACGCCGCACAAGCTCAAGCCGCTGTCCATCTCGGACGCGAAGAAGTCCGGCTTCCAGGTTTACAAACGGCTCGGCAAGGGTGAATACGAGCGGCAGTAAATACGAAGCAAGGAGTCAGAAGCACGGAGCAAAAACCGAAGCGCGGGAAATTCATTTTTTGAATTCCCTTTTGACGAAGGTTGTCCATTACTTTAGCGTGAGAGTGGAAGATGAATCGTTTTCAGTCCAAATGGTTGGCGGCGGTGGCGATTGGCGGCGTCCTAGTGACGGCCCTGCCGCTGGCCGCGCAGCAGACCATCATGTTTTCCAAGCCGGCGGACATGTCGGCGGACAAGGCTCATTCCTTCATGGTTTCGCCGTCACGCGCGGGTAACGCCAGGGATTTCAACGCCCCGCATTCGCTGTTCAAGGATTATACGCCGGACAACCTGGGCGCGCCGCCGGTGATTTACAACAATCAGGATCCGTCGGTGAAGGAGGCGCTGGAGAAGCGCAAGAACTGGACGCTGCTCACGCCGGAACAAATCCTCGGCGTGCAGTCGCCGGAACAAATCCTCGGGGTGACCAAGCCGGGCGGCGGAAAAAAACCGTCGCTGGAGGAGCAGTATTTGCTGCGCGAAAACCAGGCGGAGGCGAACGCGGCGACGAACGGCCGGCCCGGCGCGGCATTCTGGCGCGAGCAGGCGAATAATCCGTTCGAGCAAAAACAGGAGAAGGACGAATACGGAAATTATTAGCAGCTGGCGGAGCGGGCTTCCGCCGCCGCCAGCGGGAATTTGAACCGGCTTTTGACCGGCGCCAATT
>CAILDU010000134.1 GCA_903833055.1 uncultured Verrucomicrobia subdivision 3 bacterium | reverse complement strand
GCGCAAGCCGCCGCGCAGGCCGCCGCCGAAGCGCAGAAGCAGGCGGATCATGCCGCGCAAGCCAAGGACGCCGCCCAAAAAGCCAAGGAGCTGGCCGCCAGCGCGGACGCGGACGCGCAAGCGAAAGCGCAAGCTGCCGCCGATCTGCAAAAGCAGACCGATGCCGTCGCGCAGGCCAAGGATGCCGCGCAAAAGGCCGAGGCGGATGCCGCTGCCGCCGCCGCCGATGCCCAAGCGAAAGCCGAAGCCGCAGATGCGGCCAAGGCCGACGCGCAGAAACAGGCGGATCTCGCCGCCCAAAGCAATGACGCGGCGCAAAAATTGACCGCCGCCGCCGCGCAAGCCCATGCTGACGCGCAGGCCAAGGCGCAGGCCGCCGCGCAAGCCAAGGAAATTGCGCAAAATGAAGCCACCCAACAAAACGCGGCGATCATGGCCGAACGCAAGCGCGCTGCTGCCGCCGCCGCCGCGCAAGCCCAGGCCGAGGCAAAAAAACAGGCGGCCATTGACGCGCAGAAACGCGCGGACGCGGAAAAAGCCGCGCTGCTGGCCGCCCAAGCCGATTATCCCGGCAAGGAACTCGGCTTCAAAAGAATTGACCCGCCGCCGCTGCCGATTAACGCGGCCAAACAGGCGCAACTGGACGCGTTGCTGGAAAGTTACAAGGCCGATAAAATCTCGTCGGAGGAATATCACACCCAGCGCGCCGCCATCCTGGCCGCGCCGTAAAAATTTATTTTTCCCGCGCCCGCCGGATTTTTCCGGCGGGTTTTTTATTTTCAAATCTTTATTTCCCGACCTTGAACTTTGCGCGGCGGCCACTAAACTCTCGCGCGATGCATGATTTTCGTTTTGTGGGAGACAAGCTGTTCTGTGAAGGCGTGAGCATTGACGAGCTCGCCAAAAAATTTGGCACGCCGCTTTACGTTTATTCGCAGCACACGCTCGAAGACCATTTTCAAAAATTGGATGCCGCGCTCGCGCCGCTCGATCACCTGATCTGTTTCGCGATGAAGGCGAACTCAAATCTCTCCGTGATGCGCGTGCTGGCAAATCGCGGCAGTGGTTTCGACGTGGTGAGCGCGGGCGAGTTGCAGCGCGTCATCGCGGCGGGCGGTGATCCGAAAAAATGCGTTTTCGCTGGCGTGGCGAAGTCGGAAAGCGAAATTGAATTCGCGCTGCAAAAAGGAATTTATTCCTTCAACTGCGAGAGCGAACCGGAAATTCTGCGCATCAACAAAGTCGCTGCGCGGCTGAAAAAACGTGCACCTATCGCCGTGCGCATCAATCCAAATGTCTCGGCCAAGACGCACTCCAAGATCACGACCGGCACTTACGAGAACAAATTTGGCATCCAGTTCGAGCACGTCGAGGCGATTTACGCGCGCGCGAGCAAATTGAAAAACATCTGGCTGCGCGGCGTCCAGATGCACATCGGCTCGCAACTGACCTCGGTCACGCCTTACGAACTCGCGGTGAAAAAAGTTTTGCCGCTGGTGAAAAAATTGGCGGCGAAATATAAGTTGGAATTTTTCAGTCCGGGCGGCGGCTTGGGAATTATTTACAACCCGGCGCTCGCCAGCGGTTCGGCAAGTTGGTGGAAATCTTCCGCTGCGAAAGGCATCTTGACGCCGGCAAGCTACGCGGAAAAACTACTACCGCTGTTGAAGCCGCTCGGCTTGAAAATTCTGATTGAGCCGGGTCGTTTCATTGTCGGCAATGCGGGCGCGCTCGTGACGAAAGTCGAATATGTAAAACGCACGGGCAAAAAGAATTTCGTCATCGTGGACGCGGCAATGAACGATTTGATTCGACCGGCGTTTTATGATTCGTTTCACGAAATTGTTCCGCTCACGAAAAAATCCGTCGCAACGGTTTCGTCCGATGTCGTTGGCGGCATTTGCGAGTCCGGCGATTATTTTTGCAAGGATCGTCCGCTCGCAAAAGTCGGCGAAGGCGATTTTCTCGCGCTGTTGAGCGCGGGTGCGTATGGTTTTGTGATGGCGAGCAATTACAACACGCGTCCGCTGGCGGCAGAAATTTTGGTGAGCGGCAAAAAAGCTGCCGCCGCGCGCGAACGTCAGTCCGTAAAAGAAATTTGGGCGGGCGAAAAAGTTGTGGCATGGTTAAAATAGTTTTGTGAGCGAGGAACATTCCATAGCAGCTTACTGGTCGGACGGCATGGACGAAGCCGGTCTGGCCGACTGGGCGCGGCGCCTGCGTGCGCGGCTGCCGGCGAAAGAAATTTCGCTCGGCCTCGTGTTCATGTCGCCGAAATTTTTCCCGCACGCGGCGCAGGTTTTGGAAATTCTCCGATTGCACGCGCAGATTCCGCTGCTGGTCGGTTGTTCCGGCGGCGGCCTTGTTGCGAACGCCGAAGAACTCGAAAGCGCGGGTGGATTGGTGCTCGCACTTTATTATTTGCCGGGCGCGAAACTTAAAGCCGTTCGTTTCACGCAGGATCAAGTGATGTCGGCGGAGGGTGAAAGTTTCTGGCCTGTGGAAACTGGCGTGACCAAAGAGAATGTCAACGGATGGCTTGCATTCATTGATCCGTTTCATCTCGACGGCGAAAAGTGGCTGCGTTCGTGGAATGAAAATTATTCCGCCGTGCCGGTTTATGGCGGCATGGCCAGCGGCAATTTTCCCGAACCGCTCACGCAACTTTATCTCGACGGCGAAGTTTTTGAAGACGGCGGCGTGGCGCTCGCGGTTGGCGGCGATGTGGCGTTGACCGGTGTGATTTCGCAGGGCTGCACGCCCATCGGCGAGGCGTGGACGCTCACGCGCGTGCAGCAAAATTTTATCCAGCACATCGGTAATCGTCCGGCTTACGCGGTGCTGTCCGAGACGGTGCAGCAACTGTCGGCGGAGGATCAGCGCAAGGTGCAGGGCAATCTGCACATCGGCCTCGTCGTAAATGAATACTTGGAAGATTTTCATCGTGGCGATTTTCTCGTGCGTAATCTGATCGGCGGCGATCCAAATTCCGGCGTGCTGCAAGTTGGTGCGCTGCCGCGCATGGGGCAGACGATTCAGTTTCAGCGTCGCGATGCCGCCGCCGCGTCCGAGGACTTGAGCGAGTTGCTGACGCGCGCGCGGAAAAGTCTCGCGGGCACGGAGATTTACGGCGGTTGCCTGTTCTGTTGCAATGGTCGCGGCAAAAATCTTTTTGGCCGCACGAGCCACGATGCCAAATTGTTGCAGGCGCATTTTGGCCCGACAGGAATCGCCGGATTTTTCTGCAACGGCGAAATCGGCCCCGTCGGCGAGAAAAACTTTCTGCACGGTTTTACCGCCTCCATCGCGCTGTTTGTGAAAAAGTAAGCGCAATTCGCCATTGCATTTACGCGGCCAACGGCCATCCTCAACCCTAAAATTTGTGCCTGACGAAAATTCCAATTTGAAATCGCCCGCGCCCGCGCGCAGTCCCGGCGGCAATCGCCGTCGTGGTCGTCGCGGTGGTCGTGGTCGCACTCCGCGTCCCGTGATTGCTAAGGCTGGCGCACCTGCTGCCGAAGAAATTTCGCCCGCGCCGGAAACGCTCGAACCCAACGCGCCCGCTGCCGAACACGTTGAACACGCCGAACATCACGAGGGCGATACTTCCGGTGATTTCCGCGAACCGCACGCGGAAGCACCCGCCGATTTTGCTTCGCACGAGACTGATTCGCCGGAAGCGCCGGAGGCAGAACCCGTCGCAGAAATTCCGCGCGCGCCGGAAGCTCGGCCGCAACGTGATTTCCCCCGCGAACCGCAACGCGATCGTCGCCCCGAACGCCGTCCCGAACCGCTGCGTCCGAAGCCGTGGGTCAAGCCCGCTGATTTTCGTCCGGCGGAAACTTCCGCTGTCAGTCAGGCCGTTGCGCACGCCACGGAAATTGCCGAGTCGCTCAAGCAGATGATTGATCAGCTCGACGAAGTGCTCGAACTCGTCGAGGTCGCCGAACGCCAAAAGCTAGCCGACGAGCGTGAGATTGACGAACTTCGCCGCGCGCTGCGTCGCATCCAGCCGCCGCGCCGCGAGCCGTCACCGCCTTTGCCTTCACGCGAACCGCGGCGTGACGAGCCGCGTCGCAATGAACCGCGCCGTGACCAGCGCGACCAAAATCAGCGGCGCGACGAACTGCAACGTCCGTCACCTGAACCGCGCGAACCTGTCGCCGAAACTCCCGAGCCGCCACCGGCTGGCGAGGGCGGCGAACAACCGCACGCGGATTGAGTTCGTTTCCGCGCCATGAATCTCGCGGAAAAACAACAGCAACTCACCGCGCAACTGGCCGCGCTGAAAAACGGCCAAGACCGGCTGGCGTTTGTCGTTGAAAAAGCCAAGGTGCGTCCGTCACTCGCACCGGAATTGCGTGTGGAAGAAAATTTAATTCCCGGCTGCCTCGCGAAACTGTGGTTCGTCTCGCAATTCCACGACGGCCAGTGTTTCTTTAAGTGCGATTCAGATTCGCTCGTCGTCAAGGCCGTCGCCGGATTGCTCTGTGATTTTTACAGTGGCCACGCGCCGCCGGAAATCCTCGCGCACGACCCAAAATTTCTCGCGCCGCTCGGCATCACACAACACCTCACGCCCAACCGCCGCAACGCGCTTTCCAAAATTTGGGAGCGCATCCGCCAGTTTGCTGAAGCTCATGCGGAATGATTTTTTTTGACGCACATAATCATTTGCAGGATGACCGTTTTGGCGGACGGCAAAACGAACTGCTCGCGGCGTGTGAAAAATCCGGCGTCGCGCGCATGGTTGTCAACGGCACTTGCGAAAGCGACTGGCCGCAAGTTCTCGCGCTCGCGCGGGAAAACAAAATTGTGTTGCCGAGCTTCGGCTATCATCCGTGGTATGTCTATAAACGCACGCCGGACTGGCAGAAAAATCTGGTCAAATTTCTCGAGGCCGTTCCGAGTGCCGTCGGCGAAATCGGCATTGACCATTGGAAACCGGGATTGAATTTTGTCGGCCAAGAAGAAGTTTTTCTCGCGCAACTGGGAATCGCCGCCGAGCGTAATCTGCCCGTCAGCATTCACTGTTTGCAGGCTTGGGGACGCTTGCTTGAATTACTGCAACAAAGTCCGCGTCCGCAATGCGGCTTCGTGCTGCACAGTTTTGGCGGCGCGGCGGAAATGATTCCCGCGCTCACGAATCTCGGCGCGTATTTCAGTTTTCCCGGCTACTTTTTGCAGGAACGAAAATTGAAGCAGCGCGAAGCATTCAAGCAAGTTCCGCTCGACCGTTTACTCATTGAGACTGACGCGCCCGACCAGCTTTTGCCCGAAGGAAAAAATCTGTATCCGCTCGTCGGTGCGGATGGCAAACCGCTAAACCATCCGGCGAACTTGCCTGCCATCTGTTCCGGCCTCGCGGAATTTTTTGGTGAAAAATCAGAATCGCTTGCCGCGTGTGTTGAAGAAAATTTCCTGCGCGTCTTCGGCGGATTGTGATTTAGCTTTCCGTAATTTTTCGCACCGCAAATCCCGCTGCCGCGAAGCCGAACGCACCGGTCACGAACGTCGCCGAGCCGAGGCCGCCGTTACAGTTCAGGCGCGTGCCGTCCTCGGCGGCCGAGCGCATTTCGCACACCGAGCCATCCGCTTGCGGATAAACGGTGCGCTCGACGGAATAGACGCACGGCACATTCATCGCGAGATGCCCGGAGGGAAAACCGTGATCCTGGCGCAACTTGCGTCGCACTTCCGCCAGCAATTTGTCGTGGCTCGCTTGCGACAAATCGCCGACGCGCACGGAAGTTAGTTCGCGGCGTCCACCCGCGCCGCCGCAGGCGATGACCGGCAGTTTGTCTTTACAGCAACGGACGATGAGCAAAACCTTGTTCGTCATATCGTCAATCGCGTCGAGAATGAAATCATATTTCGGCGCGAACAATTCTTCGGCGGTTTGTTCGTTGAAAAATTTCTGTTCCACCGTCACGCGGCAATCGGGATTGATGGCGCGGATGCGTTCGGCCATCACTTCGACTTTCGCGCGACCAACCGTTTCCGTGAGCGCGTGCGACTGGCGATTGATGTTGGTCACGCAGACTTCGTCCAAGTCCACCAGCGTGATTGCGCCAATGCCAGAGCGGGCAAACGCCTCCGCCGCCCAAGTGCCGACGCCGCCGATGCCGACGACGCAGACGTGCGCCGCGCGTAATTTTTCCAATCCGCTTTGGCTGTAAAGCCGCGCGATGCCGCCGAACCGTGTTTCAAAATCACTCATGTTATCAACGCAATTGTTGCCGTAAAATTTCTGCATCACCAGTCGGTGATTGACACGCATTGCCGGTGCAGACAAACGCCGTTGCGGAATTTTTCGTGGCCAGAGTTTTGGCAAACAGTTCAACCGCGCCGGTGTTACCGAGAATAATTTTGTTCGGCTGAAAAACCGAATGTGCGGCGCGAAGCAGTATTTGAAATTCGGTGGAATCAATTTTTCCCGCGATGACGACGCGGCGTGGTTCATCGAGCCAGAAATCCATCGCGTGCAACATGAACGCCATCGCGGCCGGCTGTTGCTGTAAACGAGCGGCGAAGAGTTGCAATGTCGCCTCGGCGGGCTGCTTGAAATTTTCGCAACCGGTAATCGCAGCGAGTTTCAGCAGTGCAAGTGTGGCGACGGAATTTCCCGAAGGTTCTGCGCCGTCGTAATCATCCTTTACGCGCAGAATCAAATCGCCTGTGCCAGCGAGGCTTTGCCAGAAACCGCCATTCGCTGCGTCGAAAAATTTGGCAATCATCGCCTCGGCAAGTTCGATGGCGAAATCCAGATGCACCGGTTCCAACGTGGCTTCGTAAAGTTCAATGACGCCGACAAGTTGAAACGCGTAGCCTTCGAGCAATTGCACGTTGTCACGCTCGCCCTCACGCCAGCGGTGAAAAAGAGTTTTGGGTTTTCCATCCCAAAGTTGCGTGCGGATGAATTGCAAATTTCTTTCTGCCGCGGCGCGATATTTTTCATCGCCCAAAACAGCGGACGCACGCGCAAATGCGCCGAGCATCAGGCCGTTCCATGACGCGAGAATTTTGTCGTCGAGATGCGGGCGAATGCGTTTGGCGCGCACGGCAAGCATTTTAGATTTTGCGGACGTGAGTAGCGCTTCGTCATCGGCGGAAACTTTTGGTTCAACAATACTCAAGACATTTTGTCCGGCCAACGGCATCGGGTGGCTGTGGTCAACGAAGTTTCCTTCCGCCGTGATGCCGAAATGTTTTGCTGCGACATTGTATTCTTCGACCGTGAGCAACCTGGAAAGTTCTTCCTTCGTCCAGCAATAGAATTTCCCTTCATGACCTTCGCTATCCGCGTCTTCGGCGGAAAAAAATCCGCCGCCGGAATGCGTCATATCGCGCAAAACATAATCCAAAATGTCGCGCGCCGTGTCTGCGTGGCGCGCAGCACCACTGACGAGAAATGCGTCGAGATACAGTTGGGCAAGTTGCGCGTTGTCGTAGAGCATTTTCTCAAAATGCGGCACGAGCCACTCGGCATCCACGGCGTAGCGTGCGAAACCACCGCCAAGTTGATCGTGAATTCCGCCAGCATTCATGCGGTCGCAAGTGTGCAAGACCATTTTTATCGCCTCGTCATCGTCAAATCTTTTTGCCGCGCGCAAAATTAAAGACGGAATGCTCGGCTGTGGAAATTTCGGCGCGCCGCCGAAGCCGCCGTTCGTCGCGTCGAACGATTCCTTGAACATTTCTGCCGCGCGTTTGAGCAATTCCGGCGTCAGCGGAAAATTCGTTTTCACGTCGCGCGCGGTGAGCAGTTCGAGTCGCGCGTGCAATTCGTCGGCGGACGCGACAACTTCCATTTTTCGCTCGTTCCAGAGTCCGACGATTTGCTCCAGCAATTGCAAAAAACTGGGACGACCATAGCGCGCTTCCGGCGGAAAATAAGTGCCACCAAAAAACGGCTTTAATTCCGGTGTGAGAAAAACGCTCATCGGCCAGCCGCCGCTGCCGGTTGTGGATTGCACGAACGTCATGTAAATCTTGTCCACATCCGGGCGCTCCTCGCGGTCCACCTTGATGCTGACGAAATGTTCGTTCAAAAATTTGCCGATATTTTCCTGCTCGAACGATTCACGTTCCATCACATGACACCAATGACACGTTGAATAGCCGATGCTCAAAAAAATCGGTTTATTTTCCGCGCGCGCCTTCGCAAACGCCTCGTCATTCCACGCGAACCAGTCCACGGGATTGTGCGCGTGTTGCAAAAGATACGGCGATTTTTCGAGCGCGAGACGGTTCGTGTGTTGGACAGACATCGCCAAGAATCTGCCGTAAAAACGAATTGGCCGCGAACAATTTTGCGTCGTCACCCGCGCGCGTGTGCGCTAGGCTGGCGTCATGTTGTCGCGAAAACCGTGGCGCGCTGAGTCCGTGATTTTACTGATCGCGGGCGTGTTCGCGTGCCTCGGTGTGGGCGTGATGACGGCAGGATTGTTGCGCCAATTCGGCGTGGCCGCGTTCAAATTGCCGGACAGCTTTGCGAATATTTTACTGGCGACGTTGAGTTTTCAGGGCGTGACGTGGCTGCTAATTTTTAATTTTCTCAAACAGCACGAAGTAAATTGGCGCGACGCGTTTGGCCTTCGTAATCCGAAATTAGACAAGTCAATTTTACTGGCCGTCATTGTGCTGGCATTGGTTTTGCCGGTGATTTTGCAATTGGAACAATACTCCGTGCGCGTCCTGCAAATAATCGGCTGGCCGCTGGAAGACGAACGCGCCGTCGCGCTCATCGTCAACGCGAAGTCCGCGTGGCTGCAAGGCTATCTCGCTTTTTTTGCGATCGTGCTCGCGCCGGTCGCGGAAGAATTCATGTTTCGTGGCGTGCTGTTTCCGTTCATCAAACAGCTCGGCTATCCCAAGCTCGCGTGGTTTGGCGTAAGTTTTTTATTTGCGCTCATCCACGTCAACGCGCCGACGCTCGTGCCGCTGTTCGTCTTCGCGCTTGTGCTGACGTGGCTCTACCAAAAAACCGATTGTCTGCTCGCGCCCATCGCCGCGCATAGCTTGTTCAACACGGCCAACTTGGTCATCCTCTACACGCAACAATGATGAACGAATTTGAACTTATCGCCAAGTTGACAAAGACGCTTCCGACCAATGAAAACGTGGTTGTTGGCGTGGGCGACGATTGCGCCGTGCTGGATTTGGGCGTGCCGGAAAAATTAATTTTGTTCAAGACCGACGCAGTTGTGGAAGGCATTCATTTTACGCGCGAAGCGTCGCCGGAAAAAATTGGTCGCAAGGCGCTCGCGCGCTGCTTGAGCGACATTGCGGCGATGGCGGGAACGCCGACGGCGGCGCTTGTGACAATTGCGTTGCCAAAAGATTTTGACGCAGAATTTGTGGCAAAAATTTACGACGGACTGAATTCATTGGCGGAACAATTTGGAGTTGCCATTGTCGGCGGCGAGACGACGACGAATCCTGAACGCATTTTAATTTCCATTTCGCTGCTTGGAACGGTTCCGCGCGGAAAACAAATTTTACGGAGCGGTGCGAAAGTGGGCGACGCCATTTTTGTGACCGGCGAACTCGGCGGTTCACTTGCGGAAAAACATTTGAGCTTTGAGCCGCGACTGGCAGAAGCGCGCTGGCTGGCGGAACATTTTCAGGTGCACGCGCTGATGGATTTGAGCGACGGACTCGGCGGTGACTTGCGCCACATCTTGACTGCGAGCAAAGTTGGTGCGGTGATTTTGAAATCGTCCGTGCCCGTTTCGCGCGCGGCAAAATCGCGCGCAAAAGAAAATTCCGCCGCCAAGCCGCCATTTATTGCGGCGCTGACAGACGGTGAGGATTTTGAACTGCTGTTCACTATCGCTAGCAAAGACGCGGTAAAACTGCTGGACGGGTGGAAGAAGACATTTCCAAAACTCAAGTTGAGTTGCATCGGGAAAATTGTCGCGGGCGAAGGCATTTCGATCCGTGACAAAATCGGCTCGCACACATTTGACGCCAATGGCTACGTTCATTTCGCATAGTCCGGCGGACACGGAATCGCTCGGCGAAAAGTTTGGCCGCGCGGCGCAGCGCGGACAGATCATCGCGTTGAGCGGCGATTTGGGTGCGGGCAAAACACAGTTCGTGCGCGGGTTGGCGCGCGGGCTGGAAATTCCGGCGCGCGTTCACTCGCCAACTTTTACGCTCGTCAATGAATATGGCGGCGGACGGCTGAGATTGTTTCATTTGGATTTATATCGGTTGGAAACGGCGGCGCAATTTTTGTCGGCGGGTGTAGAAGAATTTCTCCAGCCGGATGGCGTGAGTGTGATTGAATGGGCGGAAAGATTAGAAGATGGAAGATGGAAGATGGAAGATGGGAAAAAACTGATTTGCGTGAAAATTGAAATCATCAGCGAGCAGGAACGGAAAATTATTTATGACGATTCTGGCGTTTGAATTTTCTTCGGCGCGGCGGAGCGTGGCGCTGGCGCGCGACGGAATCGTTTTGGCCGAAGCGGCGGAAACGGGCGGCTACCGCGTGACGAACGCGTTCGGTCTGACGGGAAAAGTTCTGGCGGAGGCAAAAGTTTTCCGTGAAGAAGTAGGAGTCATCGCGGTGGGCATTGGGCCGGGCAGTTACACGGGCATCCGCGCGGCGATTGCGATTGCGCAAGGCTGGCAACTGGCGCGCGATGTGAAATTGCTCGGCATTAGCAGCGCGGAAGTGCTGGCAGCGCAGGCGCAGGCGGAAAAATTATTTGGTCGCGTGAACGTGATAATTGACGCGCAACGCGGGGAATTTTATTTGTCGGCTTTGGAAATTTCGGCTGACGAGCGCCAAGAAATTTCGCCGCTGAAAATTGTGTCGGCGGCAGAAGTTGAAGCATTGAAATCAGCGGGAGAAATTTGCGTCGGCCCAGAAATGGAGCGGAATTTATTTCCCAGCGCAGCGATGCTGGCGCAATTGGCTGCGTCGCGGACGGATTTTATTGCGGGCGAAAAACTGGAGCCGATTTATCTGCGGGAAACTACGTTTGTAAAGGCCGCGCCGTTAGCGCGGATTTATTGACGAATTTTAATTCCGGCGTTTGCGGGTCGCCAGCCAGAGCGCGGTGAGGCTGCCGCCGAGCAAAGTCCAAGTCTGCGGTTCGGGCACGGTAACAACGGTCAAACCCCAGCTTACCAAAGTGGATTGGCCGCCGCCGGAAAGGTCAGCGATGAAAAGTGTCCACACGCCGTTCGGACTGTTGCCGTTTAAGTTAAAGAGTGTGTTGCCGGTGGGTGCGGCATCAAAAGCACTAGGTGTGGCCAGCGGGCTAATCGTCCGGCTGTCAGTCGCCCAAGTGCCGGTTAGCTGCCCGCCGCTGAGGGTGTAGCCGCCAGACTGGTAGGTGTGGACATTGTTGCCCGAAGCGCTGTCCAAGGTGATGTTAAAACCGGCGTTGCCGTTGATGTGACTCGGCTTTTTCAGGCCAGTTGATGTGTTAGTCTGGGCCACAAGAAAGGACCAGACGATGAAAGGCAAACGGTATACGACGGAAGACAAGATTCGCATCCTGCGGGAGGCGGACCGTGGTGAAAAAAACGT
>CAILDU010000133.1 GCA_903833055.1 uncultured Verrucomicrobia subdivision 3 bacterium | reverse complement strand
CGCGATGTTCACGGCATCTACATTCCCGAAATGGCGCTCGACATCAAGGGCGAGGCCGCACGCTTGCGGAAAATCATGGACAAGCACGACTGCGTGAACCTGTTTATTTCCGAAGGCGCGGGCGTGGAAGCTATCGTTGCGGAAATGAAATCGCGCGGCGAAGAAGTGCCGCGCGATGCGTTCGGCCATGTGCGTCTAGACAAAGTGAACGTCGGTGCGTGGTTCTCAAAACAATTCGCGGAATTGCTGGGCGCGGAAAAAACGCTCGTGCAGAAGAGCGGTTATTACAGTCGCGCCGCTGCCGCGAACGCCGCCGACCGCAAGCTCATCCGCCGCTGCGCGGTGAAAGCCGTGCAATGCGCCTTCGCCGGCAAAGGCGGCGTCGTTGGCGAAGACGAAGAACGCGGCAAAAAACTGCGCGCGATTGAATTTGAACGCATCAAAGGCGGCAAGCCGTTCAACATCCACGCGAAGTGGTTTGTGAAGTTGCTCAAAGAAATCGGCCAGCCGATGGGCAAGGCCGTAGTCGTAAAACACTGATTTTAATTGGCGATTTCAACGGGAGGCGAAGTTGTCGTATGGCACTTGGCCTCCCGTTTTTTATTTTGCGCGCCTAGCGTTTGCGGAACGGATAGAGCAATTGTCCCGCGAGCGTGCGCGGGTGGATGGATTTTTCCGTCGCGGAAAGGCCGGTCGTGTCGGGCATTAAATCTTTCGGCATATAAAAAGTTCCGAACACCAGATCGAGGCACGAAAACATGGCGGCAAAATTTTTGTCCTGCGCGGCGGGCGCATCGGAATGATGCCAGCGATGAAAGACCGGACTGACAAAAATGTAGCGCAGCGGGCCGAACGTCAGACGCAGATTGGAGTGGATAAATAAATTGTAAAAGCCGACGGTCAATCCGGCCACGGATAGCACCAGCGAATCGAACCCGATCATCGTGCAGCCGAGGAAAAGCAAAATTTCGCCGGTGGATTCGATGACGTTTTCCGCCGGATGAAAGCGCACGGCGGAAAGCCAGTTCACTTCTTCCGAGCTGTGATGGATAGAGTGAAACGCCCAGACCGGTCGCAGATGAAAAATGCGGTGGCGAAGATAAATCAGGCAATCGCGCACGAACAACAGGACAAAAAGTTGCGCCGCAAACCAGAGCGGCGAGAGGTTCGGATTATTGGCAGCGGCTTTGGTTTGGAAAGCCAGAAAACCAAAAATGGCGGCGATGACGAAATAAATAAACGGCGGATACAGCATCGAGAGCAAGGCGTATTGCAGGTCGAGCAGCGTCGCGCGCCACGGTTTTTTGACGGGCGTGGACACGAACATTCTTTCTAGCACGGCAAACAGGATGAACCCAACCGCGAGCGCGATGAGGCCAGCCTGAATCGAGGCGGCGCACTGGTGCAGGATGGAAAGCAGTTGGTCCATGAATGCGATTGGCGATTGTAGGCGGCTTCCGGCGGCAAGGTAAATAAATTACCCCACTGGTTTTGTGCGGCTTCCCGTCGCCTTGAAATTGGTTGTGTCAGCGCAGACGATTTTTTGCGATACTTTTGCCGCCGGTTTTTATCGTGAATATTCCATCCGCCATTTTTGTGTGCAGCGCGCCGGACTTATCGGCGTGTCCGGACGAGTCATTGCCGGAGTTCGCCTTCATCGGCCGCTCCAACGTCGGCAAGTCGTCGTTGCTGAACACGCTTGCGGGCGTCGAACGCCTCGCGCGCGTATCGCCCACGCCGGGCTTCACAAAGCTCATCAACTTTTTTTCAATGGGTAAAACGTGGCGACTCGTGGACTTGCCGGGTTACGGTTACGCGGAAGGTTCGCGCAAACACGTTTCGCAATTCAATCACGCGGCGGCGCAATACATCAAACGCCGGCCAAATCTCTGCTGCACGTTTCTGCTGATTGATTCCGGCCTCGAACCGCAGCCGATTGATTTGGAATTTGTGCAATGGCTCGCGAGCAATGCGCTGCCGTTCGTCATCGTCTTCACAAAAACGGATCGCGGCACGGCGGAATCCGTGGCGGCGAACATCGCGGCGTTCAAAAAAGAAATCGCGGGCTGGTTTGAACAGTTGCCGGAAATTTATCAGTGTTCCTCCGCGACCGGACATGGCCGGACGGAACTGCTCGGCGTCATCAGCAAAATTGTGGACGCCGGTCCGGCGGTAGAAGCACCCGCGCCGGCGTCTGTGCCGTTGCCGCCGGAAATCGAGCCGCCGTTTCGCATTCAAGTGCGTGCCGGAAAAACGGAGGAGAAAATTGAGCGCACCAAAAAACAACTCAAAGGTGCGCGGCCTTGGTAAGGCGCTTGCGGACGGCCAGCCTTTGCCGACGGCCACTATTTTCGCCGCGCCACGCTTGAACAATGTCATCCTGCCGATTATTTTTGCGCCATGCCGATTTACGAATTTCATTGTGCCCAGTGCGAACGCGATTCTGAAATCCTCGTTCGCTCCGCCGAGTGGCAGGGCACGAAATGTCCGCACTGCGGTTCCGCGCGGCTCGACAAAAAGTTTTCCACCTTCGCTTCCGCCGGTGCGGGTAATGATACGAACGCGAGCAAAAAAACTGGCGGCGGTCGCAGCGGCGGTGGTTGTTGTGGCGGACATTGTCACGGTGGTCATTAAAACTTGTCGGCGCATCATTTCATTCACCCAATTTTTATGTCGCTGACCAAGCTGGGTTGGAACGCCGCGCGCGACGAACAATTCGCGCCATTTCTTGCGAAGGGTTTTATTCCGGCGCGCGTGGCGGTGGAGGACAAACATTTTTATCGCGTGTGGACGGTGGATGCGGAGATCACCGCGCAGGTCACCGGCAAATTTGTCCACGAAACGCGGCGCGATCACGCGCTGCTGCCCAAGGTCGGCGATTGGGTTGCCATTAAACTAATTCCGAATGAGGAGAAGGCGACCATTCACGCCATCCTGCCGCGCCGCACGCAAATCACCCGCAAGACGAGCGGTCGCAACACCGCCGCGCAAATTCTGGCGACGAATATTGAAACCGTTTTCCTCGTGACCGCCGCTGATCCGACCTTCAACGCCGCGCGCTTGGAACGAATGCTCACCATGGGACACGAAAGCGGCGCGCGACCCGTCGTCATTCTCAATAAAATTGATTTGTGTGATGACCTTGAAGCGAAGCTCGCCGAAGCCACGCGCGCGGCGGGTGATGCGCTCGTGCTGGCCGTCTGCGCGCTTACCGGACGCGGCATGAAAAAATTGGCCGCGCTCATCAAGCCGAGCGACACCGTTGCTTTCATCGGCACTTCCGGCGTTGGCAAGTCGAGTCTCATCAACCAACTTTACGGCGAAGATTTGATGCCGACCATTGAAGTCCGCACGCAAGATTCTAAAGGTCGCCACACGACTTCGTGGCGCGAAATGATTTTTTTGCCGAAAGGCGGCGTGGTGATTGACACGCCCGGCATGAGGGAATTTCACCTTTGGGGCGCGAGCGAAGGCGCGAAGGAATCGTTTCCCGAAATTGAAGCGCTCGCGGCTGGCTGCCATTTCCGCGATTGCACGCACACGAAAGAAAAAGACTGCGCCGTGCTTGCCGCGCTCGCCGTCGGCACGCTTTCGCGCGAGCGGCATGAAAGTTTCGTAAAGCTCCAACTCGAAATCAGCTATCTGCGCGAATCCGAAAAACAAGCTGGCTGGCAAACCCGCCGCAAGAGCGATCGCGTGGCGCATCGCGTGTTCAACAGGTAGGATTGAACGTCGGCTGCGTTGGTCAGGGCTGCTTGGAATTTCCGTCGCGCGTTTGGCTGGCTTGGGCTTTTTGCACGAGCGCGAGTTGAAGATTGTGATCGGCCTCGGCATAGTCGGAATCCAGCGCCACCGCCTTTTGAAAACAAGCGATGGCTTCATCCATGCGTCCTTTGCTGGCGAGTGCCAGACCGAGATTATTGGCGGCTTTGGCATAGTTGGGATTCACTTGCAGCGCCTTTTGATAATGGCCGATGGCCGCGTCCACTTGCCCGTTCATGTAGAGAATATTTCCGAAATTATTTTGGGCGTCATCATTGTCGGGGTTGAACTTCACCGCTTTTTGAAAATGAACGGCGGCTGCGTCCACTTGGCCTTGGTTGACCAAGGCCAGGCCGTAATTATTTTCGGCGCTGTCATCTTCAGGATGAATTTGCAGCGCGATTTGGAAATGGCTGATGGCCGAATCAGCTTGTCCATGTCGGAACAAAAAAAGTCCGAGATTGTCCTGCGCGACGGAATTATTTTGCGTGACGGCGAGCGCGTGTGTCCAAAGCGATTTGCTATCCCGCCAGTGTGCCGCTTGAGTGTGAGCCGTGATCATCAATGCTGCCAGACCGAGACCCGCGCCGAGGCCGAGGAGCGCACGCTGATGGGATAATCGCGCACCGGCTTGTGCCACCAACCACACAATCAAAATACACAAACCGATTTGCGGTAGATAGGTGTAGCGGTCGGCGCGCGCTTGCATTCCCACTTGAACTATGCCGATGACGGGCGCGAGCATAATCAGATACCACAACCAGCCGACGAAAAAATACGGGCGCTGGCGTCGCCAAAGAAAAGCGGCCAGTGAAATGGCGACCAACAAAATTAACGCCGCGATGACTTGGTAGAGCGGCAGGCCGTTGACGGGATACGGATAAAACGCGGCGAGGTGCGCCGGATAAAATAGTTGCCCCAAATAGATGACGCCGGTCACGACCGCATTCTCCAACCGCAGCGGGAACGACACGGTTTGCAACGACTGAACCGTTGGACTTTGCGCCTGAAATGTCGTCACGCAACTGACCACGGACAGCAGCAACAATGGAATTTTTTCCACCACCAGCCGCGCGGGAACGGATAAGTTTTTCAGCGCGCCGCCGGATTTGATTTTTTCAGCGGAAGCCGCCGGTGCAAAGCGATGCAACGGCCAGTAATCCAGCAGCAGTAAAACAAACGGCAACGTCACAAGCATCGGCTTGGACAACAATCCGAGAGCGAACAGGAGTAGCACGATGGAATAATTGAAGAGCGATTTTGGGCTGCGGACATAGCGGACATAAGCCGCGAGCGTCAGCATGAAAAACAATCCGCTCAGCACGTCTTTTCGTTCACTCACCCACGCCACCGATTCCACATGCAGCGGATGCACCGCAAACACCGCGGCCACCAACGCACTGCGCCACAGCGCGCCCGTCAGGCGGCGCAGCACGAGAAACAAGACGACCACCGAAGCGGCATGGAGCAAAACATTGGTCAGATGATGTCCACCGGCGTTGGCGCCAAAAAATTGCCAGTCCACCATGTGCGAGACCGTCGCCAGCGGAATCCAGTTGCCGTAATGATAATGGCTGAACACCGAAATAATTTCCGCCGCCGACAAGCCATGCGTCACCGCCGGATTTTCATAGACGCAAGCATTGTCGTCGTAATTGACGAAATCAAATTGCCGCGTCTGACCGAAGACCGCGCAGGTGATGGCTGCCAACGCAACGCAGATAATGAAAACCAGCCAGCGACTTTCCGGACTTTGTGAAAATACTTTACGCATCTGCCCAGCCACAGAACGCGCGGCGGGAACAGGGTTCGTTCGCTTTGGCGGCGGCGCGTTCATGGCGACGAAGATACTGGAATCAGCTTGCATCACAAGTCCATCACCACCGCGACTGCTGGACATTTCGCGCGTAATGGAGACGGCAAAAATTCCGGCAGTAATTTTATTTTGCTCAACCTCGATATTGTTCGTCGCTGACTTTTTCCAGCCAGTCCACGGGTTTGCCGTTGAGATGTTCCTGAATGGCGATGTGCGTCATCGCCGTGGTCGGAGCCGCGCCGTGCCAATGTTTTTCGCCCGGCGGAAACCAGACGACATCGCCCGGACGAATTTCTTCAATCGGCCCGCCTTCGCGTTGCGCGCGACCGCAACCCGCCGTCACGATGAGCGTCTGGCCTAGCGGATGTGTGTGCCACGCCGTGCGCGCGCCGGGCTCGAAAGTCACACTGTTGCCGGCGGCGCGCGCCGGATCGGTTGCGGGAAAAATCGGATCAATCCGCACCGTGCCAGTGAACCAATCGGCTGGGCCTTTGATGGAAGGCTGTGAACCGCTTCTTTTGATTTCCATATTTTGAATTCCTTTGCGTGAATTATTCGCTGCCTGACTTGCGACGTCAACCCTGCGACAGCGCGGCTTTTTATTGGAAATGCCGTCACGGAAATGGCATCGTGCGCCCGCCACGGAGGCAATGTCACACCGACTGCAATGCTTCATGCGCAAAAGATTTTTTATGTCCCAGCCAACGCACAACCGGGTTTTAATTATCGTCATCCTCGGCGCGCTTTCCACCATCAGTCCGTTCGCGATTGATATGTAT
>CAILDU010000132.1 GCA_903833055.1 uncultured Verrucomicrobia subdivision 3 bacterium | reverse complement strand
GCGACATCTGGTTGAATAATCCGCGTCGTCCGCTCGAAGCTTCCGGCACGAGCGGCATGAAAGCGAGCTGCCACGGCTGCATGGGTTTCAGCATCATGGACGGCTGGTGGCGCGAAGGTTACGACACCAAGAATGGTTTCTCCATCGGCCCCGATTCGCATCCCGACAACATCGAGGAACAGGATCGCATTGACAGCGCGAACCTTTACAAAATTCTCACCGAACAGGTCGTGCCGGAATTTTACAACCGCGATGCCAACGGCATCCCGCGCGCGTGGATCAAACGGATGCGTAATTCGATGGCGACGCTCGTCTCGCAATTCACCACCGACCGCATGGTCAAGGAATACACTGGCAAGTATTACGCGCCGGAATAAACCGGGCGCGGCAATTTCAAAAGCAAACGGCGCGAAGAAAATTCTTCGCGCCGTTTTTGTTTTAATCCAAAAATTATTTGGTCGTGCGACGTTTGACTTTTATTTGCACCAGTGAGTGCGCGAGGGAAGCGCTGACGGACGCCAATTCTTCGTCGGAAAGTTTGCCCGCGAGCCGGGCTTCGGCGCGTTGACGGGCTTCTTCAGCCTTCGCTTCGTCAATGTTTTCAGCGCGAACCGCCATGTCCGTGAGAATGGAAATCTTTTCACCCGTGACTTGAACAAAACCATCACCCACGGCGAGGAAAATATTTTCCGCACCTTTCCGCGCATGGATTTCACCCGCGACCAACTGCGTCATCAACGGCATATGCTGCGGGTAGATGCCCATCTCGCCGTCAATGCCGGTGAGCGTAACCACGTCCACATCATCGGAGTAAGCTTTCGCTTCCGGCGTGACAATTTCGAGTTTGATCGTGGCCATGTTAAATTGTGAATCGGTTCAACGCTTCACCAATTACGCTTCATGAATTTCGTCAATGCCGCCCTTCATGTAGAAATTCTGTTCAGCCACGTCGTCGTGCTTGCCTTCGAGAATTTCTTTGAACGCGCGCACCGTTTCTTCGCGGGAAACCTGCTTACCTTCGCGACCGGTGAAGACCTGCGCCACCGTGAACGGCTGGCTCATGAACTTCTGGATTTTGCGGGCGCGGAACACGGTCGTCTTGTCGTCGGCGGAAAGTTCGTCCATGCCGAGAATCGCGATGATGTCCTGCAAATCCTTGTAGCGTTGCAAAACTTTCTGCACGCCGCGCGCGACGTCGTAATGTTCCTGCCCGACAATTTCCGGCGTAAGCGCACGGGAACTGGAGGACAACGGATCGACGGCGGGGAAAATTCCCAGCTCGGCGATGGAGCGTTCCAACACGATGGTCGCGTCCAAATGCGCGAAGGTCGTGGCAGGCGCGGGGTCGGTCAAGTCGTCGGCAGGCACGTAAACGGCTTGGAACGACGTGATCGAACCTTTCTTGGTCGAGGTGATGCGTTCCTGCAAGTCGCCCATTTCCGCGGCGAGCGTCGGCTGGTAACCGACGGCGCTCGGCGTGCGGCCGAGCAGCGCGGAAACTTCAGAACCGGCCTGCGAGAAACGAAAAACGTTGTCCACGAACAGGAGCACGTCCTGATTTTTTTCGTCGCGGAAATATTCCGTTACGGCGAGCGCGGACAAAGCGACACGCAAACGCGCGCCCGGAGGTTCGTTCATTTGGCCGTAAACAAGCCCGATGCGGGAGCCGGGTTCGATAATCGGCAAACCATTTTCGCCGATGACCGGATGACCTTTTTCATCCTTCTTAACTTTGATAACACCGGCCTCAATCATTTCGTTGTAAAGATCGTTGCCTTCGCGCGTGCGTTCACCGACGCCGGCGAACATCGAAATACCGCCGTGCAGTTTCGCGATGTTGTTGATGAGTTCCATGATGACGACGGTCTTGCCGACGCCGGCGCCACCGAACGCACCAACTTTTCCGCCCTTCAAAAACGGACAGATCAAATCAATGACCTTGATGCCGGTCGCCAAAATTTGCGGGCTGGTGGATTGATCCACGAGCGGCGGCGCGGCGCGATGAATAGGTAGATACTTGTCGGCCTTCACCGGACCTTGTTCGTCCACGGCTTCACCCGTGACGTTGAACACACGGCCCATGACGGCTTCGCCCACGGGCATGGAAATCGGTGCGCCGGTGTCCACGGCTTCGTAGCCGCGCTTGAGACCTTCGGTGGTGCTCATGGCGACGGCGCGCACCCAGTTGTCGCCGAGGTGCTGCTGCACTTCGAGCGTCAGCTTGACGGCCTGACCTTGCACGGTGAAGTTAACGACCAGTGCGTTATAAATCGCGGGGAGCTGGCCGGTGAACTCGACGTCCACGACCGGGCCGATGATTTGAACGATTTTACCTTTGTTCATAAAAATTAAATTTCAACCCACCGCCATTTGTGCGGTGGTGATTTCCAACAATTCCTTCGTGATATTCGCCTGACGCAGCTTGTTGTATTCAAGCGTCAAATCTTTGATGAGTTGCTTCGCATTGTCCGTCGCGTTTTTCATCGCGACCATGCGTGCGCTTTGCTCGCTGGCTTTTGCTTCGAGCAAAATCTGGTGCATCTGAAAATTCAAACTGTGCGGCAACAATTCGCCCAACACCGTTTCCTCGTCAGACTCAAATTCAAACGTATCCGTCCGCACGCCCGCGCTCTTCAATTCCTGTTCCGGCGCGTTGACACCAGCGGTAACCGCTTGAATTTTTCCGACCGGCAAAAACGGAACCGTCTTCGGTTGCTGCACCAACGTCGAAACGAATTTCGTGTATAAAATATCCACGGCATCCGCTTCGTTCTTCAAAAACAAATCCTGCGCGAATTTCGAGATCGCCCGCGCCTCGCCGAACGTCGGCGTGTCTTTGTAAGTGAATTCCGCTGCGAGTTGCCGCTTCGTGCGCGCAATAAATTGCGACGCTTTGCGACCGGCGGTGATGAAAACGGTCGTGTTGCCTTTGTCCAGTTTTCCAATTTCGCGAAATAGATTTCCGTTCAAGCCGCCGCACAAACCACGGTCCGAACTCACCACGATGATTGCGCGTTTTTTCACTTCGCGATTTTGCATTAGCGGATGTTCAAACGACGCGATGCGCGGGCCGGCTTCAGCCAGCATCGCGTTCATCAAATCCGCATACGGACGTCCGACCAGCGCGGCCTGCTGCGCCTTACGCATCTTGGCGGCGGCGACCATCTGCATCGCCTTGGTAATCTGGGCGGTGTTCTTGACCGACTTGATACGTCGGCGTATGTCGCGCGTGCTGGGCATGAAAAATTAGCGGTAGCTCTGCTTGAATTCCGTCACGGCGGCTTTCAACTCCGCCGCAATTGCATCGCTGATGGCTTTTTCGTTGCGCACTTTCGTGAGCAACTCGGCTTTACGCGTGGCGATGAAATCAATCAGTTTCGCCTGGAAATCCTTAATCTTGTCCACGGCCACGTCGTCCACGAAACCGTTTTGCGACGCCCACAACACAACCACCTGCACTTCGACGGGCAGCGGGCTGTATTGGTTTTGCTTGAACAATTCGACGATGCGTTTGCCGCGTTCGAGCAACGCCTGCGTCTTCGCGTCGAGATCCGAACCGAATTGTGCGAACGCCGCGAGTTCGCGGAATTGCGCGAGATCACCTTTGATACGACCGGCAACCTGCTTCATCGCCTTGATTTGCGCGGCGGAACCGACGCGCGAAACCGAGAGACCGACGGAAACGGCGGGGCGAATGCCTTGATAGAACAAATCCGTTTCCAAATAAATCTGGCCGTCCGTGATGGAAATCACGTTCGTCGGAATGTAAGCCGAAACGTCGCCGGCTTGCGTTTCGATAATCGGCAGAGCGGTGAGTGAACCATTGCCATATTTTTCCGAAACACGCGCGCTGCGTTCCAGCAAGCGGCTGTGCAAATAAAATACGTCACCCGGATACGCTTCGCGGCCGGACGGACGTTTCAAGATGAGCGCGACCTGGCGATAAGCGACAGCGTGCTTCGACAAATCATCATAAATGATCAGCGCGTCCATGCCATTATCCATGAACCATTCGCCAATCGCCGCCCCGGTGAACGGCGCGAGATATTGGTTCGACGCGGAATCGGAAGCCGCCGCCACGACGATGATTGTGTAAGGCATCGCGCCCGCTTCTTCCAAAATCCCGATGACGCGCGCAATGCTGGACTGCTTCTGGCCGATGGCGACGTAGATGTTGTAAATCGGACGGAAACTTTTATCACCGGCGGATTCAGCAACCTTGTTGATGCGCGCCTGATTGATCATCGCGTCCACGCCGATCGTGGTTTTGCCCGTGCCACGGTCACCGATGATGAGTTCGCGCTGACCGCGACCGATTGGAACCATCGCGTCAATCGCCATGATGCCGGTCTGCACCGGCTGGCTGACGGATTTACGGCGGATGATGCCGGGCGCAATTTTTTCCACCGGATAGGAAACGTCGCTTTTAATCGGGCCTTTGCCGTCAAGCGGCTGGCCAAGCGTATTGACGACGCGACCAAGCAAACCTTTGCCGACGGGAACTTGCAACAACTTGCCCGTCGTGCGGACTTCATCGCCTTCTTTAATCTTGGTGTAATCGCCGAGAATAATCGCGCCGACTTCGGTTTCTTCGAGGTTGAGCGCGAGGCCGGTGACGCCGTTGCCGAAGTCCAACATCTCGTTGAGCATCGTGTCGGTCAGGCCTTCGATCTTCGCCACGCCGTCGCCGATTTCGCGAACCGTGCCGACGTTCTGCTTGTCCGTCGCGGTCTTCGCGCCGCTGATTTGCGCTTCAATTTCCTGTAGCAAGTTACTCATAAAATTTTATTAAAAGCTTTCTTCCAATTTCTGCAACCGCATTTTGACGCTGCCGTCGTAAAGGTCGCTGCCGACCTGAATCCGCAAGCCGCCGATGAGCGCCGGATTCTGCGCGAACGAAATGCTCACGCCCGTGCCGTATTTCTTTTTAATCTCGCCCGACACCTCGGCCTGTAATTCAGCGGTCAATGGCGTCGCACTTTCCACGCGCGCGGCGTGCTGCTCCAAATCCAATTTCACCAAGCGATGCAGGCGAGATAAAATCTCGACGTAGCCGCGCGGTTTTTTATCAAACAGCAACGCGACCGTCTGGCGGACGCGGTTTTCGTCCAGCAATCCGTTGACGTGGCAACTGCGGAACAGTTGTCGGGCGTCGCGCTGTGCTTGTTTGGAAATTTTCATTCCGGTTTGGTCGGCGTGAAAGGCTGAATCCGAATTAGGCGGACAATTGTTTCTCGGTTTCTTCCGCCAGACGCTTTTGGTCGTCTGCTGTAAGAATTTTTCCGGTGACGGTCGAGGTCGTTTGCACAACCAAGCGTCCGACTTCGCGCTTCAGCGACGCGAGCATCTGCGCACGTTCCTGTGCGGCAGCTTCGCGCGCCTTGACGACGATTTGTTCCGCCGCCGCAATGGCTTTCTGCGTTTCCGTTTCGCGCACGCGGGCAGCCGCCTGACGCGCATCGTCAATCAGTTTGTTCGCATTGTCGCCGGCCTCGGCCAAAACGCGTTTGCGTCCGGCCTCGGTTTCGGCGAGTTGCGCCTTGATCTTATCCGCGTTGGCCATGCCTTCGGCGATTTTCGCCTTGCGCGTTTCGAGCATGGTGAAAACCGGCTTGTAAGCCGCTCTCCACAACACGAACAACACTAACGAAAAGCTGATCGTTTGCGCGATCAACTCCGCCCATTTGATGCCAAGGGTTTCGATCATAACCGAATTACTTGATGACGATCCAAGCCAGAATCGCCAAACCTTCGGCGAGCGCCATGCCGATCAACATCGTCGTGAAGACTTTGCCGAACGCGCCGGGGTTGCGGCCAATGGCCATAACGCCGCCCGCTGCTGCAATGCCGATACCGATGGCCGCGCCACCGAAAGCCAGACCGATGTGAATATTACCTGTCAATTCTCCGAGCATCATATGTTTTGTTCTTTAGTTGTTTCAGTTTCTCGCCACCGTTCGCCGAAAGGTCTCCCGGTCGCAAATTGTTAAAAAATCAATGTCCGTGTTCCTCATCCGCGTGCGTGCACAACGTGCCGACAAACGCAACCACCAGCATCGTGAACACAAACGCCTGCAGCAGACAGACGACCACTTCAAAAAAGTAGCCGGGAATTGATACGAGCACCGCAAACCACACGGGCTTTTGCGAGAGCGCCATCGTCAACATGGTTTCGCCACCAAAAATATTTCCGTAAAGACGCAGGGCGAGCGCCACTGGACGGATGAACAGAATTGAAAATGATTCCATCACACCGATGAAAATGAACAACAGCAGAAGCAATGGATACAACCATTTATTCGTATCCACCTTGACGCCGAAAACGTGTTTGACCAAGCCAACGGGCCCGTTGTATTTCACCGCCCAATAAAGCCCCATCACAAAAAAGATGCCCGCCATCGCCACGGTGAGATTCGCATCCGTCGTCGGCGGACGGAAGAACGGTTTGGTCACATGTTCAATCGCAAACGGCAGCGCGCTGGTTTTATCCGCATGGCCATAACCGATGCTGCCGACGCCCGGCAACAAATCCGTCAAATTGGAAATGACGATGAAAATGAAAAACGACATCGCGAACGGAAACACCCACTTAACCACTTTCGGCTCCAGCACATTGCCCATCAAACTTTCCCAGCCTTCGATGAGCGCCTCCATGATATTCTGTCCGGTGCCTGGCACTTCTTTCATTTTCCAAGTCGTGACGCGAACGATGACAATAATCAGCGCGGCCACAATCCAAGTGCAGACCATCGAGTTCGTCACCGGCAGCGGCCCGATGTAAAACAACGTCGGGGCGATTTGCGAAACCAGCGGCTCGACCGCTTCAAGTTTAGCGGTGCTGGCGGACGCGACGGTGTTAGTCGCCGCCGTTGAAACAGGCTGGGCATTCAAGCCAGCGACAAACGCAGTGGCAAGCAGCGACCAGAGCAAAACAAATTTTCCAAAACGATTCACAAGAGATGATTTCTGACGACAAAAATGCCTTCCGATAAAAACTACCATGCGTCAGAGCCGCAAAATCTGCCGCATCGTGAAATTTTTCACAAGCCTTTTTTGAACTTTTTTTGGTTGAGTTAAACTAATCAACCACGCTCCAACTCGAACGCAGTTTCTCCGGCGAAACTCCCCGCGACCGCAATGTCCGTAAGCTTAACGCATCATGCCGTTTGGCGAGGCGCTCGCCTTTGTCGTCCAACATCAAATCGCAATGGAAAAATTCCGGCACAACCAAGCCCAGCGCGCGATAGAGCAGAATCTGACGCGCGGTGCTGACGAGCAAATCCGCGCCGCGCACGACTTCGGTGATCTGCATCGCCGCGTCGTCCGCGACGCACGCGAGTTGATACGCCGGCACATCGTCGCCGCGCCAGACGATAAAATCGCCAAAATCTTTTCCGGCGACAAATTTTTGTTCACCCAAATTTCCATCCATGAATGAAATCACTTCGCCATCAGGAACACGAAAGCGGAGCGATGGGCGACGCGTGCCAAGCGGCGAGCTTTGCGATTGCTCGCCACTCGTCACTCGCCACTCGCCACTTTTTTCGCGACACGTTCCGGGATAAATCGGTTCGTCGTCGTCGTTTGCGTGCGGCGCGCGCGTGGCAGCTTGAATGTCTTTGCGCGAACAAGTGCAGGGATAAATGAAATTGCCCGCACGCAATTTTTCCAGCGCGGCGCGGTAAAAATTCATCCGCTCGCTTTGGTTGTAAGGCGCAAATTTTCCGCCGACATCCGGGCCTTCGCTCCATTCAAAGCCAAACCAGCGCAAGTCTTCCAGCATCGCCTCGACGAATTCCATTTTGTAACGGGTGGAATCCAAATCATCGTTACGCAAAATCAATTCACCGCCGTGCGATCGCGCGCGTTCCTGTGCGACCCAAAACGTCCGCGCGTGGCCGAGGTGCAAATAGCCGGTCGGCGACGGCGCGAGGCGGCCTCGGTATTTCGGGACGGCAGTTGCAGATTGCGGATTCACGGCAGGAAATAAACTACGAAGCGGCGACGGAACAAAGTTTTCTTTTTCACGCATCACCAGAATTGGGTATGGACTTTCGGGCACGACAAATTTAACAATTTCTTTATGAACCTCATTAAGTCGCCGTTGCACGGCAATTTGTCGGCAAAAATTTCCCTGTCACTTTTGCTTTGCGCCGGATTTACCGCGCCAACGTTACGCGCGGACACGACGAATCCGATTCCGACTTTGCAGATTCAGGCCGACAAGGTCACGGCGCAGATGCCGCCGACGTTTTACGGACTGATGACGGAGGAGATTAATTATTCCTACGAGGGCGGGCTTTATGGCGAGCTCATCCGCAACCGCACGTTCAAGGCCGACGCCATTCAGCAGCCCATCAAACCGGAAAATTATGATCCGGCGAAATATTATCCGGTGCAAATCGCGGTGACGAATCCGCCGAAGTTTTGGCTCACATGGGGCAGTGGCAAAATCGCCCTCGACACGAATGTCGTCCTGAATGCCGCTCTCAATGTCAGCCTCAAGCTCGACATTAGCGGCGCGAGAAAAGATTCTCCGGCCGGTATTGCTAACGGCGGCTATTGGGGAATTCCGTTGCAGCCAAACACGACTTACCACGCGTCGTTTTGGGCGAAGGCAAAAAGTTTTGATGGTGAACTAACGGTGAGCCTCATTCACGTATTGAATACGAACAATTTTAAAGTTCACGCCGTCAAGGATAAATCTAAAAAAGGGGCGGGGTTTGATTGGTATTTAGGTGAATTTACAAATGGTGGAATAGCTGTGTCCGGCGTGACTGGAACAAATAATAACGCCAAAAATTTGGAGGGATTTGATTGGTATCTGGGAGAAATGACATCTCCAGTCGCAACCGCAACCGTCTCGAAAATTTCTGGCGAATGGCAGAAATATGAAGTGACGCTCACGACCGGCAACATTGCGCCGTCCAAAGAAAATCGCCTCGTGATTTCGGCCACCAAGCCGGGAACGTTCTTCAATCATCACGGCACGATTTGGTTTCAGGAAGTCTCATTGTTTGGACCGACTTACCAAGACCGTGCGAACGGCGACCGCGTTGATCTCTCGCAAATTCTGGCCGACGCGCATCCGAAATTTTTGCGCTTCCCCGGCGGCAATTTTGTCGAAGGCGATTATTTCAACGAACGTTTTAACTGGAAGGAAACCATCGGCCCCGTCGAGCAGCGTCCCGGTCATCGCAGTTGCTGGGGCTATTGGGCGACGGATGGTTTTGGTCTGCCGGAATTTCTCGGCTGGTGCGAAGATTTGAAGATGGAACCGGTGCTCGCGGTCTTCGCCGGTTATGTGTTGAAGCACGATGTCATTCCCGCCGGACCAAAGCTCGCGCCTTACGTTCAAGAAGCGCTCGACGAAATTGAATACGTCACCGGCGACGCCTCGACCAAATGGGGCGCGCAACGCATCAAGGACGGACACCCGAATCCGCTGAAATTGCGTTACGTTGAAATCGGCAACGAAGAATGGTTCGATAAATCCGGCAGTTACGACGGACGTTTCGCGCAATTCCATGACGCCATCAAAGCCAAGTATCCGCAGCTCCAACTGATTTCCACTGTCGGTTTTGAACATCAAGCACAAATGGTGAAGAGCCGCACGCCCGATTTGGTGGACGAACATTATTATAAATCCGAAGAAGAAATGGAGTCGCAGTCCTACATGTATGACAAACGTAAACGTGACATTCCTACGAAAATTTTCGTCGGTGAATGGGCTACGCGCGTCGGTTCGCCCACGCCCAACATGGCGGGTGCGCTCGGCGACGCCGCGTGGATGTGCAGCATGGAACGCAATGCCGACATCGTGTTGATGCACTGCTACGCGCCGCTCTTCGTCAACGTCAGCGACCTCGGCGCCGGTCATTCGATGCAATGGAAATCCGACCTCATCGGCTACGATGCGTTGAATAGCTACGGTTCGCCGAGCTACTACGCGCAACAAATTTTCAGCACGCACCAAGGCGATCAAGTGCTCGCCGTCACCGCGCAAAACTTACCGACTTATGAATGGAAAACGCCCGCGCACAAACGTAATGGTCAGGACGTGCCCGCCTCCACCCGCGAAGTGAAATCCATTTTCTATTCCGCCACGCGCGACACCGCGAGCGGTAAAATCATTGTCAAAATTGTGAATCGCGCCGACGCACCGCAAGACTTGGCGGTTGAAATTGCTGGCGTCATTTCCATTGCCGATGCCGGCACAGCCACAGTTTTGAAAGCGGATAATCGCGACGCAACCAACTCGCTGAACGACCCGAAACACGTTGTGCCGACGACCGAAAAAGTTACCGGCCTCGGCGCGAGTTTCACCCGCACTTACCCGCCCTGCTCCATCACGATTTTGGAACTGACGGCGAAATAATTTCCGCCAACCCTAAAAGCCGACCTTTGTCCGCGCCAGCCACCCGTTCAGACCGGGCAGCGGCGCGGACAAAACTTTTTGCACCTTCGCAATGTCTAGCGATGTGTCCAGCGCGCGCGGCGGACCGGGAAAATCTTTCGCCAAACCGGATTCAATTACCGCTGTAACTTCCGGCCAGCCTTTGACCAGCAACTCGCCAATTTGATAGCGAGACATTTTATCCGCGCCGGCGACGTGATAAATTCCCGCGCACTTTTTCTCCACCAATTCCCAGACCGCCCGCGCCGTTTCCACCGCTGGAATGGGATTGCGAAATTCGTCCGTGAACAGTTTCATCCCCTGCCCGGCTGATTGCAATGAACGGCGCAACTGTTCGTTGAACGCGCGATTGCCGGAGAGCGACTGGCCGTAATTGAGCGATGTGCGGACGACCAGATGACGCGGATTCCGCAAAACAATTTCTTCCGCCGCCACTTTGGTTTCGCCGTAAATGTGTAATGGGTTCACGACATCCGTCTCGGTGTAATCGCCTTTGCGCCCGTCGAAAACCAGATCCGTGGAAAAGAAGACGAAGGGAATTTGCACCGCCAGTTCCGCGAGAAATTTTGTGGCCTCAACATTTACGCGCCGCGCGAGCGTGGGATTTTTTTGCGCCTCGCTGACAACGGTAATTGCCGCGCAATGAATGATGAGTTGCGGTTTGTCTTTCTGGAATTCGCGTTCCACGGCGGCGAAGTCGAGCAGATCAAAATCCGTGCGCGTGAGCGCCCGCACACGCCAGCGCGGGGCAAATTGCGGCGCCGTCTGGACGAGGTAATTGCCAATCAGCCCGTTCGCGCCGGTGATCCAGACAAGTGGCAGGTCAGATGCGGTCATGCCAACAGAGCAAGTCATTGCTGCCCTTGCAAGCTATGAATCAATGCTCCTCTGTTGGCTAATTCACGATCGATGTAATCTTCGTCTTGCTGGTTAGGTTTTGATAGGTTGGGATTTTCTGCTAAAAGTTTTAGCAGACTTTTGGCAGCCTGACTCTTGTAATCGCGGCCAACCAAGTTGAAAACAGCCAGATAATAGTATCTAGCAGCTTGGTATGAATCTTTAGCGACTCCATCTCCGTTCTCATACATTTGCCCCACCAAATAACAAGCATCTGGCTGGCCGCCGAACGCAGCCCGGCTAATATAATCATGCGCTGCTAATAAATTTGTTTCCACCCCTTCGCCTTTTTCATACATCAGGCCAACTTTATACAAAGCATCATTTACCTCCGTGCTTTGATAGTCGCTCTCTGCGGCCTTTTTCATCCACTTAAAAGCCTCGCCCGCATCCTTTGGCACGCCATCACCCTTTTGGTATTTTTTGGCCATTTGATATTGGAAATCAAAAGTTATGCCAGCCAGCCATGGCAGATTGCTTTGTGCATCAGAATTGCCTTGCGCCACAGCTTTCTGAAACCATTTCAAAGCTTCGTCGAAATCTTGCGACACACCAAATCCATGTCCATAAAGCCAGCCAAGATTGTTTTGCGCCATTGAGTAACCCTGCTCGGCGGACAAACGAATCAGTTTGGCGGCTTCTACATAATTTGTTGGACAGCCAATTCCATTTTCATACATCCATCCCAAATTGAATTGGGCAACAGCATTGCCTTGTTGAGCGGCTTTACCATACCAGACGGCAGCCTCAGCAATATTTGTTTCCACACCTTCCCCAAGTTGCAACATATAACCCAATGTCCCCTGTGCTTCCGCCACGCCTTGATCCGCTGCCTTGCGATACCACTTTATTGATTCGCAAAGATTTTTCGTTACGCCCATTCCTTGCCTGTATAAATATGCAATTGAAGATTGGGCGGGCGCATTCCCATTCTCTGCGGCAAGTAGAAAATATTTTGCAGCGGCTGAATAATCTTGAGGTGCACCTGTTCCGGAATAATACATCGAACCAACGGCTTTTTGAGCTCGACCTAATCCATTATCCGCCGCAAGTTTTTCCCACTTGAATGCCTCTGGCAAATCTTTGATAACACCGTTTCCATCTTGGTAGGCGCACCCAAGATAATACTGTGCTGTGACATCTCCTTTGTCTGCTGCATTTCTTAAATTTTCTAAAGGAACTGAACCCCATCGGTTCGATATTGTCCCCCAACTTTCCTGAATCGTTGTAGTCGTGTTGGTCGAATTGGCTGCTTCTAGGTGAAATACGCCGACCAAGAAAATCACCGTTGAAAAAATGAACCCGCTATATTTTGTTTTCATGGATTGGCTCATGAAAAACAAAAGGGGAACATTAGTCAACGAGCCGCTTAGTGAGATTGCCATACGCATCTATCCGGCGGTCGCGCAGGAACGGCCAGTGCGTGCGCGTGGTGTCCACTTTGGCGAGGTCAACGGGCACGATCAAAATCTCTTCTTTGTCAGATGAAGCTTTGGCGAGGATTTCGCCGGACGTTCCGGCCACAAAACTTTGTCCCCAGAATTCCAAGCCGTCGCCGCCGACACCTTTGATGACTTCGTGGCCGATGCGATTGACGGACGCGACGAAGCAGCCGTTGGCCACGGCGTGCGAGCGCTGGATGGTTTCCCACGCGCCGTGCTGGCGTTCGCCGTATTCCTTTTTCTCGCTCGGATGCCAGCCAATCGCAGTCGGGTAGAAAAGAATTTCCGCGCCTTGCATCGCGGTGAGCCGCGCGGCTTCGGGATACCATTGATCCCAGCAAATCAATACGCCAATTTTTCCGTAGCGCGTCTGCCACGTTTTGAAGCCAAGGTCGCCGGGCGTGAAATAAAATTTCTCGTAGAACAACGGATCATCGGGAATGTGCATCTTGCGATAGATGCCGAGCAGCGAGCCGTCCGCGTCAATGATGGCGGCGGTGTTGTGATAGACGCCGCTGGCACGTTTCTCAAACAGCGAGGCGATAATGACGACCTTGTGTTTCTTCGCGAGCTTGCGCATCGCGTCGGTGCTGGGGCCGGGGATTTTTTCGGCGAGCTTAAAATTGTCGTGGTTCTCGCTCTGGCAAAAATATTGCGAGCGAAATAATTCCTGTGTGCAAATAATTTTCGCACCGGACTTCGCAGCGCGTTCGACGAGCGCAATGGTTTTCTTGAGGTTCGCGTCAGGATTAGCCGACACGTCGGTTTGGATGAGGCCGAGTTTGACGACGGACGAAGCGGGACGTTTCATGAAATTTTACTTGGACGACGAACGAGTGGTCTCGTCGAGAATAATGGTTTTGCTATGCGCGTCGTGCGGCGCGTGTTTGACAGGCTCCTGCCCGAACAGTTCGCGGATGAATTTGCCGAGCGTCTCATTGGTCGGGCCGTAGCCGCCGTGATACATATAAAATTCCAGTTCGGTCAGCAATTGATCGGCGGTTGCGTAACGATGATTCAGGTCGCGCGCGAGGCAATGATGCAGGATGTCGTTCAGCTTATCGTCAATGCGTGGGTCGAGCGAACGAAAGTCAGGAATCGGCTGTTGCATGATGCGCTGACGTGATTCCTCGGCGTTTGCGCCTTTGAAAATATTCCGGCCCAGCAACAGATTCGACAGCACGACGCCGGCAGAAAAAATGTCGGAACGCTTGTCGGTGATTTGAAAATCCGCCTGCTCGGGACTCATGTAATCCGGTTTACCGGCGACGACTTCGCCTTCCTGATCCGTCAAAAAACCTTTTGCCTTCGCGATGCCAAAATCGGTCAGCTTCACGTCGCCTTCAAATGCGATCATGATGTTTTTGAAACTCACGTCGCGATGGACGATGCCCATCGGCCGGTTGTCTTTGTCGGCTTTGTTGTGCGCGTAGGCGAGTCCGCGCGCGATGCGGCTGGTGATAAACACCGCGAGTTCACTGGGCAAAACGCGTTTCTTATCGGACAGTTGATGGGTGAATTGTTCAAGATTCACGCCGCGAATCAATTCCATCGCAATAAAACAAAGTCCGTTCGCTTCGCCGAGTTGGTAGGTCTGAACAATGTTCGTGTGAATCAAATCGGCGACGAGCTTGGCCTCGCCAACGAAATTATCCATGAACATTTTCTGGCTGCCGAAGTTGGGGCGGATGACTTTGATGGCGACGCGCTTGACGAAATCGCGCGCGCCGTGCTGCTCCGCTTCATACACGATGCCCATGCCACCCTCGAAAATTTTCCGAGTGATTTCGTAACGAAATTCGTTCTGGATGGTGAACAACGGCACGCGCGAATGGTCGGAAATTGTCCCGCGTTGTCAAGTCCTGCCCTTGAGAAGTCCTGAAAAAACTTTGTTTTTTTTGTTTTTTTCGCTTGCGCGGCGCGGCCATTGGATTTTAATTCATCACAAGTCTCGTGACTTTTTGAACAACATAACAAACAAACAACAACACAACCAATAGAACCATTATGGCAAAAGCACTCTCTAAAGCTCAAATCGCCTCCCTCGTCGCCGAGAAGAACGGCCTCTCCAAAAAACAGGCCGTCGAAATCCTCGACTGCATCGCCGCGCTCGCTTACAAGCACGCGAAGGACACCTTCACCCTGCCCGGCATCGGCAAGCTCGTCTTGAAGAACCGCGCCGCCCGCATGGGTCGCAATCCGAAAACCGGAGAAGCCATCCAGATCAAAGCCAAACGCGTCGTGAAATTCCGCGTCGCGAAAGCCGCGAAGGACGCGATTCTCGGCACCAAGTAATTTTTATTACTTTCAAAAACGCGCTCCGGCAACGGGGCGCGTTTTTTTATTCCGCCAGACTCAACGCGCGCGGGAACATTTGCGTTGCTCCCCGTTTCGATTAAAGTTGGGCACCTAATATGAATCGCAAACTGTTCCACCTTTTTGTCCTGAGTGGTTTTCTGCTCGCGAATTTTTCCGCCACGGCACAAGGAACGATCATCTGGAACGGCCCAACCATCGCCTTCACCAACACGACCGTCGCGGACGTGGATCAATTAGTCTCCGACGTGTGGCTCACACGCGCTTCCCAACAGGGGATTTTCAACACGGCACCGGGAATGGAAAATAGTTATTCTGGCGGCAGCCCCGCCGGCACGCAATGGGCGCTGGGCGAACTCGCCAACTACGCCACGCTTTCCTACTCCGATTGGGCCGGCTGTTACGGCGGGCAGCACAACCTCGCCAGAAACATCGTCGGCAGCGATGCCGTCGTGCATCTCGTCAACAGCGACATCTATCTGTCCGTTCAATTCACTTCGTGGGGCGGCAGCGCGGGCGGTTTCAGCTACATCCGCTCCACACCCGTCGGCACACCCGAACCAACCACCACCAGCATCGCGCTGACCGGACTTCTGCTGGCCGGAGCCTTGCGAAGAAAAATTTTCGCGGGCAACCGTTGAAAATTATTTCACTTTGTCAGCGCGACTAAATTTATCGCGCCGTTTTTATTTTTCATCCGTGTGAATCTGTGTTCATCTGTAGTTAAATAATTTTATGAAACCTCGCGTTCGTTTTGCTCCTTCGCCCACCGGTTACTTGCACATCGGCGGCGCGCGCACCGCTTTGTTCAACTGGCTTTACGCCCGTCACACCGGCGGCACGTTCGTTCTGCGCATCGAGGACACCGACGCCGCACGCAATTCGCAGGAAGCCGTAGATGTCATTCTCAATGGCCTCCGCTGGCTCGGTCTCGATTGGGACGAAGGGCCTATCACCGGCGACGCCACCGGCCCGAGCAAAGGCGATCGTGGCCCATATTTCCAATCGCAACGCAAAGAAAATTATCTCCGCCGCGTCGAAGCCCTTCTGTCGCGCGACCTCGCCTACGAAAAAGATGGCGCGATTCGTTTTCGCATGACGCGCGAGCCAATTCTCATTCCCGATTTAGTTGTCGGCGATGTTTTGCGCCCGCTCACCGACCGCGAAGAACTTGATCCCGATTGGGTTTTAGTTCGCAGCGACGGTCAGCCCGTTTTTCATTTTGTGAATGTCGTGGACGATTTAGAGATGGGCATCACCCACGTCATTCGCGGCGAAGATCATTTGAGCAACACCGCCAAGCACATCGCGCTCTTCCGCGCGTTCGGCGTTGAGCCGCCCAAGTATGCCCACATCCCGCTCATCCTAAATGGCGACGGTTCCAAGATGAGCAAGCGCGACAAAGGCGCCTCGCTCACGACCTATCTCGACGAAGGTTTTCTCGCCGAAGCCGTGAATAATTATCTCTGCCTCCTCGGCTGGTCGCCCAAGGACAATCTGGAAAAAATGCCGCTTGCCGACGTCATCGAGCGCTTTGACCTGCCGCAGATTCTCCGGCACAACGCCAAGTTCGACATGGAGAAACTCCTGTGGTTGCAAGGCGAATACTGCCGCGAAGTCGCCCCCGACCGTTTCTACGAACTCGGCGTGCACGCGTTTGCCAAGGCCGGCATTGATACGAACAAGCTGGACGTAAACTACGTCAAAGCTGCGCTCGATAGCTGTCGCGGCAAGATAAAAACTTTTTCCGAACTGCCCGCGTATGCCGGATTTTATTTCACCGACGAAATTGTTTACGACGCCGAAGCCGCCGCCAAAGATTTCATTCCAGAGAACAAATCACGTTTAGAAAAACTCCGCGACGCATTTGCGCACGCGCCTGCTTTCAACGCCGAAACATTAGAAGCCACGCTCAAAGAAACCGCCAAGGCGCTGGGCGTGAAAGCCGGTGTGCTCGTGCATCCGTGCCGTTTGGCAGCGACCGGCAAGACTTCCGGCCCCAGCCTTTACCATTTGCTCCAAGTCCTCGGCAAGGAACGCATCATGACGCGGATTGAGCAAGCACTCGGACAGATTCATTAAAATATGGCACGCCGGATATATCAGGCCTGCATCGAAAAGTTCAAATATCTGACGGCCTTGTTTCAGATCGAGAGCAATCGTCTGGCGTATTTGAAAGCGACTTTTCAATACGGCTTGGGGCGAAAGATTCTTTTCCCGGAAACCATCGTCCGGCTGCGTGGCTCCCGGTTTGCCGCGCGTAAAAACAGCATGGACATCGCGCACCTGTCCGACTATTTCGAGCCGCAAACAAAGGAGTTTTTGCTAAAGCTGGCGCCGAAACAATTCATTGATGTCGGTGCTCATGTCGGCAGATATTCCGTTCTGCTGGCGCAGCAAGGTGCCAAAGTAATCGCGTTCGAGCCGAACGACGGCAATTACAAATTATTGCTGGAAAACATCCGATTGAACCAGTTGCCAGATAAAATTACGGCACTGAACATCGGATGTTCCAATGTGGAGCAACACAAGGAACTTTTTTGTTTTCCGTCCAACGAAGGCATGGCTTCTTTCATTAAGCGCGACGGAGCGGAAACAAAAGAGGTTTGCGCGTTGAAAACGTTGGATGAAGTTTGTGGCGACTTGGCAGCGGTGGACGCCATCAAGATTGACGTTGAGGGACTCGAATTGGAGGTTTTGCAGGGCGCAGTGAAGTTGCTTGCGAATAAAAGTCCGCTCTTGATCGTCGAAATATTCGGCTCGCAAAAGGAAGAGGAGATTTCCGCTTTCTTGAATCCGTTCGGTTATTCCGCCGAAAGGATTTTGGATTCGCGCAATTATTATTTCGTCAAACGTCCGTCGTAAAGCGGCGCGGCGAATCGTTGATGCTTCTAAAATCGTGCTCTATTTGCGGGTGACTTTTGCGACCACGATGTGCATCCAGCCGCGATTATGATCTTCGATGTAGTTCAAGTCCCATTTTTCCCAGCCGAGCTTCTGGCATTCGTCGCTGGCAATGGTCGAGGCGGCCGCTTTCACATCTGTGACGCGTTCGGGGCCACTGGAAGGCGTGCCTTCCTTGACGGTGATAGTGAAACTCGACGCTTTCTTGTCCTCAATAAAATAAACGGGTTTGGTCAGGAGGTTTTCTTTGTAATCGGCATTGAAGGAGTGCGCTTCGGGCGAGGCGCAGCCACTGATAAAGACCGCCACCGCCGCATTGATGGCTAACAGTCCGAGCATCCGGACACGTTGGTTTGTTTTATTCATAAGCGCAGCCTAGCAGTAGAGCCGGAAATTTTCCATGGGGTGTTTAACCCATAACGCGAACGGGGCAGTCGGCAAGAGAATGGCCGTGGCGCAGTTGGTTGCAATCGGCAACCAGTTCGGGTGTTGAATGGGAATTGAACGCCCGGCCGCGTCACGGCCAATGTCGTCGGGAACTCAAACGACACTCCACAATAAATGAACACTAAAATTAAATTCTATGGGGTGTTTTCCCCATCTCCGGCGACGGCGCAAAATAAATTTGTTCCCGCATTCGCATTGTTTCTTTTCATCGGCGTCCATCTGTGTTCATCTGTGCTTAAAATAAATAGCTATGGAACGTCCTATCATTATTTGCACACGCGGCAGCGCGCTCGCGCTCGCGCAGGCCAACTTCATCGCCGCATCCTGCCGCGCCGCGTTTCCTGACTTGAGCTTTGAGTTGAAAATCCTCAAAACGACGGGCGATAAATTGCAGACGGCTTCGATGTCCAAGCCCGGCACGACGTTGCCGAAAGGTTTGTTCACCAAGGAACTCGAAGTCGCGTTGCTCAATGGCGAAGCCGACCTCGCCGTGCACAGCCTGAAAGATTTGCCGACGGATTTGCCCGCTGGTTTGATGCTCGCCGCCACACCGAAACGCGAAGATGTGCGCGATGTTTTGATTTATCGCGCGGCGGTTCAAAGCGATTTGCGCGGCTTCAAACCGGATTTGAAGCTGAAAGATTTTCCAGCGGGCGCAACCATCGCCACGAGCAGCACGCGTCGGAAAATGTCTTTGCTTGCGGCGCGGCCGGATTTGAACATCGTCGAAATTCGCGGCAACGTTTCAACTCGCTTGCAGAAAGTTGCGGAGCGCGGCGAATTGGACGCAACAGTGCTGGCGTTCGCGGGGATGCGCCGTTTGCATTTTGAAATCAAACCGGACGGCACACTGGTCGGCGACGCCGTGCCGAATGGTTTGCTGGCGACGGTTTTGGGTTTGGACGTGATGCTGCCGTGCGTTGGTCAAGGTGCAATCGGCATTGAAATCCGCGCGAACGACGAGCGCATCAGTAAAATTGTTGAGCGCCTGAATCATTCCGAAACGTTTCACGCGGTGACGGCGGAGCGCGCATTTTTGCGCGGCATGGGCGGCGGCTGCCAAAGTCCCGTGGGCGCGCACGGAGAAATTTCCGGCGACAAAATTTCGCTCAAGGCGATTTCGTTTTGCGGTGCGGCGGTCAAACGCGCGGAAGGCAAACGGCCAATTGTCGAAGCCGCCGCGCTCGGCGAACAGTTGGCGGCGGAGTTGAAATAAATTTCTTTGGTTTTTTTAGTTGCGGACTTGGATTGCCGATGAATCGTCTCGCCCAAATCCTGCTCGACGCCCTTGCCGTTCGCGGCTAATTTTCTGTCATGTCAAAGGATTCACCAGTGCCGCAGCAAAAAATAAATCTCCGTCGCCCGGACATCATGGAAGCCGTGCAGGCGCAAGTGCTGTCGCATTATCGCAGCGAAATCGTCGAGAGTATTCGCGCCAATGGCGGCGTGCTTTCCGCTGATGGACTCACCGTGAAGTTAGCGAAGGAATTTGGTTTTTGCTACGGCGTCGAGCGCGCGATTGATTTGGCTTACGCCGCCAAACAATATTTTTCCGACGTGTCGCCGAACACGCCGATTTATCTGCTCGGCGAAATTATTCACAATCCGGAAGTGAATGATCAAATCAGCAATCTCGGCATCCAGATTATTTCACCCAAGCCGAGCGACGAAGAATTGGAGCAGTTGAATTCCGGCGACGCGGTTATTATTCCCGCGTTCGGCACGGAAGTCGGCACGCGCAAAAAAATTGAGGCCAAAGGTTGCGTGATTGTGGACACGACGTGCGGCGACGTGATGAGCGTGTGGAAACGCGTCCGCCAATACTCGAAGGAAAGTGTCACGAGCATCATTCACGGCAAGGCGATGCACGAAGAAACCAAGGCGACCACGTCGCAGGCGCGCGCGTATGGCAGCGGCCATTATCTCGTCGTCTTCACGCTGGCAGAAACGGATTACGTCTGTAATTACATTTTGCACGGCGGCGACAAAAATGAATTTCTGAAAAAATTTGAAGGCGCGTATTCCGCCGGTTTTGATCCTGATTTGCATCTGCAAGCTGTCGGTGTGGCGAATCAAACCACAATGTTGCGCGGCGAGACGGAAGAAGTGCAACGCCGTTTCAAAGCCGTCATGGAAAAAAAACATGGCGCGGAAAAAGTCCCGCAGCACTTCCGATTTTTCGACACGATTTGCGGCGCGACGCAAGATCGTCAGGACGCGCTGGAAAAAATGCTTTTGACGCCGCCGAATCTACTGATTGTCATCGGCGGCTACAATTCCTCCAATACATCACATCTCGCGGAAATGGGCGAAGCCAAATTGCCGACTTACTTCATCAAGAACGCGGGCAAAATGGTTTCGGACAAACTCATCGTCCATTATAACCAGCACAAAAAAGAGGAAGTGGAAACCGCCGACTGGCTGCCGTCCGGCACGATTACCGTCGGCATCACCGCCGGCGCAAGCTGCCCGAACAATTTGATAGAAGACACCATCCGCCGTTTGTTTGAACTGCGCGGCATCTCCGTTCAGGAACTGTTAAAAAAATAATCTCCCGCTATGCCGCGCACCCGACTGGAACTTGAAAATTTTGAACGCCAGTTTCTCGCGCCCTACGCGCAGTTCAGCGGCGACACGCGCGGTCGCAAATACAACGAACCGCCGCCCGTCTGGCGCACGCAATACCAGCGCGACCGCGACCGCGTCATTCATTCACGCGCCTTTCGTCGCCTCGAATACAAGACGCAGGTTTTTCTCAACGGCACGGGCGATCATCTCCGCACGCGACTCACGCACACGATGGAAGTCGCCGCCATCTCGCGCAACATCGCCAGCGCGCTCAAATTAAATTCCGATCTCGCGGAGACCATCGCGCTCGCGCACGACCTCGGCCATTCGCCGTTCGGCCACAAGGGCGAAACCGTGCTCGCGCGGTTGATGAAAGGCAAAGGCGGTTTTGAACACAACCAACACAGCCTCCGCATCGTCGAAGAACTGGAACAAAAATATCCGAATTTTTCCGGCCTGAATCTGTCTTGGGAAGTGCGCGAAGGTTTGGCGAAACATCACACCGCCTACGATCATCCGGGCAGACGCAAAGGTTTTGACGCAAAAAATTCTTCGCTCGAAGCGCAGATCGCGAACCTCGCGGATGAAATTACTTATTACAGCCATGATCTCGACGACGGCTTGGATTCCGGTTTGTTGTCCGAAAAAGAATTGGCAAAAAATGTCCGCGTCTGGGCGCACGCGGCGAAGCTCGTTAAAAAAGAATACGGCAAGCTGCCGGACGAATCGCGGCGTTACTTTACCATTCGCACCATTATAGATATGCAGATTCGCGATGTCGTGGAGACCAGCGAACGGCTCATTGAAAAAGCGGGCGTGAAATCCGCCGATGACGTGCGCCTCTGCGCCAAACCGCTCGTCCAGCACAGCGCGGAACGCGCCAAGCTGAATCTCGAACTGCGCCACTATCTCTACAAAAATCTTTATTACAATCCCGTCGTGCATCAGCCGAATTTGCGCGCGGTGAAACTGCTCGGTCAGCTTTTCAAATACTTCATGGCACACCCGAAAGAGATTGGGGAAAGCTCGCGTAAGCGCATCAAGAAAGTCGGCCTACACCGCGCTGTCTGCGACCATATCGCTGGCATGACTGACCGCTACGTCATGCTCGAATGCGAGCGCCTCTTTGGTAAAAGTATCAAACTCTGATTTATGCGTGTTCTCCAAATCGGTCTCTGCTTCATGTCTTCCATCATCTTTGCTACCGCTGCCGACGGGAAAGCCACCGCGCTCGCGGATTTTCAAAAAGCCGCCGCCAAATTTAATTCCGTCGTCACCATTCCAACCTTTGAGACGACGACGAACGAAGTCACCGCGACCGTCGCCAAAACTATTGCCGATGGCAACGCCGCCCTTGATACCATTGGCAAACTTACAGCGGCACAAATCAATTTCACCAACACCTTCATCGCGTTGGACGATGTAAATTTTCTGATTGGCCGAACGGCTGATCGCCTTTCGCTCATCGAGCAAACCAGCACGAACGCCGACGTGCGCGACGTCGCAACCGACGCCATCAAGCAGATTTCCGAATGGTCGGTCGGCATTGATTATCGCGACGACGTTTATCATGCGCTAAAAACTTTTGCCGCGACGCAACCGAAACTTACAGGCGAGGATAAAAAACTTTTGGACGACACGCTGCGCGATTATCGCCGCGCCGGACTGGATTTGCCGCGCGACCAACGCGATGCTGTGGAAAAGCTTCGCAAGGAACTGACCGCGCTGGAAACGGATTACGAAAACAATGTCACGAAGGCGCACGCGGAACTGAAATTTTCCAAAGCCGAACTCGCCGGCGTGCCGGAAGATTTTCTGTCACAACAAGGCATCAAGACTGGCGCGGACGAATACACACTCAAGCCCAACATCACGTTTCATTACATCATGGTCGAGGATAACGCGAAGCTCGAAGCGACGCGCCGCCGCATGATGACCGCGCAGTGCAATCTCGCGCGCGAGGCGAACATTCCCCTGCTCCAAAAGATTCTCGTTTTGCGCGATGACATCGCCACGAAACTCGGCTACGCCAGCTACGCGGATTACGCGACGGAAACGCGCATGGTGAAAAACGCGGCAACGGCGATTTCGTTTTTAGAAAATCTCAAAACCGGTTTGCAGCCGAAGTATGACGCGGAGTTGAAAGAGTTTCGCGATTTGAAAATCGCCGAGACCGGCGACACAAATACCATTGTCAATGCTTGGGATTGGCGCTATTTCGCGAACCAGTTGAAGAAGACGAAATACAATGTGGACGCCGAGCAGTTGCGCGTTTATTTTCCGTATCAAAATGTGCTGAACGGAATGTTCGCGATTTATCAGCGCATCTTCGGCCTGAAATTTGAGCGCGTCGAAGCGCCTTACAAATGGATTGGCGACTTGCAGCTTTACACCGTGTCCGACGCGAAAACCGGCGAGCCGATGGGCTTGTTTTATCTCGATATGTTTCCGCGCGATGGCAAATACAATCACTTCGCGCAGTTCGGCATCATCGAGGGAAAACTGTTGCCGGACGGAAAATATCAGCGCCCCGTCTGCTGCCTCGTCTGCAATTTTCCGCCGCCGCAGCCGGACAAGCCTTCGCTGCTTTCCCACGATGAAGTTGAAACGATTTTCCACGAATTCGGTCACGCAATGCACACGATTTTGACGCGCGCGAAATACTCGCGTTTTTCCGGCACGAGCGTCCCGCAGGATTTTGTCGAAGCGCCGTCGCAGATGCTGGAAAACTGGCCGTGGGACAAAAAAGTTTTGGACAGCTTCGCCGCCGATTACCGCGACCCGAAGAAAAAAATTCCGGCGGATGTGCTCGCGCAATTGAAAACAGCGCGGTTCGCGACCGAGGCCACGCGCTATCGTCGGCAACTTTCCTTCGGCCTGATGGATTTGACCTTGCACACGCAAATTCACGCGACCAATGCGGACAATGTCGTGCCGCTGTCGAATAAAATTTTGAGCGACGTCTCGTTTCCCGTGCCGCCGGACACGGCGTTCGTCGCGTATTTCGGCCATATCATCGGCTACGGCGCGGGCTATTACGGTTACGCGTGGGCGGACGCGATTGCGGCGGACATGGCGACGAGCTTTGAAAATTCGTCCGACGGATTCTTCGACAAAACCACTGGAATGCGGATGCGAAATGAGATTTACGCCGTCGGCGATTCGCGCGACATCAACATTTCCATCGAAAAATTTCTTGGCCGTCCGCGCTCACTCGAACCGTTTCTCAAACGCATCGGCGTGCAGACGACGAAATAATTCATGAGCGACGTCGCCTCGACACCCAGCCGCTGGCCGCGCCAGATCAAATACATCGTCGGCAACGAGGCGTGCGAACGCTTCAGTTATTACGGCATGACCGGCATTCTCGCCGGCTACATCAGCGGCCAGTTGCTCGCAGGCGGACTCGGCAAAAGCGACGACTACGCGACGACGGTCATCCACGCTTTTAAGTCGGTCAATTATTTTACGCCGCTGCTCGGCGCGTGGCTCTCGGATAAAATCATCGGGCGCTACAAAACCATTTTTTGGGTGTCGCTGCTTTATTGCCTCGGCCACGGCACACTCGCGTGCAGCGATTTTTTTGGCGCGCAGGGAAAATTAAACTGCCTCTTCATCGGCCTCACTTTAATCGCGTTTGGTTCCGGCGGCATCAAGCCGTGCGTCTCCGCGTTCATGGGCGAACAATTTACGCCCGACCAATCGCACCTAATGCAGAAGGCCTACGGCGCGTTCTACATGGCCATCAACTTCGGCTCGTTCTTTTCGTTTCTCGTCGTGCCGTGGATAAAAGATCATCACGGTTACAGCCTCGCGTTTCTTGTGCCGGGAATTTTGATGGCCATCGCGACTTACATTTTCTGGCGTGGAAAAAAGTATTACGTCTTCGTGCCAACCAATCGCGAGAAGAAGCATAACGGTTTTTTCAAAGTTGTTTTCACCACGCTGTTCACGAAACGCGAAACTGGAAAAACTTTCTGGGAAACCGCCCGCGTGCGCTTCACGGAAAACGAAGTTTCCGCCGCGCGTTCCGTGCTGCCGATACTTTTTGTCTTCGCGACGATTCCGATGTTTTGGGCTTTGTATGACCAAGGCAATTCCACCTGGGTTTTGCAGGGATTTAAAATGTCGAACGTGAATATCCTCGGCCTCGATGTTGGCGCGGAACAGATGCAATCCCTGAATCCATTGCTGATTATGCTGTTCGTGCCCATCTTTACTTTGTGGTTTTATCCGCGCATGGGACGTTTCGCCGCGCCGCTCAAACGCATGAGTTACGGACTTTTTCTCGCATCACTTTCCTTCGTCATCGTCGCAATGCTGCAAAAGCGCATCGAGGCCGGCGCGCATTTGAGCATCCTGTGGCAGACGTGGCCTTACATCGTCATCACGGCGGCGGAAGTTTTGGTTTCGGCTACCGGCTTGGAATTTGCCTTTCGCGAAGCTGCGCCGGAAATGAAAAGCATGATCATGAGTTTCTGGCTGCTCACCGTCGCCATTGGAAATTTATTTGTCGCGCTGCTCACCGAATTTTTGCCGCACACCACCGGCGCGAACGCCGAGGACGCCTCCGTCAGCACCGGACGATTCATGCTTTATGCCGCAATGATGTTTGGCGTGGCAATTCTTTTCAGTCTCATCGCCTCGACTTACCATTACCGCGACAAGTCGGCGGCGGAAGGGAAATAACTTGTAGGAGACGACGTAAGGAGTCTCAAATCTTTTGAATCCAGTTAAAGACTCGTCACCTCGTCTCCTACCAGCACAGTCTTGAATCTGTTTTACCGTTCGCACATCACACGCTATCCTGCGCGCGATGAACATTGCTTTCACCAAATACCACGCGCTCGGCAACGACTACCTCGTCATCCACCCAAAAGATTTGCCCGCGCCGCTCACGACGGAACAGGTTCGGACAATTTGCCACCGCAATTTCGGCGTCGGCTCGGATGGGATTTTGCTTGGACCGCTGCCTTCAACCACCGCCAAGTGCGCGCTGAAAATTTACAATCCCGACGGCAGCATCGCGGAAAAAAGCGGCAACGGCGTCCGCATCTTCTCGCGTTATCTGTGGGACACAAAATTTGTCGGCAACGAAGAATTTGCGCTCCAAACCGACGGCGGCATCGTGCGCTCCACGGTTTTTGACGGCGGCCAAATGGTGCGCGTCGAGATGGGCAAGGTCAGTTTCGACAGCGAAAAAATTCCCGTCACCGGCGCGAAACGCGAAGTCATCAATGAAAAAATTTCCGTCGGCGGACGCGAATTTGTTTTTTGCGCGGCGACGATTGGCAATCCGCATTGCGTTTTGCCGCTGCCGGAAATCAACGCCAAGTTGGCGCATGAATTTGGGCCGTTGCTGGAAGTGCATCCGAATTTTCCGCGCAAAACCAACGTGCAATTTCTGAAAGTCCTCGACCGCGCAAATATCCAGATTGAGATTTGGGAACGCGGCGCGGGTTACACACTCGCGAGCGGCAGCAGCAGCAGCGCAAGCGCGGCGGTCGCGCACAAACTCGGCCTCGTGGACAAAAATATTTCCGTGCATTGCCCCGGCGGCGACATCCAAATCGAAATCCGCGACGGCTTTGACATTCTGATGACCGGCAGCGTCACGCGCGTGGCCGAAGGCGTCATCAGCCCGGAAATCTTTTCAGTGAAAGTTTAATTCCGCCGACGGCGGCAAAATCAAAGCGCGGCGAGAACTTCCGCCGCATGTTCTTCCGGCTTAACCGTCGGCCAGATTTTTTTGATCTTGCCGTCGATTCCGATGAGAAACGTCACGCGGTTCGTGCCCATGTATTTACGACCCATGAAACTTTTTTCACCCCACACGCCGTAAGCCTCGACGATTTTTTTATCTTCATCGGCGAGCAGCGTGAACGGCAGTTTGAATTTCTCCACGAACTTGTCGTGCGACTTCACGTTGTCGGTGCTGACGCCGAAAATGACTGTGCCCTTTTTCTTGAAGTCGGCAAAATAATCGCGGAACGCGCAGGCTTCCTTCGTGCAACCCGGCGTATCGTCGCGCGGATAAAAATAGAGGATGACATTTTTGCCGAGATAATCCGCGAGGGAAATTTTTCCGCCGCCGCTCGTCGCCACCGTGAACGCCGGAGCTTTGTCGCCTTCTTTCAATTTCAGTTCGATTTCTTTTGCCATAAGTTTTGTCCGCAGATTACGCGGATGCCGCAGATTTGAAATAAAATACAGACACGAATTTCACTAATTAACACGAATGGAAAATTGGATTCGTGAAAATTAGTGAAATTTGTGCCTCAACTTTTCTTCCGGTAAATAAACCACCAGAACCAGAGCGTTCCCAGCGCGCCGCAGATGGCCGCGCCGATGAAATTCGCCTGCGGACTCACGCTCCACAGCCACGCGCCGAGAAACGAGCCGCTCGTCACCGTGCAGTCGCGGATGAGATAATACGCGCCGTAAGTCCGCGCGCGCAGTTCCGGCGCGGCCTCGCCGATGATGAGCGCCTTGCGCGCCGGTTCGCCGAATTCTTTCAGCCCGCGCACGACGAACGCCAGCGCCAGCCATCTAAAATCGTGCGCCCAAAGCAGCGTTATCGGAAACAGCGTGAAGAAAACAAACGTGATGAGCACGAACGGCCGGCGACCATATTTATCCGCGAGGTGCGCGACGGGAATGTAGCAGAACATCGCCGTGACCATCTCGAACGTGACGAGATAACCAAATTGCTGCGCGGTCAAGCCGCCGTGATCCATCGCCCACAAAATGATGAACGCATACGGAATCCGTTCGCAGAAGCGGATTAAAATGTCGCTCACAAGCAATTCGCGCAGCGCAGGCGTGAAGGTTTTGACGACGCCGAGAAATGAAACTTGTAGCGGCGTCTCGGCAGAGCGCCGCTGATTGTTTTCATCGGTGATGGCGGCGCTCTGCCGAGACGCCGCTACG
>CAILDU010000131.1 GCA_903833055.1 uncultured Verrucomicrobia subdivision 3 bacterium | reverse complement strand
GGTCACGCCGCGATTTTCAATTTCCGGCCGCAGCAATTCCAAGGTTTTTTCAACGATGCCGTTCAGTGACGCCAGTTTCAGTTGCACCGGCGCGGGACGAATCGCGCCGAGAAATTGTGTGACGATGTAATCCAGCCGGTGGATTTCGCCTTTCGCCACGTCGAGATACTGCTCCAATTTTTTGGCAACTTCGGCGGTGTCCGTCGGCACATGACGCGTGGCGCGTGCGGAAGATTTCTTGTCGCTTGTCACTCGCCACTCGTCACTCTTGAGTTTCTTCACCTCGCGCTCCATCAACTGCAAATGAATGTGCAGCGCGTTTAGCGGATTCCCAATTTCATGCGCGACACTCGCGGCCAAAAGTGTGAGCGCCTGAATGCGTTCGCTTTCGATGGCCTCAAACGTTTTTTGTCGCGCCTCGGTCGCGTCGTGCAAAATCAGCGCGACACCGGAACTGCCGATGGCTTCGCCGTCGAGCGGCGCGGCGTAGAGCCGGAGAAAACGCGGGCGCGGATAATGGATTTCAAATTCGTGCCGCGTGACGTGCGCGCCGCCGTCGTGATCCGCCCGTGAAATTTTTTGCCAATCCACTTCCGGCAAAATGTCCGCGATCTGCAAATCTTCCGCGTCCGGCTTCAAACCGATGAGCCGCGCGACGGCCTGATTAAAATAAAGCACGCGCCCATTTTCGTCCGCCACCAGCACGCCGTCTTCAATGGTGTTGAACAGCGTTTCGAGAAAACTACGTTCGCGCGCGAGCCGTTGGACGACGGTCTGCAAGCCTTCCGTGTCGAGCCGTCCGATGCGGCCAAGCACTTTGTCAAGAAAACTGGATTTGGTTGCAGCCATTGGCGAAAATCAATCTTTCAGAGTAGCAAAATGGCACAACGCGAAGTTTCGTCAAGCTAAAGAAAATTGTCTTGGTGGCACAGTTGAAAATAAGATTCAAACCGCGAACCACGCGAAATACGCGAACGGATTTTAGCATTTTAATTTAGGAGCGCGGCCTTTAGGCCGCTTCAATATTCAAAACTTCCGTGGCGTGAAGCGGGCTAAAGCCCGCGCTCCATTGGTAAGAAAAATTCGGCGAAATTATTTCACCGGCGGCGTTGCGAGATGTTGCAACGTCGCGGCATCCACGGACCATTTTGGTTGGAAGCGCGGGCTGGCGAGATAGTCCAGCAGGCTCGCGCGGAACTGCCGCCGCACCGGATCGTGTTCCAGATTGTTTTCCAAATCCGCGCTGCAAACGAAAATTTTTCCTTTGCCAACTTGCGCCTCGAAGGCGAGTGCGAGTTTGTGATTCGTCGTCCAGTCATCAATCACCTGCACACTCGGCAAAAGTCCGGTCGGCAAATCATCGAGAATCATCGGCTGCGCGCGATGCACCAGATACCACCATTGCCAGTTGCTGAAATTTTCCGTCGGAAATTCGGCGAACAACGGCTGGCGCGAGTCGCACAAAATTCCTAGCGTCGTCGGCGCCTGCCGCTGAGTCCACGCGGTGTTCCAGAAAATGCTACTGAAACCGAATTTGACCGGACGCGCGGAATCGTTGCGGACACTTTCCGGCGGCAGCAGCCACAAAACGGTTCCGCCGGAATCCAGCACCGCGAGCGCGGCGGCGTTCAGTTCGTGAAACACGGTCACGTCTACCGGCGCTTTTGGCGCGGACGGCACGGGATAAATCCACACGTCCCAATCGTTCTGGATTTTCGTGCCGGCAAAACTTGCGACCAGTTTGTAGTGCGCTGGCGCGGGAACATTTTTCAGACTGAAACTGGTAGTGCCAAGTTTGATGCCGTTGTCCACCGGCACGTCGCGCGCGTCAAAAATTTGCGACGCGATTACGCGGCCGTCGTCCGCGACCAATTTACAATGCGGCGTGGCGTTCGTCAGCGGAGCCGCGCCGAAATTTGCCACTTCCAAATCGGCGGACAGCGTTTCATCCGTTGTGAACACACGTTTTTCCAAGTGCGCCAGCGGCACGACGGCGTTGCAAAAACGGCTGAATTGCGCAGCGGTGACATAACCTTTGTCGTCCCAAAATGCGTCGAGCACGCCGACGAGCGCCGTGCCTTGGCCGGGAAAATCCGTGAGGCCGAGCAGTTCAAAACCGCCCATGTCGGGTGTGCGCAAGGCAGATTCAATTTCTTCCTTGTAACACATCGTCTGCAATTTTCCCGACGCATACAAAAACCATTCCGCCTCGTCGCTCATGCCGTGCGCGGCGAGCGAGTCGCGGAAAATTTCCAGATTGCCCGGCTGCAAATAGCCTTGGTATTTTTTAATTTCAGCAAAATTTGGATACGCGCACCACTCGCCGATTTCGTGGCTGATGACCGGCACGTCGCGTTTGGAAATGTAATCGGCATAGTCCGCCGTCGTCGCCGGCGGCTGTGCGTTGATGCGCGATTTCAAGCCCTCGCCCCAATGTTGGATGCGCGGCTTCGGTGTCACGTCGAACTGATTTTCCGCCAGCTCCGGCCAGCCGCTTGCGCTGGTCCACAGCCGGCGCGCGTCGCGCAATTTGAAATGCGCCACATAATCCCCGAGAAACTTCCCGTAATTTTTTCCGCCCGGTTCGTTGCCGTAAGCCATCAACACGAAGCTCGGATGATTGCCGTAAGTTTTCAGGATGCGCTCCGTCTCGTCATAAACCCACGCATCCACGGGCTTGCCGTCGCCGAGCGTCGTGCTGCTGTTCGCCCACGAACCGGCTTCGATTTGAAAATAAAATCCCAATTCATCCGCCGCTTGAAACGCCGCTTCCGGCGGACACCACGAATGAAAGCGAATCAAATTCAGCCCGTGCGCCTTCGCGATGGTGATGATGCGCTTCCAAGAATCTACGTCCGTCGGCGGATGGCCGGTCAGCGGGAACACGCAGCATTCCAGCGTGCCGCGAAAAAATGTTTTCCGTCCGTTCACCGTGAACTGCGTGCCTTGCGTCGAAATTTCGCGGAGACCGAAAGTGGTGCTGCGCGTCGCGTCACCGAGTTTTGCGGTCAGGTGATGAATTGCCGGATGAAATTCGTCCCAGTTCGTCGCGTTCTCGCCCAACGGAATTTCGCCGGTGAATGTTCCGCCGTTCGTTGTCCAGTCGGCGACGACCGACTGCGCGAGTTTTCCGTCCACATAAAAAAGCATTCCCGCTTCGCCGTCCGCGCCGGACGCGTTGCCGATGCTGCCCGTCACCGTCGCCG
>CAILDU010000130.1 GCA_903833055.1 uncultured Verrucomicrobia subdivision 3 bacterium | reverse complement strand
GGGCTACGAAGAAGGCGGACAGCTTACGGAAAAAGTCCGGCGCAATCCGTATTCCGTCGTGCTCTTCGACGAAATCGAGAAGGCGCATCCCGACGTGTGGAATATGCTGCTGCAGATTTTGGAAGAAGGAAAATTGACCGACAGCATGGGCCGCATCGTGAATTTCCGTAACACGATTATTCTGATGACGTCCAACGTCGGCTCGGACACGCTGCGGAAATCGTCCACGCTCGGCTTCGCGCCAATCACGGACGAGGCGACATACGAAAAAGCGCGCGAACGCGTTTTGGAAGAGGCGAAGAAAACCTTCCGCCCGGAATTTTTGAACCGGCTGGATGATTTGATTGTGTTCCGCACGTTCACCAAGCCCGACCTCATTGCGATTTTGAGTTTGGAAGTGGAAAAAGTTTTGGAACGCTTGCGGAAGAAAAATCTCAAGCTGGAACTCGACGACAAGGCGAAGGATCTGCTCGTGGAAAAAGGCTACGACCCGCAATACGGCGCCCGCCCGATGCGCCGCGCGGTCGAGCGTTTCTTTGAGGATCCGCTCGCCGAGGAAATTCTCAAAGGCGCGCTGGTGGAAGGCGATTTGATTAAAGTCACCGCTGACAAAGATAAATTGTTGTTCAGCCAAAAACCGGCGGCACAAGATGCCGTGCCAAATTGAACCGAAATTAGTTTACAAGCCGCGTTGAAAAGCGCGGCTTTTTTATTGGCGAAATTGTCCGTTAAATTTTACGCTGTCGCACACATGAAAGGCATCATCCTCGCTGGCGGCGCCGGCTCGCGGCTGTATCCGCTTACGCTCGTCGCGAGCAAACAGCTCCAGCCGGTTTTTGACAAGCCGATGGTTTACTATCCGCTCACGACGCTAATCGAGGGTGGCATTCGCGAGTTGTGCCTCATTTCCACGCCGCACGACTTACCGCGTTTCAAACAACTGCTCGGTGACGGTTCGCAATTTGGCGTGACCATCGAGTATCGTGAACAGGCTAAACCGGCGGGCATCGCGCAGGCGTTTCTCATCGCCGAAAGTTTCATCGGCAAAGACAACGTGACTTTGATTCTTGGCGACAACATTTTTTACGGCGGCGATTCTTTTTACAAAGCCTTCGCGGAATTCAAAAGTGGCGAAACCATTTACGGTTATCACGTCAACGACCCGGAACGTTACGGCGTTGTCGAATTTGATGTGGACGGTAAGGCTGTTTCCATTGAAGAAAAACCGAAGTTGCCAAAAAGTAATTACGCCGTGCCAGGACTTTATATCTGCGACAACCAGGTCGTGGACATCGCCAAAAATCTAAAGCCGTCGGCGCGTGGTGAGTTGGAAATTACGGCTGTAAATGTGGAGTATCTGCGGCGCGGCGCGTTGCGCGTGCAGCGGCTCGCGCGCGGATTCGCGTGGCTGGACGCAGGCACGAGCAGCAGTCTGCACGAGGCGAGCGCGTATGTGCAGACGATTGAAAAACGCGCGGGCATAAAAATCGGCTGTCCCGAAGAAGCGGCGTTTCGGCAGGGTTTTGTTTCGCTCGCACAGTTGGAAAAAATCGTCGGTGAAATGCCGAATTGCGAATACCGCGCGTATCTGGAAAACGAAGTTGTGGCGGAAGCAAAGCGCCTGCAAAAATAATTATGATTTTACTTCTTGGCGCATCGGGCTACATCGGTGAAGCGTTTGCAAAAGAATTGCAGCAGCGTAAAAAGGAATTCATTCCGCTTTCGCGTAAGCAGGTGGATTATTCTCGATTCGATTTGTTGCTGGAATTTTTGCGTGCGAAAAAACCGTCGTTCGTCGTCAACGCCGCCGGTTACACCGGCAAGCCAAACGTAGATGCGTGTGAACTCGATAAGGCAGGCACGCTTGTCGGCAACGCGCTCCTGCCGCAGACCATCGCGCATGCGTGCGCGGCGGCGAATATTTCGTGGGGTCACGTTTCATCCGGTTGCATTTATTCCGGCGCGAAAGTTTTTGAAAATGGAAAGGTGCGCGCGGAAAAAGATTTCACCAAACCGGAATTGCGCGCGCTCGTGGAACAAAATCCGTCGGCCATCCGTGGCTTCACCGAAAGCGACGCGCCGAATTTTTCCTTTCGCGACCAGCCGTGCAGTTTTTACAGTGGCACAAAGGCATTGGGCGAAGAAGCCATTGCGAACATTGGTCAAAGTTACGTCTGGCGGCTGCGGATTCCGTTCGATGAGTTTGATAATAAGCGGAATTATTTGAGCAAGGTGCAGCGTTACGCGAAAGTTTATGACAACGTGAATTCTATTTCGCACCGCGCCGATTATGTGAAGGCGTGTCTCGACACTTGGGAATTGCGCGCGCCGTTCGGCATTTACAACGTGACAAATCCCGGCTTTGTGACGACACGTCATGTGGTGGAAATGCTTGAAAAAATTCTCAAGCCGAAACAGAAATTTGAATACTGGGCGAGCGACGAGGAGTTTTACAAGGTTGCCGCGAAAACGCCGCGCTCGAATTGCGTGATGGATGTTTCAAAACTCTTGGCGACCGGCGTGAAAATTCGCGGCGTCGAGGAAGCGCTGGAAAATTCGTTGAAAAACTGGCAGCCGGAATAAATTTCCAATATGAATTTACTCATCACCGGTGGCGCGGGTTTTATCGGCTCCAACTTGATTCAGCACGTCATTGACGACGTGCGCGTGACGAAGCTCGTCAATCTTGACTGTCTGACTTACGCCGGACGGCTGGAAAATCTGGAGCAAGTTTCCAAGCATCCGAAATATTTTTTCGAGAAGGTAGATTTGCGCGACAAGGCGGCGACGTTGCGCGTCGTCGAGCAGCACGCCATCACGCACGTCATGCACCTTGCGGCGGAATCGCACGTGGACCGTTCCATCACTGGGCCGGGTGATTTTATTCAGACGAACATCGTTGGCACTTTTAATTTGCTGGAAGCCTGCCGTGGATTTTGGAATGGAAATTTTGACGGTAAAAAATTTCATCACGTTTCGACTGATGAAGTTTATGGCTCGCTCGGCGCGACGGGATTGTTCACGGAAACCACGCCTTACGCGCCGAATTCGCCGTATTCATCGAGCAAGGCGTCGTCGGATTTTTTGGTGCGCGCGTATCATCACACTTACGGATTGCCGACGGTCATTACGAATTGTTCCAATAATTACGGGCCGTTTCAGTTTCCGGAAAAACTAATTCCCGTCGTCATCCAAAGCATTTTGGCGCGTAAAAATGTTCCCGTTTATGGCGATGGTATGAACGTGCGCGACTGGCTTTATGTGCGCGACCACGCCGAAGCTTTGTGGACGGTGTTGCAAAATGGAAAACTTGGAGAGACTTACAATGTCGGCGGTCACAACGAATGGGCGAACATCCACATCGTGCAATTAATCTGCGACACAATTGACGAATTCGCGCCGCAGCTTGGTGGTGATTCGCGTAAATTGATTTCATTCGTGAAAGATCGTCCCGGACATGATCGTCGCTACGCGATTGATGCAACGAAAATTCAGAAGGAGCTTGGCTGGACGCCGGCGCATAAATTTGAAGACGGTATTCGCGAGACGATTCGTTGGTATCTCGCCAATCAGGACTGGGTTAAATCCGTTTTAAAAAAAATAATTATCTGAACGTATTCGTCGGTCGCGCCGTCCAAACGTCATTCATGATGCCGCTCGCAAAAAAGTTTTTACCGCTGATTTTGTTGCTTGTTAGCGTTGTCTTCACGCGCGCGGGTGTGGCGACGAATTCTCTCGTCTGGCAAACTGCCGGCGACAATGTCAGCGCGGATATTCGCGGCGAGGCGCTCTGGCCGTTGCTCACGGACATCGCGCATCAGACGGGCTGGCACATTTTTGTGGAGCCGGGTATTGACGCGAAGACGGATGTGAAATTTTCCAATCTCCCGACCGGAGCCGCGTTGCGGAAATTACTCGGCGATTTGAATTTTGCCTTTGTTCCCAAGACCAATGAGGCGGATCATCTCTATGTTTTTGCCACGACGATTCGCGCGGCGACGCAACGCGTGAATGTTGCGATGACTAATAAAATCGCGGTTGCCAAGCACGTCGCCAACGAACTCATTTTGAAAGTGAAGCCCGGCACGGACATTGATGCGCTGGCGAAATCGCTTGGTGCTAAAATTATTGGGCGTGATGACAAGTTGGGAATTTATCGGCTGCAATTTGATGACGCCGCCGCGACGGATGCCGCGTTGGTGAAATTAAAATCTAATTCCGATGTGGCGGCGGTGGAATATAATTACATCTACGATGCGCCGCCCGCGCCGCAGGCGGTTGCCAATGCTAGTTCCGCTCCCGTTTCACTCACGCTCGATCCGAACACGGCCAACGATCCTTGCCATCCCATCGTCGGTTTGATTGATACGCGAATGCAGTCGCTTGGCAGTCAGCTTGACCCGTTCATCATGAAGTCCATTTCTGTGACTGGTGATACGACGCCATTGACTGCGACCACGCCCACGCACGCCACCGCGATGGCACAGACGATTCTGCGCGCGGTTTCGCAACAGGGCGGGACGAGTGCCGTGAAAATTCTGCCCGTGGATGTTTATGGTTCCAGCGAGACGGCGACGACTTGGAATGTCGCGCTGGGCGTCAAGGCGGCGGTGGATGGCGGCGCGACCGTCTTGAACATGAGTCTCGGCGGCACGAGCGACAGCACGGTGCTCGACAGTATCATTCAGCAGGCGCAGGCAAATGGCGTAGTGATTTTTGCGGCGGCGGGCAATCAGCCGGTGAACACGCCGACGTATCCGGCGGCGATTTCCGGCGTCAACGCTGTGACTGCGCTCGGGGCGCCAGGACAACTGGCCGCGTATGCGAACTACGGCAGTTTTGTGGAAATAGCCTTGCCGGGAGCGAGCGTGGTTTATCTCGGCAGTCAGGCTTACGTCGTGCAAGGAACTTCACCGGCGACTGCTTATGCGAGCGGCGTTGCGGCGGGCTACAAAGGAATTAACTGTGACACTTGGCCGCAGATTCAAGCGATGATGCAGCAGAAATTTCCCGTGCCAGCGAAATAAATTAGGAGTTGGGAGATGGCCGATGGAAGTTAGGGAAATTTATTTAGCCGACAAGTCGTTCACCCCAACTGCCATCTGCTATTAGTGAGACTGGCAACCGTATTTGATGAACGTGCCAAGAAACACGCCGACGGCGGCGAGCAGCAGCCACGGACTGCCCTTGAGCAATTCAATGATGCCCCAACTGATGAAGAAGGCGAACAGCACGAACGTGAAAATGGCCAGTGCAAATTTCATTGGCACGCATTGTAATGGATTTGAAACCGCGCGCAAGTGGCTGAATTCTGCGGAAGCTAAAATTGGCCATCTTCGGCATTGAAACCAGACACGGATTGTCTATTATGCGCGTTCCAATGGTTCGGGGCGTAGCGTAGTCCGGCTAGCGCGCTTGCTTGGGGTGCAAGAGGTCGGGAGTTCAAATCTCCCCGCCCCGACCATTTATATTAGATGGTTTTTTACTTCAAAAAATAATCTAAAGCATTTCGGCGAGCTGGTTTTGGATGCCAGTCAAATTCCTAACGCGTCACTACCTAATGTTTGTAGCAGTTGATCCAGTCGCTTGGGCGAAACCGGCACGGCGGTGCCCAATTCTTGCGCGAACAGCGAAACTTTGTATTCCTCCACCAGCCAGCGGAAGGCTTCCAATTCTAGCCGTGCTTCATTGAACTTCGGTGGATGTTCGCGGAGCAATTGTAATTTAGCGAGATACGGCGCGATGAGTGCAGCGCGTTCCTTGTCCTTTATGGGATTCAACTTCGCCCGCTCCATTCGCGTCGCTAGTGCTTTGAGATAGCGCGGCAGGTGCGCGAGCTGCGCGAACGGAATCACTGACAGGAAATTTCGCGGCAGCAATGATTCCAATTCTTCCGCCCAGAGATTCGTTGGTTTGGCTGCATCCTTCGTCGCGACGGCTAGCTGACTCAAATCGGAAAGGGTCTTGGATTTCGTCGCGGGCAGGGTAGGTGACGGACCGCAGCGCGATTGAATTTCTTTGCGCGCCCGCAGAATCACGCCGACTTGATCGACCAGTTTCACAGTCAAGCCTGGGATTTGGAGACGCGTTTGTTGCACGGCAGCCTGAAAATTTTCCTCGTTGAGCATCGGAAAAACTTCGCCTGGCAAAATGTGACGCTTGAGATTGGTGAACGCAGATTCCTGCAATTCATCCAACGGACACAGATTTGCCGTGAGCGCGTCAAAGCGGTTCAACTCGCGCAAATCGCGATGCAGCCACGCGAAATCTTTGGCGAGCGCGAGTTCAACGAGCTTTTGAATCCCGCACAGTGTCGCCGTCCGCGCCAAATCTTCCGTGCGAAAAAGACGGAGACTCACGCTGTCCTTTTCAATCGGCAAACCCGGCCACGCATAAGTCGGCACAGAACCATTTTCGCTGACAGTGAGGCGCGCGGGCAGCGTGCCGAAATTCCACGTCGTGATATTCGTGCGTTCCCAGTTCGCCGCCACGCGCGCCCACGCCGAATCATCCGGCGCGGGCTTGGTTTTTACCTGTTCCAATTTTTGCCGGAGCGCGGCAAGGTCGCGACTCGTGCCGATAATTTTTTTATCATTGCCCATGACTTCGATGCGCGGACGCAAGTGCGCCGGAATCGCATCGCTCGCCCAAGTGTTCGGCGGAATTTCCACGCCGTAACGTCGACGAATAAACACCGCCAAATCCGCCTGCAACGATTCACCCGTCGCCGAAAGTTCGCTGACGATTTCCGCGACCTTCGGCGGAAACGGCATCAGTTCGCGCCGAATACTTTTGGGTAACGCGCGCAATAGTTCATTCACCAAACCTTCGCGCAAGCCGGGCACGGACCATTCGACGCACGATTGCGAAACGGTTTGCGCGAGGCTGAAGCCAAGCTTCACCGTCGCGCCGTCATTTTCTTCGCCGGGCGAATAGGCGTAGGCCACGGCGACCGGCTGGCCGCCGAGCGGCACGGCATCGGGAAACGCGTCGCTATCGAAATCCAACGCGGTGCCGCCGGTCAGATCCGCTTCCGTCGCACACAAAAATTCCGGCCCGCCGCAATCGCGGATAAGGCGGTTTAATTCGTGGACCGAAGAAACTTTCTGAATCCGCTGCGCGTAAAACTCAAACAGTTTTTCATCCAGATTGCCGAGGCTATGGCTGCGGACGCGCGTTTGCCAGTTCTCGATTTTCTCGCGGATCTTCCGGTTGTGTTCGAGAAATGAATATTGCGGCGGTAGCGGCTGCGGCTTGTCGGCGGAACGCAAAATGCGCGTGTCATCATCGTCACTTTCGTCATCGGTGACTTTGCGACGCGATGGGAGCAAATCATCCTCAACGAGCGCGGCGCGGATGAAAATCTCGGCGGCTTCCTCGGGATTGATGTTGCCGTGCGAGACTTTGACCTTCCGCACTTCCATGCCGTAAAGCGTGGTGCGTTCCTCGACCAAAACATTTCCTGCGGCCACGCTCCAGTGCGGATTTTGATGAGTGGTTTTGCAGAGATGCGGCGCGAGCTGCACGATCCACAACGGGTCAATGCCGGCATTTGTGCGTGCAAACAGTTGCGAAGTCTCCACGATTTCGCCTGCGACAATCCACGGTGGTTGCTGCGTGGACGCAGGCTTCGGTGATGGTTGGTTCGCATTGCGCGCGGCGGGTTTGGGCTGACGTTCGTTGCGATCGTAAAGCGCCGATCCGGGAAACATCGCGAGCAGACGGTTGCCGGTGCCTTGATACTGATTGCGCTCCTTGCGCAACGCAACGTGACCGAGCAAGCCGGTGAGAATCGAGCGGTGAATCGCGGCGTAATCGGCGTTGCTCTCGTTCAGTTTGAAGCGACCCAAGTCTTCCAGCGCGCCGTGCAGTTGCGCGTGCAAATCCTGCCACTCGCGCATGCGCAGGTAGGAGAGAAAATTCGCTTTGCAGAATTTCCGGCGCTGACCTTGTGTGCGCAGGCGCTCCCACTGGTCGTGAACCGCGTCCCAAATTTTTAGCAGCGAAAGAAAATCCGACGCCGGATCAATGAAGCGTTTGTGCGCGGCGGCGGCGGCTTCTTTGCGATCCAGCGGACGTTCGCGCGGATCTTGAATGCTCAAACCGGCAGCGATGATGAGCAGTTCGCGCGCGGCGTGTTCGTGCTGCGATTGCAACAGCATCCGCCCAAGCGTCGGATCAATCGGCAGTCGCGAGAGATCGTGACCGAGCTGCGTGAGTTCGCGCTTTTCGTCGAGCGCGCCGAGTTCCTGAAGCAGTTTGTAGCCGCCTTCAATCGCCGAGGGCGGCGGCGGATTCACGAACGGAAACGTTTCGATGTCGCCAAGGCGATACGCGCGCATCCGCAAAATCACTTCGGCCAGATTCGCGCGCTGGATTTCTGGTTGCGTGTATTGCGGCCGCTCGTTGAAATCTTCCTCCGAATAGAGCCGGATGCACACGCCGTCCTGCACGCGACCGCTGCGGCCTTTGCGTTGATTCGCGCTGCTCTGCGAAATCGGCTCGACGGGCAAGCGCTTGGTGCGCGTGCGCGGATTGTAATGGCTGATACGCGCGAGGCCGGAATCAATGACGTAGCGGATGCCCGGAATCGTGAGCGACGTTTCGGCGATGTTCGTGGCGACAACTATTTTTCGCCGGTTCAACGGGGCAAAAACGCGTTGCTGATCCGCCGCGCTCAACAGGCCGAAGAGCGGAATGATTTCTGCCTCACGGCCGAAGCGGCCATCGAGCAGATCGCACGTCTCGCGGATGTCGCGTTCGCTGGGCATGAAGATGAGGATGTCGCCGTTGCCCGGTTCGCACAGCGCGGTCTCGGCGGCGCGCACGGCGGCATCAACGTAAGTCACATCGCCGCGCTCTTCGGAGTCCGCGTCGAACGGCGCGTAAATCACTTCCACCGGATAAAGCCGGCCAGACACTTCGATGATCGGCGCGTCGTTGAAGGCTTTGGAAAAAGTCGCGGTATCAATCGTGGCGGACGTGATGATGAGCTTGAGGTCGCTGCGTTTGACGAGCAGCGTTTTTAAGTAACCCAACAAAAAGTCTATGTTCAGGCTGCGTTCGTGGGCTTCGTCGATGATGATGCAGTTGTATTCCGACAACAGCGGATCGCCTTGCGTCTCGGCAAGCAAGATGCCATCGGTCATCAATTTGATGTAAGTCTGCGCGCTGCTGCGATCGTCAAAGCGAATCGTGCAACCGACTTCGCGGCCCCAATTCACATTCAGTTCTTCCGCGATGCGCCGCGAAATGGAAAGCGCTGCGACGCGACGCGGCTGTGTGCAACCGATCTTCGCCTCGATGCCCAAGCCGGCTTCGAGACACATTTTTGGAATTTGCGTCGTCTTGCCCGAACCGGTTTCGCCGGCGATAACGACGACTTGGTTCGCGCGAATAGCAGCGACGATATCGTCTTTCCGTGCGGTGATGGGCAGGTCGGGCGGATAAATTATTTTCGGAATATTTGCCTGCCGCTCTTCGCGCAAGGCGATGGAAGCGAGCAGTTGCTCGTGAATGCGATTGAGCAATTTCTCGTGCGTCTGCGGATGCAGTTTGTCGCGGAGCAAACGCACCATGCGTCCGCCAAGGTGGACCCAGTCGGGCAACATGGCTTGCGGCAACAAACTACGAATTTCCTCAATGCGCGCGTCGCTCATGCTAGCAGTTCCTGAATCTCATCCCAGTTCAGCGACGCGGCAAATTCCTCTTCACCGCCGATGGTCGCTTGGATCACTTCACGTTTGCGATTTTGCAGCAGCAGGATTTTTTCCTCCACCGTATCGCGCGTGATGAGTTTGTAATTCGTCACGACGCGCGTCTGGCCGATACGATGTGCGCGGTCGGTCGCCTGGTCTTCTACCGCCGGATTCCACCACGGATCAAAATGAATCACCGTGTCCGCGCCGGTGAGATTCAAGCCCACGCCGCCGGCTTTCAAGCTGATGAGGAAAACCGGAATCGTGCTCTGCTGAAATTTTTCCACGACCGCGCCGCGATCCATCGTCGAGCCATCGAGATAACAATACTCAATCTTTTCTTCGTCGAGCCGTTCCTTGAGCAGCGTCAACATGCTTACGAACTGGCTGAACACGAGCACGCGATGGCCACCGTCGATCACTTCTTCAAGTAATTCGCCGAACATTTCTAATTTACCGGAAGCATTGGCAGCATTGATGTTTTCCAATTTCAACAGCCGCAAGTCGCAGCAAATTTGTCGCAGCCGCAGCAGCGTGGTCAGCACGAGCATCCGGCTTTTGGCCAGACCTTTTTCGCCGACGGCTGCCAAAATTTCCTTGCGACTCGCTTCCAGAATCCGCTGATAAACGCCGCGCTGATCAGACGTCAATTCGCAGAAAGACACTTGCTCGATCTTCGCGGGCAAATCCGCCGCGACATCGCGCTTCAAACGACGCAGCATGAACGGCCGCAACCGCCGCGCGAGCCGCGATTGAGCTTCGGCATTTTTCTCCTTGGCGATGGGCAGTTCATAGCGCTCGCGAAAATCCTGCGCCGTGCCGAGATAGCCGGGCATGAGAAAGTCAAAGATGGACCACAAATCCAAAACGGAATTTTCCAGCGGCGTGCCGGTCAGCACAAGTCGATGTTTCGCGCGCACCGCTTTCACCGCCTGCGCGTTTTGCGTCTGGCGATTCTTGATGTGCTGCGCCTCGTCCAGCACGACGGTATCGAATTCCAGCCCGCGATATTTCTCCGCATCGCGGCGGATCAGTGCGTAGCTCGTCACGACGATGTCGCTATCGGCAATCTCGCTAAATCGCGCGTGGCGATCCGGTCCATGTAGCGCGAGAATTTTTATTTCTGGCGTAAACTTTTTTACTTCTGCCAGCCAGTTGAAGACGAGCGTCGTCGGGCAAACGATTAAGTGCGGAATGCGGAGTGCGGAGTGCGGATTTGCGCCGGACGCGCGCGTATTTTCATTCCGCATTCCGCACTCCGCATTCCGCAATGTTTTTAAAAACGCCAGTGTTTGCAGCGTTTTGCCGAGGCCCATTTCGTCCGCGAGAATGCCGCCAAAGCCATTCACTCGCAAAAAATTCAGCCAGCCGACACCGTGCTTTTGATACGGACGTAAAACATTTTCTAAATCGCCGAGCGGCGGACATTCCAGCTTGGCCTCGCCGCTTTGCTTCGCCGCGCGATCGCGCCACGCGGTCGGCGCCTCGACTTTCCACGCCGTGTGCTGCTTCAACGTCGCTTCGAGAAAACCGGCCTGCGCGTTGTTGATGCGATAGCCCGCCGCGTGTTGCTGCGGCGCGCAATCTAGCAGCACCTCTTGCAATTCTTCCACCGCGCCGGAATCGATCACCGCCATCTTGCCATTCTTCAAACGCGTGTGATTCTGGCCCGAAAGCAAGAGCCGCTGAATGTCCGCTCCGGAAAATTGTTCGCCGCTGCCCGCCGCGAACACGACGCCGAGATCGAACCATTGCACACCGGACGACGTGATTTGAAACTGCGGCTCGACGCGTTCGATATTTTTCAGCGTGCGATTTTCGAGCTGTTCATCCAGCGTCACGCTCCACTCGCGCTGGAGTTTTGGAAATTCGCGGGCGAGAAAATTCAGCACGGAGTTCTGTCCGGTCAACTGCAGTTTGCCTTGGCCGTCCGGCGCGGAAAAACCGCTGCGTTGCAGGCGCGCGACGGCGGCGCGTTCGGCGGAAAAATCGCGAGTGGAATAGCGCGTCGGCACTTCCGGATCGGGCAGCCAGACATTTTCGTCCGCCGCCGTGACGCCAGCGGTCATGATGCGCGCGCCGTAAGCGCATTGCATCAGCGCGCCAAGTTGCGTAAGCCCGCCCTTCAGCGCAAGCAGGAAGCGTGGCGCCTGCGGTTCAATCGTGAAATCATCCAGTTTGAAATTCGCCTCGATGCCGCCTGCCGCAGAAAACTGCGGCCATTGCTGACTCAAAAACTGCGGCACTTGCGAGCGCGCCACGCGCACGGGCGCGCGTAAAATTTCATTCAGTTCGGGCGGCAATCCGACCGGCTGTAGCGAATTGTTTTGCCACACCCAATCGCCAAGCATTGTCAGCGGGGAAGATTTTTCTTTAAGTGATAAAACGATTTCGCCGTTTGTTTCCAAGGTTGCGCGTAGTGGAAGTGCCAGCGGCATTTTTGAAATTGTCACCGCAACCGATTTGCCAAGCGTGATGTTTTCGTGCCCTGCCAAGAGCGGCACGAGTGGGATGAAATCTTTTGCATCCAATTGCATCAGCGCTGGAGTCTCGCCATTCGTCAATACTTCCAGTTGCTCGATGACCGCATTGTCCTGCGCCGAAAATGCAAACGCGCGGCCTTTGGGTAAGGCATTCAGTGGCACGCGGCCGCCGCTCCATTTGGCTTCGAGCACGAGCATGATTTTTCCGCGCGCGATGGCTTGGTCGAAATTCGGCGGCAGGATGATGAACAGTTCCGCCGGTTCGCCATTCGCACTGCGAGTGAGCGCAGAGGCTTTTTTGACGGGAACTTTTGCCGCCGTCGCAGCCGCATTTGATTTTGTTGCTTCCGAAGCTGTTTCACCTTTTTGCGCCGCAATCCAATGCAAGCCAACGGCGACACCGTGTGCGCAAATTTTCCCCCATTCGCGTGCCTCGCGGCAGTTGCAAAGATTGTCGATGTCAACGGAGTTATTGATGATGAGCGAGCCGCGAAAAGTCATCCCATCGGTCTGCACCACACCGCGCAATAACGGCGGTGCCCAATATGAGCTGACGACCTGACCTTGCGCGAGATAGGCGCGCGCGCGCTTCATCACGTCCCAGCCGGCGGCTTGGGCAAGTAACGCTTCGGTAAGTTCAATCGACATTGGCAACAGTATGCCGATGCCCGATGCCAATGAAAATTATGAATCGCGCGGCCAATGATCTTTCAATCTACCGCGCCGGTTTAAAAATCAAGAGTGCGATTATGTGTGGCCATTACACCGCCGCCAAATTATCAGGCATAGCTGCACAAGGCTTTCATATATTGTGCGCGTTCGAAGGCAGCGGGATTAGGGCAATTTAGCTGGCTCAAACTTCCCTTTAACTGGCTGAGCGATTCGTATTCGTGTTCTTCCAGCCACTCCACCAACTCACTTTCCATCATGGCAATTTGCGGAAAGCCGTGGCGAAGAATCGTGGAGCAAAGCATCGTCACATCCGCGCCCGCCATGATCATTTTGAGCGCATCGGCGGCGCGATGAATCCCGCTGGTCGCCGCCAGACTGGCATTCACGCGGCCGTGCAGCAGCGCAATCCAGCGCAGCGGCAAGCGCATGGCCATCGGCGTGCTCAATAAAATATTCGGCTTCACTTCCAACGATTCCAATTCGATGTCGGGTTGGTAAAAACGGTTGAACAACACTAATCCGTTCGCGCCAGCTTGATCCAAACGCTTGGCCATGTTGGCAAAGTTGCTAAAGAACGGACTCAACTTCACCGCCACGGGAATCGTGACATTTGCTTTCACCGCGCGCAAAATGTCGAGATACGTCATCTCGACTTCCGTGCCGGTGAGATTCATATCCGTCGGGATGTAATAAATATTCAGCTCCAACGCATCCGCGCCGGCTTCCTGAATTTGTCTGGCATAATTCGTCCAGCCGCCGACCGACGAACCGTTCAAGCTGGCGATGATGGGAACTTTAGTTGCCCGTTTTGCGGCGGCAATGTGTTTCAAATATTCTTCCGGACCGAGCCGGAATTCCGACGGTTCGGGAAAGTAACTGAGCGACTCGGCGAAGCTGTCCGTGCCGTTTTCGAGATTCCGGTTCAACTCCAACCGATCCTGCCGCAACTGTTCTTCAAACAACGAATACAACACGACGGCGGACGCGCCGGCATCTGCCATGTGCCGGATGTTATCCACGTCTTCCGACAGCGGCGAAGCTGACACCACCAGCGGCGAACGCAGTTTCAAACCAAGGTAAGTTGTGGTGAGATCCATAATTTTAGTTAGTTGGCGTTAAGGTTTCCGTGCTCATGGTAGAAACAGTTGCTGGCGTTGCCGAAACCGTTGTTGGTTTGGGTGTCGGCTGCGCCATGTATTGATAAAATTTCCAGCGACGATCCGCATCCACCTGCGATTGCTCGAAGAACTTTTTCGCGTCATCCGGTTTACTCTTCGTAAGCATCTTGAAACGATTTTCCGTCAGCATGAAATCTTTCACCTTCGATTTGGCTGCGCTGGAATCCAACTGCAACGGATTCTCGCCGCGTTCCGCGCGACGCGGGTCGTAGCGATACAACAGCCATTGGCCGGACTCGACCGCGAGCTTCTGTTGCTTCGCACCAACGCCCTGATCCAACGCGATGCCGTGAGCGATGCAATGGCTGTAAGCGATTATCAGCGACGGTCCGGGAAACGATTCCGCTTCAATGAACGCCTTCAACGTGTGTTCGTCCTTCGCGCCCATCGCGACGCTTGCGACGTAAATATTTCCGTAACTCATTGCGATGAGACCGAGATCTTTTTTGCCCGCCGGTTTTCCACCAGCGGCAAATTTGGCAATCGCCCCGCGCGGCGTGGATTTACTCATTTGCCCGCCGGTGTTGGAATAAACTTCCGTGTCCATGACCAGCACGTTGACCTTGCGACCACTGGCGAGAACGTGATCCAAACCGCCGTAGTCGATGTCATAAGCCCAGCCATCGCCGCCGAGAATCCACACGCTCTTCTTCACGAGTTGGTCAGCCAGACCAAGTAGCAACTTCGCTTCCGGCGACTCGCTGACCGTCAATTTTTTCTTTAAGACCACAACGCGCTCGCGTTGGTCATGGATGCCCGCCTCATCACTTTGATCCGCATAAATAATGGCGGAAACAAAATGGTCACTAAGTTCCGGCGCGAGCTTCTTCAGCAATTCCTCTGCAAAAAGTTTCTGCTGATCAATCGCGACGCGGAAACCAAGACCGAATTCCGCGTTGTCCTCGAATAAAGAATTCGCCCACGTAGGGCCGCGCCCGCAGCTGTCCGTGGCATAAGGCGTCGTTGGCAAATTGCCGCCGTAAATCGAGGAGCAACCCGTCGCATTTGCCACGACCATGCGGTCGCCGAACAATTGCGTGAGCATTTTGATGTAAGGCGTTTCGCCGCAACCCGCGCACGCGCCGCTGAACTCAAAGAGTGGACGCAACAACTGCTGTTGACGCAACGCAGTGTTCTTGATTTTGGTGCGATCCATATCTGGCAGCTTGAGAAAATAATCCCAGTTCGCCACCTCCGCCGCGCGCAACGGCGCTTGCGGCCGCATGTTGATCGCCTTGAGTTTGGCCTCGGATTTATTTTTGGCCGGACACACGTCCACGCAAATCTGGCAGCCGGTGCAATCTTCCGCCGCGACTTGCAACGTAAATTTCTGTCCTTTGAACTCCGGCACGCGCGAGTCGCAACTCTTGAACGTGGCGGGAACATTTTTCAATTCCGCCGGGTCATAAACCTTCGCGCGAATCGTGGCGTGCGGACAAATCGCCACGCATTTCAAACATTGAATACACGTCTTCTCGTCCCACACCGGAATTTCCTGCGCGAGGTTGCGCTTCTCGTATTGCGCTGTCGCAGTGGGAAACGAACCATTATTCGGAAACGCGCTAACTGGCAGATCATCGCCATCACCGCAGGCAATTTTGCCAAGCACGTTGCGAACGAACGCCGGCGCGTTCGGTGTAATGGACGGCAGCAACGGGCCAACGCCGTTGACCTTGAAATTCGTCACGTCAACTTCGTGCAAATTTGCCAACGTGTTATCCACGGCTTTCAAATTCATCTGGACGACTTCATCGCCCTTTTTCCCGTAAGTTTTCTTGATGGAATTTTTGATGGCAGCTATCGCCTCGTCCTTCGGCAGCACGCCGGAAAGCGCGAAGAAACAGACTTGCATGATGGTGTTGATGCGTCCACCCATGCCGCTTTCGCGCGCAACTTTGGTGGCGTTGATGACGTAGAATTTTGCTTTCTTCGCGAGCAACGTTTTCTGCACCGGAGTCGGCAACGTCGCCCAAATTTCGTCTTTGGAACGCGGCGTGTTCAGCAAAAACGTCCCACCGTTCACCAGCGTGCGCAGCATTTCGTAGCGTTCTAAAAAGACCGGCAAGTGACACGCGACAAAGTTGGAGCTGGTGATTAAATAGGAAGAACGAATCGGCTGCGGCCCAAAGCGCAAATGTGAAACCGTCATCGAGCCAGACTTTTTCGAGTCATAAACAAAGTAGCCCTGCGCGTAGTTTTCTGTTTCCTCGCCAATAATCTTGATGGAATTTTTATTCGCGCCCACCGTGCCATCCGCGCCGAGGCCGTAAAACAACGCGCGAACGACATTGGCTGGCTCCGTGGAAAAACTCACGTCATATGCGAGGCTCGTGTGATTCACGTCGTCATTGATGCCGACCACAAAATGATTTTTTGGCGCGGCCTCGGTGAGATTGTCGAACACCGCTTTGACCATCGCGGGCGTAAATTCTTTTGAGGACAAACCGTAGCGACCTGTGAACACTTGCGGCATCGATTTCAAATGCGAGCGGCCAGCGGCGGTTTCTTCCATCATCGCTGTGACGCAATCTTGATACAGCGGATCGCCCGTTGCGCCCGGTTCTTTCGTGCGGTCGAGCACGGCAATGCGTTTGACCGAAGCGGGCAATGACTCTACAAATCGCTTGCCGTCAAATGGGCGATACAAGCGCACTTTCAACAAACCGATTTTTTCACCCAGAGCGGCGAGATGTTCAACCGTTTCGTGGGCGGCTTCGCAGCCGGAACCCATCAGCACGATGACGCGCTCCGCATCAATGGCGCCGACGTAATCGAACAAATTATAACTGCGTCCCGTTAGCGCGGCGAATTCGTCCATGACTTTTTGCACGATGTCGGGACACGCGGAATAAAAACTGTTCGCCGCCTCGCGACCTTGGAAAAATACGTCGGGATTCTGCGCCGTGCCGCGCAACACCGGTTTGTCTGGCGTCATGGAATTGGCGCGGTGCGCCGCAATCAGCTTGTCATCAATCAACGCGCGGATGACCGATTCGTCGAGCAGTTCAATTTTGGAAACTTCGTGTGACGTGCGGAAGCCGTCGAAGAAATGGATGAATGGAATTCGCGAACGCAGCGTGGCCGCTTGCGAAATCAGCGCCATGTCCATCGTCTCTTGCACGGACGCCGCGCCGAGCATTCCCCAGCCCGTCGAGCGGCAAGCCATGATGTCGCTGTGATCACCGAAAATTGAAAGTGCGTGCGTCGCGATGGTGCGCGCGGTGACGTGAAAAACCGTCGGCAAAAGTTCGCCGGCGATTTTGAACATGTTCGGAATCATCAACAGCAAACCCTGCGACGCCGTGAACGTGGTGCTCATCGTGCCCGTCTGCAACATGCCGTGAACAGCGGCGACAGCTCCGCCCTCACTCTGCATTTCAATTATCGCGGGCGTGGTGTCCCAGAGATTTTTTTTGCCTTCGGAAGCCCATTGGTCACACCACTCGGCGATGGGTGACGACGGCGTGATGGGATAAATCGCCATCGTCTCATTCACGCGGTAGGCGACGTAGGCGGCGGCCTCGCAGCCGTCAATGGTTTTGAACTTACGCAG
>CAILDU010000129.1 GCA_903833055.1 uncultured Verrucomicrobia subdivision 3 bacterium | reverse complement strand
GTCCGTCGCTCTCGCCGGAAAACAAGAATCCCGCCGCGAAAAGCACGAGCATCACCGCCGGGCCGACGATGGATTTGGAAATTTTGCGCGACCTGTTTGCCAACTGTATTCGCGCGTCGGAAATTCTTGGTGTGGACGAAAAATTTCGCGAGCAAGTTGCCGCCACGCGCGCGAAACTCGCGCCGTTGCAAATCGGCAGCAGCGGCCAGTTGCAGGAATGGTTGCAGGACTTGGATTTGCAGGCGAAAGATTTACATCACCGCCACGTCTCGCATCTTTACGCGCTTTATCCGAGCGCGCAAATTGACGTGAACACCACGCCGGAACTTGCTGCCGCCGCGAAAAAATCGCTGGAGATTCGCGGCGATCAAGCGACTGGCTGGGCGACCGCGTGGCGAATTAATTTATGGGCGCGGCTGCACGATGGCGACCATGCGTTCAGCATTTTGGAATTTCTTTTGAGTCCCGCGCGCACGTTTCCCGATATGTTCGACGCGCATCCGCCGTTCCAGATTGACGGCAATTTTGGCGGCGCATCAGGCATCGCGGAAATGCTTTTGCAAAGCCAGAACGGTGAAATCCAACTGCTCCCCGCGCTGCCGAAAGCGTGGCCGAACGGCAGCGTGAAAGGGCTGCGCGCGCGCGGCGACTTTGAGGTGGACTTGGCGTGGTCGGACGGAAAACTGACTTCCGTCGCTGTGCGTTCCTACGCGGGCAACCCGTGTCAGTTGCGTTACGGCCAGACCACGAAATCTTTCAAAGCCAAAAAAGGTCAGGAAATTTTGTGGGACGGCAAAGCAGATTCCGAAATGAAGCTGATGGATCGCGTGTTTTGATTCGCCAAAAACGCCGTCGCAAAAATAAAACCGCCCGCAGTTTTAATTGCGGGCGTTTTTTGAATTTCAACTTCGCGCGTCAGATAACGTCCAGCGCATCGCTTTCGCACGCGGCGTAGCGTTCCACCATTTTATCGTAAATCTTCGCGGCTTTTTTGTCCGGCTGAATTTCGCTGCCCGGCACGGGCTTGGTAAATCCGGCGATGATTTTTTCCCACTTCGGATTTTTGTTCGTCGCCGTGAGCCAGCCGTGTGCGGCCTGTAATGCCGCACCGAGCGCAGCGCTTTTGGAAACTTCAATCCGTTCCACGCGGCAATTCATCACGTCGGCCAGCACCTGCAATAGCGCGCGGTCGTTGGACGCGCCGCCGGTCACGAGAATTTTTTCCGGCGCGACCTGCATCCATTGCGAATGCAACCGCATCGAAAGCATCTGCGCTTCGAAAACCGCGCGGCAGTTTGCTGCCGCATTTTTTTCGTCAAGATTGAAACGGCGAACGCCAGCTTTGTTCGAGCGCGGCACAATTTCCGTTTCAAACCACGGCAGAATAACGCCGTCATTATTGCCCGGCGGCGTGGACGCGACGAGTTCGCCAAATTTTTTCCAGTCGGAAATTTTATATTGTTCGCGGATTTTTTCGCGCGCGAGCGAACCGTTCTTGAAACAGATTAATGTCATGTAACCGCCGGTGGGCGAACCGAAAACGTGACCTTCGCCATTCTCGTCAGTGTGACAATCGGCCATCGTGCCGAAAAATGTGTCGCTCGTGCCGAGGCTGATGGCGACCTGACCGGGCTTGATGAGGCCGAGGCCGATGACGCTCGCCGGATTATCGCCGGTCCAAGTCGTCGCGAGGGCTTCGGGATTCAGTCCATATTTCGTGACGAAATAAGCACTGACCGGGCCGATGACATGACCGGACGGCGCGAGCAGCGGCAATTTTTTAACGAGACTGGGCGCGGTCGCCTTGAGCGCGTCGTGGTTCCAATTTTTCCGGCGAATGTCCATCAGGTTCATGCCCGCACCGTCACCAAAATCAATCGGCGCAATTTTTCCGGCGAGCAACGATGCCATGAACGAACTGACGAGCGCGATGCTCGTGGTCTTTTCGTAAGCCTTCGGTTCGGTTTTGTAAAACTTGCGGATCTGCGGGCCGGTGAAACGCTCGAACGTATCCGAGCCGGTGCGCGACGCGGTAAATTTAATGCCGCCCAGTTTTTTGCGAATCTCCGCGCATTCTTTGGTCGTGGAAGAATCCATCCAGATCGGTGAAGTCTTGCGCGCCAAAACGCCGTCAAGATTTTCCACCAAAGATTTTTTTGGATCGAGCGTCGCCAATGTTTCCGTGGCTTTCTCGGTAAGATAAACCGAACCGTGTTGTTGACCGCTGCCGCTGACGGCGATAATTTTTCCGAGCGCGACCTTGTCTTTCTTCATCTGCGCGAACAGCAAATCGAGCGCGGCAGCCCAGAGCAGGGGCGAACTGTGCTTCACCAGCGCGTCGCGATTCGGCAGCACGCCGTGCTTGGTTTTGAACTGCGGCAGCGCCTCGTCGAAGTTGAGCGATTTTTCGTAAATGACCTTGTGCGCGTCGAGGTCAATGACCACCGCGCTCAAGCTTTGTGTGCTGGAATCGAGTCCAAGAAAAAGTTTACCCATGTAATTTTTGAGATTTGGTTCGCGTCTGACTTGCAGATAATATAGCAATCTTTCCAAATGAAAAGCCTGCTCTGCCTGTATTCTTGCGTCCTCACGCTGGTCGTCGCGACGACGGTTTTGGCCGCGCCCATTGACCGCCACGCGCTCGTCACGCGGCACGATGTGGTGCTGACGAACTTTGACGCGAACAATCCGCTGTCCGTCGGCAATGGGCAATTCTGTTTCACCGTGGACGCGACCGGACTGCAAACGTTTCCTGAAGCATTTGAAAATACGACTCCGCTCGGCACGTTGTCCGACTGGGGCTGGCACACGATTCCGAACACGAACGGCTGGGACATTGATAAATTTCAATTTAAGGAATACACCGATTTGAACGGTCGCAAAGTGCCTTACGCCGACGTGCCGCATAATTTGCAAACGCCGGAAATCAAATGGTTGCGCGCCAATCCGCACCGGCTGCACCTCGGCCAAATCGGTTTCGTTTTGAAACACGCTGACGGTTCGCTCGCGACGACGAATGATTTGACGGACATTTCGCAGCACTTGGATTTATGGAACGGTGAAATCATCAGCCATTTCAAATTCGATGGCGAGCCGGTGGATGTGGAAACCGTTTGCGAGCCGCTTATTTGGGATATCGTGGCCGTGCGTGTAAAATCGCAACTTGTAAAATCTGGTCGGCTTGCCATCCACATCTGTTTTCCTTACGGCACAGGTGAGACAAAAACGGCGGACTGGGATCACCCCGATGCACATGAAACAATTGTCACTCAACGAAAATCAGATGAGGCGGTATTTCACCGCAAACTTGACCAAGATACTTATTTTGCGCTGGCGCAATGGTCGCTCGGAGCGAAGCTGGTAAAAGAAGCAAAGCATGAATTTACAGTCAGGCCAGCGACAAATTCTAGCGAGATGGAATTTGTATGCGGCTTTTCTCCAGAACTATATTTTCCTACTAATTGGGGCAGTCCTGAAGATTTGAAAGAACGGTTAGCTCCAACTTTTGCAAGGTCCCTCCGTATGTCACAGCGACATTGGAATCGATTTTGGCAAACCGGCGGTGCGATTGACTTGTCCGGCAGCAAAGACCCGCGCTGGTTTGAGCTCGAACGCCGCATTGTTTTGTCGCAATACCTCACCGCGATTCAGGACGCGGGCAAAAATCCGCCGCAGGAAACCGGGCTGACTTACAATACTTGGGAAGGAAAATTTCATTTGGAAATGCACTTCTGGCACGAGGCGCAGTTCGCCTTGTGGTATCGGTTGCCGCTTCTGGAAAAATCTTTGGACTACTACCAAAAAATTCTCCCGCGCGCGGAAGGCACAGCAAAAAATCAAGGCTATGCTGGCGCGCGCTGGCCGAAGATGACGAGTCCCAGCGGCGCGGAATCGCCTTCACCCGTCGGCCCGTTTCTCGTATGGCAGGAGCCGCACCCGATTTTTTACGCAGAACTTTGCTGGCGCGAGCATGACGACCGCGAGACGTTGGAAAAATATCGTGACATCGTTTTTCAGACCGCCGATTTCATGGCGAGCTACGCGACGTGGGACACAAACACGAGTCGTTACGTTCTCGGCCCGACGCTGCAAACCGCGCAAGAAATTTTTCCAAAGGACAAAACTTTTAATCCCACGTTTGAACTGACGTATTTCCGTTGGGCTTTGGAAACGGCGCAAAACTGGCGCGTTCGTCTGGGTTTGCCGCGCGAGAAAAAGTGGGGCGATGTTTTGAACGGCCTCGCAAAACCGTTGGTAGTAGATGGTAAATATGCTTTCACTGAAACCACGCCGGACAGTTATACGAATTCAAAATGGAACGCCGACCATCCGGCAGTCGTTGGTGCTTTAAGTTTTGTTCCCGGCCCGCAGATCGATGTGACGACGATGCAAAACACCTTTGACTGGATTTGGAAAAACTGGAATTGGCCGGACACTTGGGGCTGGGATTATCCGATGCTCGCGATGACCGCCGCGCGCCTCGGCGAACCAGAACGCGCGATTGACGCGCTGCTACTCGACACGCCTAAAAATCATTACGCGCTCAACGGCCATGTTTATCAGCGACCCGGACTGACGATTTATCTGCCCGCAAATGGCGGTTTGCTTTATGCCGTCGCGCTGATGGCGGCGGGTTGGGATGGTGCGCCAAAACGGAACGCACCCGGTTTTCCCGACAACGGCCAGTGGAATGTGCGCTGGGAAAATCTGCGCGCCGCGCCGTAGCCAGAATTGGGGATTGCCGCCCCGCATTTGCGTGATTAGCCTACGCGGACAATTTCCCGTATTTATTAATTTCATCTGACATGAGCATTGCCCAATCTTTTTCGCTGGCGCAGGAACGTTACGCCGGTCTCGGCGTGGATGTTGATCACGCGCTGAAAACTCTTTCGCAAATTCCGATTTCGCTGCACTGCTGGCAGGGCGACGATGTGGGCGGTTTTGAAAATGCCGGCGGCGCGCTTGGCAACGGTCTCGCCGTCACGGGAAATTATCCCGGCAAGGCGCGCACGCCGGATGAACTCCGCGCCGACCTCGACAAAACGCTGTCGCTAATTCCGGGAAAACACCGTTTGAACTTGCACGCGTTCTATGGTGAGTTCGGCGGTAAGAAAGTTGACCGCGACGCGATTGAGCCGAAACATTTTGCGAACTGGATTTCGTGGGCGAAGAAAAACGGACTTGGTTTGGATTTCAATCCGACTTGTTTTTCGCATCCGAAGGCGGCGGACGGTTTTACTTTGTCCAATGCTGACAAGGGGATTCGCCAGTTCTGGATCGAGCATTGCATCCGCTCGCGCGAGATCGGCGCGGCGATGGGCAAGGCGCTCGGCAAAACCTGCGTGACAAATGTGTGGATTCCTGATGGCTACAAAGACACGCCTGCCGATCGCGTTACGCCGCGCGCGCGACTTGCAGAATCACTCGACGCAATTTTCAAAAAACAAATTTCACCGAAGCTGAATTTGGACGCGGTTGAGCCAAAATTATTTGGCATTGGCAGCGAAAGTTACGTCGTCGGCTCGCATGAATTTTATATGGGCTATGCCGTCAGCCGCAAAAAATTACTGACGCTTGATGCCGGCCATTATCATCCGACCGAAGGCATCGCGGACAAGATTTCCAGCGTGCTGCAATTCATGCCGGAAATTCTTTTGCACGTCAGCCGTGGTGTGCGTTGGGACAGCGATCACGTCGTGATTCTCAATGACGACCTGCTTGCCATCGCGCGCGAAATCGCGGTGAACGGTTTTGAAAAACGCGTGCACATCGGCTTGGATTATTTTGACGCGAGCATCAATCGTGTCGCCGCGTGGACGATTGGCACACGCAATATGATTCGCGCGCTGCTCATCGCGCTGCTGGAAACGCCGCTGATTCGCACGGCGGAAGCGAGTGGAGATTTTACGACGCGCCTCGCGTTGCAGGAAGAAGCCAAAACACTGCCGTTCGGCGCGGTCTGGGATTATTACTGCGAGAGTCAGGGCGTTCCCGTCGGCGAACATTGGCTGATGGAAGCGAAGAATTACGAGAAAACTGTTTTGAGCAAACGTAACTAAACAAAAAATAAATTATGCAACCGAATCCGTTACTTGGTGTCGTCTTTCACTGGCTGGGCGGTCTGGCCTCCGGCAGTTTTTATGTTCCCTACAAAGGCGTCCGCAAATGGTCGTGGGAAACTTTCTGGCTCGCGGGCGGAATTTTCAGTTGGCTCTTCTGTCCGTGGATTGGCGCTTTTCTGCTGTCGCATGATTTGCTCGCGGTGTTGAAGGAAACGCCGTCCCACACATTTTGGATGACGTATTTGATGGGCGCGCTGTGGGGTTTGGGCGGATTGACGTTCGGCCTGACGATGCGTTATCTCGGCATGTCGCTGGGCATGGCGATTGCGCTCGGTTTCTGCGCGGCGTTCGGCACTCTCGTCCCGCCGATCGTGAAAGGTGAATTCGCCGACAAATTGCTGAACCATTCTGGCACGAGTGCGGGCGGACCGATTGTGCTACTCGGAGTGGCGATTTGTTTGCTGGGTATTCTCATCGGCGGCATTGCGGGCGTTCGTAAAGAAAAAGAAATGGGTGCGCAAGCTTCGAGCATTCAGGAATTTCATTTGTGGAAGGGTCTCGGCATCGCGACATTCTCCGGCATTATGAGTTCGTGTTTTTCGTTCGGATTCCAATTCGGCGAACCCATCACCAAAATTACCGCCGCCCACGGCACCGGACCGTTGTGGGTTGGTTTGCCGGTGATCGTGGTAATTTTGCTTGGCGGTTTGACGACTAATTTCATCTGGTGCGTTTTGCTCCACATTAAGAACGGCTCGGCGCACCAATATTTTAGCCCAACGGTGAAGCCGGTGGCCGGTCACACGCAGGGCGGCAGCGGCCACGGCGAAAAAATTTCCGGCGAAGTCTTTGAAGTTGGCAGCGCGGTTCCGTTGGTCGCAAATTATTTGTTCTGCATCTGCGCGGGCACGCTGTGGTATCTGCAATTTTTCTTCTACCAGATGGGCGAAAGCCAGATGGGCAACTACAAGTTCTCCAGTTGGACGCTGCACATGGCGAGCATCATCATCTTCAGCACGCTGTGGGGCATTTTCTTCAAGGAATGGCGCGGCGCGCAGTCATTCACCAAGAAACTGGTTGTATTGATGCTGGTGTTCCTCGTTGGTTCGACGGTCATCATCGGCCTCGGTAACAAGAAATCCGCCGATGCCGAAGACGCCGCCAAGGCGAAGATTGAAGCGGCTACACCCGCCGCTACAACCGTTCCCGCTGCGCAAAAATAATTATTCGCAAAAACAAAAACGCCGCGCTTCAATTCGACTTGAAGCGCGGCGTTGTTTTTGAATTTTGCTTTGCGCCTTTGCGTTAGTCCGGTTTTCAGATTTGAAAATCCAGCACTGCATTTTTGTCCGACTTGCTCAAGACGCGCATATCCAGACCGTCGTAAATCACCAATGAATTCGGCTGCACGCTGTCCATGACGAACACGTTGCCGCCAATCGTGCTGCCCGCGCCGATGACCGTGTCGCCGCCCAAAATTGTTGCGCCCGGATAAATCGTCACGTTGTCCTCGATGGTTGGATGCCGTTTCTTGCCGCGCAATTTTTGTCCGCCAGCCGTGGATTTCGCGCCGAGCGTCACGCCGTGATACATCTTCACATGATTGCCGATGATCGCCGTTTCGCCGACGACCGTGCCCGTGCCGTGATCCACAAAAAAATGCGTCCCGATGCGCGCGCCCGGATGCAAATCCATGCCCGTGCGCGAGTGCGCCCACTCGGCCATGATGCGCGGAATGAGCGCGACATTTTTCAAATACAATTCATGTGCGAGCCGTTGCACCGCGATGGCTTCGATGAACGGATAGGAAACAATAATTTCCTCTTTGCTCGCCGCCGCCGGATCGCCATCGAACGCCGCTTGCACATCCGTCTGCAAAACTTCGCGGACGCGCGGCAGGCTTTCCAGAAATTCCACCGTCAACTTATGCGCCGCGTGCGTGATGTCTTTTTTCGCAAGACCGTTCGGTTGGTATTCCAGTGCCTTGCGAATTTCATCTTCCAACGTGCCAATGATTGAATCCAAAAGCGCCGCCGTCTCCACTTTTATTTCCGAAGAATGAATCAGCTTTTCGTCAAAAAATCCGGGAAACAGCAGTCGCAGCAAGCCGCACGTCAATTCGGTGACGACGCGCTTGGACGGCAGATTTTTGCCGTCGAGATGATTGATGCCGCCGCTCTTCGCGTAGGACGCGACGAGGTCGTTGGTCAGTTTGGTCACGGTTTCCACGGCGGAAAACTACCACGAAGCTGCGAAGAGACAAAGGTTTTGTCAGCCACAGGGGCACAGAGCTCACCGAGGCAGCAACAAGATTTTCTCCTGTGTGCTCTGTGACTCTGCGGCAATTCCGTTTTGCCCGTGGTTAATCCGCTTTGCCGAAAACATTGCCGAGCAGTTGCGGCTTGCGGGAAATGTCGAGCAACGGTTTAAGGTGCGAGCCATTGCCGTTGCCATTATCATTGCCGAAATAATAATCCGACCGTTCCAGCGGCCACCACCACAGGCTGCCGTCGGCGGCGAGCGCGGTCACGTTGCCCCAGCCGCCCGAAATCGCAATCCAGTCTGCGTGCGTGCCGAGGCGGGTGGGACGCGTATTTTGGATTTTGCGCTCAATGCTCTCACGATCCCAGATTTCAGAACCCCATCCTGCTCGTGGTGCTCGGTGAAAATCCCACAGCCACAGCGAACCGTCGTTTTTGAGCACGACAATTTTTTCGCCTTCGCCCGCCACGGCAATCCAGTTGGTTTCGCTGCCGATTTGTAAATCTGTTGGAAACCATACGTAATTTCCGTAATGCTTTTTGAATTCCAAACGCTCGTCCGCCCAGATGCGGAAAGTTCCGTCATCGCGCACACCGACTTTGTATCCCAAGCCATGCGAAATTTGCGCGACGCTGCGAAATTGCTCGCGCCCCGGATTTTTCACGGATTGGAGCGTGAGATCCGGCTCAAGTTTCAGCCGCGTCTCGCCGTTGGTAGTCCAATTATTATTATCGTCCCAAGTCCAAAGGCTGCCGTCGGTCTTGTGCAGATACATCCGGTAAGAATTTTCAGAGCTTTCATAAATCTTCGCCCAGTTCGATTCCATTCCCAGCCGATATGGCGTGAACGTCCGCAGCCCCGGCCATTCGTGGTGCTTGAAATCAAAATCATTCGTGCCCCAGCGCCACAGTGTTCCGTCGTTTTTGACAAGCAAAGCCGAGAGATAAACGGACGTGAAACTGTTCCAGTTCGTTTCATTTCCGAATGGCACGAGATGCTGCATTTTATCCTGATTGATGATCCATTTGCCGTTTTGAAAACGTCCTTTTTGCTGTGGCCCTTCCGAAACCCACAGCGAACCGTCGGTTTTGAGGCCGACCAGTTCGCGGTAGGAACGTTGCACCGTCAACCAGTTTGTGCCGGCGATAAATTTGCCATCATCTATGCTAATTTTGACATTGCCGAGCAGCCGAGAAATCGGATTGTAATTATTCTCGTCAGCCATGAAATAACTCATCCAGATTTTTCCATCGGGCAGGCGGACGGAAATCTCGCCGCTTTGCGAAGTCAAGCTCGCGTGATTTTCCTGCGACAATCTGGCCGCGCCATGCGGCGGCTCGAACGGTGTGAACTTTTCCCAAACGCGATGATAAATTGCCGAGGTCGCGGCCACGGAAAAAATCAGCGCGAGCGCGAATCTGAAAAAGTTCTGCCGCCACATCCGCCAGCCGGTGCGGACGTGCTGAAAATTCCCGAACGTCAGCGCCACCAACGTCAGCAGCATGATTGGTCCGCCGATGAAAAACGGCAGCGATCCGCGCCATAAAAAGTCCAGATCAAATTCCTGCAGGGACACAATCATAGCCACGCCAAAAAATGCCAGCAGGATTCCCAGCATCGCCGGCGCGAGCGATTGCAGCGTGTTGCGCGTGAGTGAGGAGACGTAAAAAGAAATCACGTAGAACGCGGCGGCGATGCCCGCCAGTGCCAGCAGCGGCAGCAGCCCAATGAATATTCCGAGGCAATTCACCATGAAGATTTGCGCCACGGACAGATGATTTTGCCAGCCCGATTCGAAGCTACCCAATTCAATGTGAACGTCCGGTAGAATTCTTGTTCCTTCCAGCAGCAGCGGCATCACCGCACCCAAAAATACGGACAGGAAAAGTGCGGCAAAAAATTTAATTGCAAATTGTGTCCGCCGTTTTACTGGCAGGCAAAGCTGGCTTTCGAGCGTGCCAAGTTTTCGTTCTTCCGCGATCGCCGTGCAGCCGACCAGCACCGGCATCACCAGCCACAAGCACCAGAAACCTTCCAAAATAACTTCCGTCGTAGAATTTTTTTGAAACTGCCAAAATGTCCGTAGCGCGATGACGCCCAGATGCAGCGGCAGTAGCACAAACGTCAGGAAGAATTGCGCCTGATGCAGTTGAAATTCCTTCCGCCACAATGCGGCGCGCGGTCGGAGCAGACGCAACGACGTCGCGTTTGAAAACCATGCCGGCAGTCCGCGCATTTTCGGCATGACAATCGTGCCGCCCGACCATTGCACATCTTGCGCCCGCAAAAACAGCCAGCGCGCCAAGAAAAATCCCACGAGGCTGTAAAGACCGAGAACCATTACGGTCATGCCTTCGACAAATTCGCCGGAATAATCGGCGAACAATCCGACGACGATGCCCATGAGCACACCCGGCACGAGCAGCGTGAACCAAAATGCCGCCGCGACTTGCCGCAGCAGCAGCACTGTCCACAATCCGCCGGAAAAAACCACCAGCCCAAACATCGCCGTAAACACAAATAGATTTTGGAGATCAATGGAACTGTTGGGAAAGTTGTTGGAGAAGAAAGCGCGGACGCAAAAAACCGAGCCGAACCACAAAACGCCGACCACCATTAGCGCCATCGCGAGCAGCGAAATTTTTGTCTCCCAGATTTTCAGTCGCGAAATCGGTTGCGCGAGCAGGTTGGTGAAAGTTCCCGAACTGATTTCGACGCCAAATGAATTCAGCGCGATCATCACCGCCACCGCCGGGCAGACTATCGACGGAAGCATGGCTAATATGCCAGTGATGTTGTTGTTGTTTTCCCAAAGCAAAAGCCAGTTTGAAAAGGTCAGCGCGCAGCCGATGAGAAAACTCGGCAGCAGCAACCGGATTTCTTTTTTGAGAAACGCGTTCATGCTTTGATTTTTTTCAAAATGTCCGAGGCTACAAAAATTTCTTCGAGCGACAACGCTTCGCATTTCAATTCTTCCGGCGAATGTGATTTTAATTCTGCCAATAATTTTTCGCTGTTGCCGTCGGCGATAATCTCCATTTCACGCCCGTTTTGCTTGACGTTTAGCGCGCCGGACAAATCGAGTTTTGGAATTTCAGAAAACCGCGCGCGGATTTTACGGAAACGGTCGCGCGCAGCATCAGCTTCCATCGTCAGCAGATTTTTGCCTCCTTCGATGATGGTAAATTCATCAATCAAACCCTCGAATTCGGAAATCAAATGCGTGGAAACAAAAACGGTGCGCCTGCCGGGATCGCCGGATTGATACGCACCGATGACGGTCTCGATGAATTCGCGGCGGACAATCGGATCAAGGCCGCTCGTCGGTTCGTCGAGCACGAGCAATTCCGGTTCGGGACAAATCGCGCCGATGAGCGCGAGCTGCGTGCGCTGGCCTTTCGAGAGATGACTCGCCTTCTGTTTCGGGTCGAGTTGAAATCGTTTCAGCAAATCGGCTTCGATGTCACCGTTCCAATTTTTGCGGAACGACGCAAAATATTCCAGTGTCTCGCGCACCGTCATCCACGGATAAAACGCGACCACATCCGGCACATAAGCAATTTTTGATTTGATGGCGACTTCATCTTTGCGCGGGTCGAGACCGAACACGCACACGCTACCGGAATCCGGTCGCAGCAAATTCAGCAGACATTTTATCGTCGTCGTTTTGCCTGCGCCGTTGCGGCCAAAAAAACCGTAACATTTGCCGGCGCGCACGTTGAGCGAGAGGCCGTCCACGGCGTCCAGCTTGCCGTAACGCCGCGAGAGGTTTTTGATTTCAATGACAGGAGAATCAGTGTTCATGCGGTGTTTGTGGGTTCAATCGTTGGCGGATTTGTTTTTGCGCTCGAAGGCGTCAAGGCGCTTTTTTACCAACGCGAGGAGGTCGGCGTCGTTGATTTGCAGGTGATGCGCGGCGACAATCGCGCGGTCAATTTCTTGAATTACCAAATCGTTGCGCGCGGTTTTGGTGAGCGGTGAACCGACTGCCTTGAGAAAACAACCTTTGCCGGGAATCGTTTCGATGACGCCCTGATTCTCCAATTCCGAATAAGCCTTCGCCACGGTGTTGCGATTGACGCGCAATTCCTCGGCCAACGGACGGATGCCCGGCAACGGCTCGCCCGCGCGCAACCCGCCGGACGCGGCGGCGTGGCGGATTTGTTCAACCAGTTGCAGATAGACTGGCGTGCCGGACTTGAAATCAATTTGCAGGAGCATACGCGGTGACTGTCCTATGACAATAGGACAGTTGGCGGCGTGGGTCAAGAGAAAATTTCAGGCGGGAAATTAAATTAACGGACAGTTTGCAAAACCGCTTCCACTACGCGCTCGACGCTGATGCCGTTCATACAACGGAAATCAATCGGGCATTCGCGGAGAAAACATGGCGAACACGGTGCGTCGGATTTGATTAAATGGTTGCGCGCATCGCCCGGCAAACCTGGGCCGGTCAGTTCCGGCGACGTGCTGCCGAACGGCACGGCCACCGGCGTGCCGAGCGCAGCGGCGACGTGCATCGGGCCGGTATCATTGGTTAAAACAGCGCGGCAGATTTTTAAGAGCGCCATCAATTCGCGCAGCGAAGTTTGACCAGATAAGTTTTGAATTTTGAATTTTGAATTTTGAATTTCAGACTCAATCCGTTCGCACAATTGCAAATCGCCTTTGCCGCCAAATAAAATCCAGACGCAATTTGTTTGCTGCTGAATTTCTTTTGCTGCCGAAATAAATTTTTCCACCGGCCAGCGTTTGGCCGCGCCGTATTCCGCGCCGGGATTCAGGCCGAAGATTGGCGCGGTGATTTTGTCCAAACCGAATTTTATTTTTACCGCTTCAATTTCGTCCGGCGTCACGAATAGCTGCGGCGCGAGCGGCTCCGCGTTTGCGCCGAGTGCGGCGACCAAATTGAGATACTCGAAAATTTGATGCGCGGATTTTGGAACTTCTGGCTTCTGGCTTCTGGCTTCTGGCTTCTGGCTTCTGGCTTCTGGCTTCTGCGAAACGAGTTGTTGGATTTCCGCTGCCGTCCGCTTGTGCATTTTCACCGCGCCCGCGCGCGGCGTGACGACTTGCGTCAGAAAAAAATTCCGCCACGGACGAGCGTAACCGATGCGCTGCGGAATGCCCGCCAGAAAAACTTCCAGCGCCGATCGCGGCGAGTTCGGCAGCACGAGCGCGAGGTCAAATTTTTCAGCGCGCAGTTTTTTGGCGATGGCGAAAATACCTTCTTCGGCTGTAAAATCAATAGTTTCGTTGATGGCCGGATGTTGTTGCCACAATTCCGCGAGTTTCGATTGCGTGAGTAAAACTATGTGTGCGGCGGGAAATTGTTCACGCAGGCGCAGCAGCGCGGGCGTGGTCATCACGGCGTCGCCAAGCCAGTTCGTTCCTCGAACGAGAATGCGGCGCGGCGGAGTTTTGAAGGACACGCTCATGTCAGTTTTTCCAGCGGCGATGCACCCAGAACCAGTTCGCGGGATCGCGGCGCACGGCGGTTTCGAGCGCGCGGTTCACGTCGCGCATGATTTCCTCGGACGAACGCGGCTGGCCGTTTTCGTGCGTCGGAACTTTTTCACCGAATTCCAAACGCCATTTTCCCAGCGCGATGCGGTAACAAATTTGCGTGTAAAGTTCCGCGTCATAGCGCAGCGCGAGGATGGCAGGCGCAAGGCCGGTGTTGCAATCGTGGCTGAGAAACGGCGCGCGCAATCCTTTCGCGCTTTGGTCGGCAAGCAGGCCAAGGACGACACCACGCTGTTCCATCCGGCGGCGCAGGGCGTGGCCGTCGGCGCGGCGTTCAAAAAAAAGACAGCCGCTGCGCGCGCGCAAATCCTGCATGAGCCGGTTGAGCGCGGGTTGGTTCAGCGCGCGATACGTCGTCGCGCCTTGATAGCCGGATAAGACGGATTGCAAGCGCGCATAAAGTTCGAAGTTGCCAAAATGTCCGATGGCGACAACAACATTTTTTGGTGACGCATCGCCAGTTTTCTTTGGCAGGCATTCGTTGCCGACAAATTCCAAATGCGGTTTTAATTCTTCAAAAGTCATCGCGGCAGTTTTGATGGCGCACAGATAATTTTCGCCGAGCCGTCGGAAATTTTCCTGCGCGATGGCGCGGATTTCTGCCGCTGATTTTTCCGCCGCAAAACACATCGTCAAATTGTTCAGTGTCACGCGGCGATGGCGGGCGTCGAGATGAAAAGCAATTGCACCGCCTGCGCGACCGAGGCGCGCGACAAGTTTTAGCGGCAGCAACTGGACGCCCGCGATGAAGGTGCGGGCGAGCCAGTAAAGCACGGTGTTCATTAGCGAAAACAGATTTTACGCACGCAATCTTGAAAGTCGTTTGCGCCCGCAACAATTTTAATTTCGACGCGCATGAAATAAAACGGCACGTCGCGCCGGTCAATTTTCGGGAAGCGCACGGCGTCTTTTTGCGTGGTGACAATGATCTCCGCCTGCCGTTTTTTGGCGCGGTTGATGGCGTTGAGAATTTCCTGCTGCGTGAATCGGTGATGGTCGGCGAAGCGCTTGGAATAGACGAGTTCGCCGCCGAGTTTCACGAGGCTTTGCTCGAAACTTTCGGGCTGTGCGATGCCGCTCAAGGACGCAACTTTTTTGCCGATGAGCAGTTCGAGTCCTTTACGTTCGCCGGTGAAAACGTCTTCAAAATAAAGCGGCTGATGGATGCACTCGATAACGGCGGCGGTGGAATTTAAGGAAGCAATGCGCTCGCGCAACTCGGCAGTTTTGCCGTCGCTTTTGGTGATGAAAATGGTGTGGGCGCGCGCGAGGTGCGACGGCGGTTCGCGCAACGTGCCGCGCGGCAATAAATGTTCGTTGCCGAACGGTTGCTGGCGGTCAATCAAAACCACGTCGTGGCGGCGACCGCGCAAATCCCAGTATTGAAAACCGTCGTCGAGCAGCAAGGTGTCGCAGCCGAATTTTTCAATGGCGTAACGGCCGCTTTTCACGCGGTCTTTGTCCACGAGCACGACGACATCTTTCAAATTCGACGCGAGCATGTAAGGTTCGTCGCCAGCCATTTCGGAATCGAGCAAAAGTGATTTGCCGTCGGACACGACGCGCGGCGGCGTTTGATCTTCGCGCAAAAGAATTTTATTCACCAATCTTGTGTGCAACGGCGCGGGTTTGGAACGGTAGCCGCGCGAGAGAATGGCGACGTTGCGCCCGGCGTCGCGGAGTTCGCGTGCAAATTTTTCTACGACGGGAGTTTTGCCCGTGCCGCCGACGGTTAAGTTTCCAATCGCGATGACTTGGACACCGAGGGTTTTGTCGCGGAGGATGCGGAAGTTGTAAAGCCAGCGGCGGATTTTTACGGCGACCTGAAAAATTTTCGAGAGGCCGAAGAGCAGGGCGCGCGTGAGATTCGCCTTCCAATCGTGGCGTTCCTCGAAGATGACTTGGAGGACAAAAGTTTCGAGGGCTTCGATCCAGGCACGGAAAATTTCACGCATCGCGGCTTAATGTGCCAAGTTTGCGGCGAGTTTTAAATTTTTAATTTTAAGTTTTTAGTTGGCTGCGTCGGCACGCCGTTCCCAACTAAAAATTTATTTCAATAGCCTAGCTTGGCGACTTCCTGTTGCAACGCCAATTGGAAATCCTTCACGTCTGCGGCTGTGGGTTTGTAGCCGACCTGTTTGGGCACGACGCCGAGGCGACCGGTCTGGTCGAGATACCAGTCGGCGAGCTGGCCGTCGCTGAACGCGACCGTGCCGCTGATCGCTGTGCCGGGCTTGGTGATTTGATCCACGGTCACGGCCACGCTGCCACCGGCGGGCGTGGACGAAACGGGCGTTGCATCCAATGGCGCGGCGGCGGGCGTTGGCGGCGCGATAACTTTCGGCGGTTCGGGATCTTTGGGCGTGAGTTTCAAATCGTCCACGAGGAAGCGCGCTTCCATGTAAGTCAATTTGACACCGAATTCGGCGGCGAGGCGGTTTTGAATTTCCGAAAGTTTGGCGCCGTCGGCAATCCACTTGGCGACGGTGAGTCTCTGGGCTTCGTCCAATTTCATGCGCGCAGTCTAATAAAAATTTTCGCGGAATCCAGCTTCAAGCATTGGCCGCGCAATTTGTGCGCAGGGAAATTTTATTGCGCAGAGATTGCGCGACGTGATTGTTTGATTCATTGGAATAATTCATTTATTTATCTGGCACGTTCCTTGCATATGGCGTGGCATCCAGTGACGTCACGCGTTTGTGCCGCCACGGAATCAACACAAACACAACTAAAGGAAATTAAATGAAACTGAATCGTATTATTACATTGTGCGCGATTACTGCTGCTCTGGCTTTGAGCGTCGGTGACGTTTTTGCGCAGGACAACGGCGGCGGCAATGGCGGTGGCGGAAACAATGGTGGCGCCCAAGGCGGCGGTCAAAATGGCGGCCAGCGCCGTAATCGTCAGGGCGGTCAAGGCGGCCAGCAAGGTGGGCCTGGCGGTGGAAATTTTGATCCGGCAGCCATGCAGCAACGCATGGTGGATGGCATTCGCGATCGTCTGGATTTCACAAACGATACGGAATGGGCAGCGGTTGAACCGCTCGTCACCAAAGTCGTGACAGCTCGCATGGACAGCATGGCTGGCGGCATGCGCGGCATGATGGGTGGACGCAATCGCGGCGGTCAACAAGGTGGACGCGGCGGTTTCGGTGGTCAGACCAATCCGGAAGCCGAAGCATTGCAGAAGGCGATTGATGACAACGCGCCTTCCTCGCAGATCAAAGATTTGCTCGCCAAATATAAATCTGCGCAAAAAGCCAAGCAGGCCAAGCTCGAAGCGGCGCAAGCCGATCTCAAAGCCGTGCTCACGACCCGCCAAGAAGCGCAGGCGTCATTGCTCGGTTTGGTAAACTAAATTCAAAAACGAAAGCTGACGATTCATGGCCGCAACTCCGGTTCAAGATTCTTCGACGAAGCAGTTGCTGGAACGCATGGTCGCGTCCCGGCAACTGTCTTCGCTCGACGCGGACGCCTTGCTCCGCGTCAAACCGAACGTCGCAAGCGAAGAAGAAATTCTCCGCTGGCTCGCGACCGAATACGGCCTCGGCTACACGACGCTCGAAGACGTCGAGCCGGATCGTCAGCTTCTTTCGCTTTTTCCCGCGCGCATTTTGTTAAAGGAAGAATTGCTTCCGCTCAAGCGCGACAACGGTTCCGTCGAAGTTGCGACCAGCCGCCTTTTTGCCACGCAAGGTTTTGACGCGCTGAAAACTTTGACCGGTTTGAATCTCAAACCGATTCTTTCCACGAGCGAAGCCATCCAGCGCGAAATCAAAAAAAATCTCGGCGTCGGTGCGGACACCATCGGCACACTTGAAGAAGAAAAAGGCATCACCGTCGTTGACGAAAATGCCGAAGGCAACAATCTGGACGACGGCGCAGAAGATGAAGCCTCGATTATTCGCTTCGTCAATCAAGTTTTGAAAGACGCGATTGAACTGCGCGCTTCCGACATCCACCTCGAACCCTTTGAGGACGAATTTAAGATTCGTTATCGCATTGACGGCGAGCTTCAAGAAGTTCCCGTGCCCGGACAATTAAAACAATTTCAGCCCGCCATCGTTTCGCGCGTCAAAATTTTGAGCCATCTCAACATCGCGGAAAAACGGTTGCCGCAGGACGGACGCATCAAAGTCCGCATTGATTCCAACGAGGTGGACATTCGCGTTTCGGTGATTCCGATGTTGCACGGCGAAGCCGTCGTGATGCGTTTGTTGCGCCAAAATTCCACGCTGCGCGGTCTCAAAGACATTGGCATGAACCAGCGCGAGCTGGAACATTTCCAGCACGTCTTGCAACTGCCGCACGGAATTATTCTCGTCACCGGCCCGACGGGTTCAGGAAAAACTTCGACGCTTTACACCGCGCTCAACGAAATCAACGACGCCGTTCGCAAAATAATTACAGTTGAAGACCCGGTTGAGTATCAGCTCAAAGGCGTGAATCAAATTCAGGTCAACGAAAAGTCTGGTCTGACGTTTGCGCGCGGGTTGCGTTCCATTTTGCGTCACGATCCTGACGTGATTTTAATTGGTGAAATTCGTGATGCCGAAACCGCGCAGATTGCGGTGCAGGCGTCGCTTACCGGCCATTTGGTTTTTTCCACGCTGCACACGAACGATGCGCCGGGTGCGCTGACTCGCCTCGTGGACATGGGCGTCGAACCGTATCTCGTCGCGTCCTCGCTTGAAGCCGTCCTTGCGCAACGCCTCGTCCGCGTGCTTTGCAAACATTGCAAACAGCCGGATGATTCCGCGCGCGCGCAGCAATTCAAAGTCAAACTCGGAATTCCGGCGGACAAAATTATTTTCAAATCCGTCGGCTGCCGCGAATGTCGCAACACCGGATTTTTTGGTCGTCACGCGATTTTCGAGTGGATGGACACCGACGAAGAAATTCGCCAACTCATTTTGAAATCCGCCTCGACGGATCAAATCCGCGCCGCCGCGCGCAAAGGTGGAATGCGGACTTTGGCCGAAGACGGCTGGCGCATGGTCGCCAACGGCATCACGACCGTCGAAGAAGTTTTGAGCGTCACGACAGCGAAAGAAGTCGAGACCTCGACCAAAAATCAAAGCGGCGACTCCGCTGCGAGCATTGCGGTTGCTGCGTAATATCACTTTTCCATGCCCACGTTTTCATATCGCGCATTGAAGTCCGACGGCAAAATTGCCGAGGGCGTGCTCGATGCTGGCAGTCGGCCCGACGCGTTGCGGCAGATTGAAACGCTTGGTCTGCGTCCAGTGAACGTGGCGGAAAAAATTGGCGCGACGAAGAAAAATGGTTCGTCCGCGCCGTCGGCGGCGGGAAATATTTCCTTTAAGTTTGAATCTAAAAAAGTTTCGGCGAAGGAACTGGAAAATTTCACGCGGCTGCTTTCCAGCTTGCTCGCGGCGGGCGTGCCGTTGAGCCGCGCGCTGGTGATTTTGCAGAAAGAAGCGTCGTCACCCGCGTCGAAAGTTCAGTGGAAACAAATCCACGATTACGTCGTGGACGGACTTTCGCTGGCGGACGCGATGGCAAAATCGCCAGAGACTTTTCCGCGCGTTTACGTCGCGATGGTCGAAGCCGGCGAAGCGGGCGGATTCCTCGACGTGGTGCTGGCGCAGATTGCAGAATTTCAATCGCGCGAAAAAGAACTGCGCTCGAAAGTTATGACCGCGATGCTCTATCCGTGCATCTTGCTCGTGCTCGCGCTCGTCGTGTTGACAGTGCTGCTCGTGTTTTTTATTCCGAAATTTCAGCGCGTATTTGCGAGCATCCACGGCTCGTTGCCCTTGATAACACAGCTTATTATTGGTGCGAGCTATCTGATGCGTTCTTACGGATTGCTCGTCGGCGCGGGTTTGGTCGGAATCTTTTTTCTGGTGCGCGCGTGGTTCACTTCCGAAAAAGGTAAACGCACTTGGGAAGGTCTGGTTTTGAAATCACCGCTCGTCGGCCCGCTCATCGCGCAATTTGCGATGGCGCGTTTTTGCCGGATGCTCGGCACGCTGATCGGCGCGGGTGTGCCGCTCGTGCACGGCCTGAATGTCGCGCGCCGCTCGATTGGAAATCAAATTCTCGTGGATGCTGTGAGTCATTCCATTGAGCGCGTGCAGCAGGGCGGACGGCTCGGTCAAAGTCTCGGCGATTGCAAAGCACTTTTTTCCGGCTCGACGTTGGAAATGATTTCCGTCGCGGAAGAAAGCGGCAAACTCGACGGCGAACTCGTCCGTATCGCGCTCGTCACGGAAGGCGATTTGGATCGCAATCTGAAAACTGCCGTGGCGTTCGCCGAGCCGCTGATGTTGTTTTTGATCGCGGGTTTCATCGGCATCATTTTCATCGGCATGTTGCTGCCGGTATTGTCCATGAGCGAATACATCCACTAACCAAAACACATTTATGAAAATCGAAATCAAAAAAATGATTGTTCAAAAAAACAAACTGCGCCGCGCGTTCACGCTGGTTGAAATGCTGCTGGTCGTCACGATCATCGGCATTCTCGCGGCGCTGGTGATTCCGAAAATCGCGGGCACGGGCGAACGCGCGCGCGTCACGGCGGCGCAGGCCGACATCAATGGCGGCATTAAGTCCGCGCTCGGCCAGTATGAAGTGGACAACGGATTTTATCCGAAGTCGTTGCAAGATTTGATTGTTGCGCCGGGCAACGTGAAGAACTGGCACGGGCCGTATTTTGATCCGCCGAAGTTGCCGATGGATCCGTGGGGCAACAATTATATTTATTATTATCCCGGCAAACATAATGCGAGTTCCTACGACCTGCTTTCAGTTGGGCCGGATGCGAAGGAAGGAACGGACGATGACATTGGCAACTGGACAAAATAATTTTCGCCGATGCGCCTTCACGCTGATCGAATTGATTCTCGTGCTGGCGTTATTGGTGATTATCACGTCCATCGCGGTTCCGGCGATGTCGCGGTTCATCCGCGGACGCGCGCTGGATTCCGAGGCGCGGCGGCTGTCGGCTTTGATGCATGCAGGTCAGAGCCGCGCGGTTTCGGAAGGCATGCCGATGATGTTGTGGGTGGATGAAAAAGCTGGAGCTTACGGACTCGACTCGGAAACGAGCGGGCAAAACGGCGATGCGAAGGCGGAAAATTTGACGGTGGATTCGACATTGAAGATCGCGGTTTTGAATTTGGGAACGGGCGCGCAGACGACGTTTAAAAATTTGCCAGCGATCAGATTTTTGGCGGACGGCACGGTGGACGAGACTAGTCCGCAGACGTTGGAATTGCAGGATTCAGCCGGCTCCGCACGCTGGTTGGTCGAAACCAAAACGCGGACGGGTTATGAAGTTAACAACGTCGCCCAATAAAAAACGCGCGGCGCAGCGCGGTGGTGCGGCGTTCACGCTGGCTGAAGTTTTGGCGGCATTGCTGTTTCTGGCCATCGTCATTCCGACGGCGGTGGAAGCGCTGCACGTCGCGAGTCTCGCTGGCGAAGTGGCGGCGAGAAAAAGCGTGGCGGCGCGCGTGGCCGACCGGATTTTGAGCGAGAGTTTGGTGACGACAAATTGGACGAGCGGCAACCAGAGCGGCACGGTGACGGAAGGTTTTTTGGATTTTAAGTGGAAGTTGACGAGTGAAACGTGGCCGGAAGATCCGATGCAGTTGCTGACGGCGGAAGTGACGTTTTCCGCGCAGGGCAAAGAGTATTCCGTGAAGTTGAGCACACTGGCCAACCAGCAAACGACGACGCAGCCGACGACAACCGTGAATTCGCAAAAGTAAAAGTGAAAATTAAAACGAACAATCAAAACGCGTTCACGCTGATCGAGATGATTCTCGCCATCGGCGTGGCAGCGATTGTTTTGATCGCGGTGAACGCAGTGTTTTTCACTTCGCTGCATTTGCGCGACGACACGTCGGATATGGTGGACGCGGC
>CAILDU010000128.1 GCA_903833055.1 uncultured Verrucomicrobia subdivision 3 bacterium | reverse complement strand
GCCGCCGCCGCGTTGCTCGCGGTTCACATTTCGCGGCTCGCGGAAGATGTGATTCTCTGGGTCAGCACGGACTTTACTTACCTCAAGATTGCCGACGCTTACACCACCGGCTCGTCGCTCATGCCGCAGAAAAAAAATCCCGACATCGCCGAACTCGCGCGCGGCAAGACCGGCCGCGTGTTTGGAAATTTATTTTCGCTGCTCACGTTGTTGAAAGGTTTGCCGATGACTTACAATCGCGATTTGCAGGAAGACAAAGAACGTCTCTTCGACACCGCCGACACCGTGCGCGCCACGACGCGCCTCATGGCCGCGATGTTAAATAATACCAAGGTGAACCAAGCCGCATGCGCCGCCGCCGCGAGCGATCCCGCGTTGCTGGCGACCGACCTCGCGGATTATCTCGTGCGGAAGGGCATGGCGTTTCGTCCCGCGCATCACGTCGTCGGCGCGGTCGTGGCGCTGGCGGAAAAAAACGGCAAGCCGCTGAACCAACTGACGCTCGCGGAACTGCAAACCGTGGACAAAACCTTTGGCCGCGACGCGTTGGGCGTGTTCAATCTGAAAACGGCGATGGCGAAACGAAACCTGACTGGCGCGCCGGGAACGAAAGAAGTCGCGAAGCAACTGGCGCGCTGGCGGGAACAGCTTTCGTAATTCATGAACGCAGCGCTCAACGAACTGTTGAAGCAAACGTCGCGCTCGTTTTATCTGACGTTGCGCGTGCTGCCCGCGCGCGTGCGCCCGCAAATCGGCCTCGCCTACCTGCTTGCGCGCACGACGGACACGATTGCGGACACGGAAATTTTGCCGGTGGCGCAACGGCTGGACGCATTGCAAAAACTCCGCGAACGGATTCTCGGCCAAACTTCCGCGCCGCTAAATTTCGGCGCGCTGGCGGAAAAACAAAATTTGTCCGCCGAAAAATTATTGCTCGAAAAAGTCGAAGCCAGTTTGGCGGCGTTGAAAATACTTTCGCCCACCGATTTGAAACTGGTGCGCGAGGTTTTGACGACCATTACGAGCGGGCAGGAACTGGATTTGCGCCGCTTCGGTGGCAGCGCCACAGGCAATCATTCCGATAAAAAAATCATCGCGTTGGAAACGGCATCGGAATTGGACGATTACACTTATCGCGTCGCTGGCTGCGTCGGCGAATTTTGGACGAAGATTTGTCGCGCGCATCTTTTTCCGTCCGCGAAGCTGGACGAAAAACAATTCATCAACGACGGCATCCGCTTCGGCAAAGGTTTGCAGTTGGTGAACATCTTGCGCGACTTGCCCGCCGACTTGAAAAATGGCCGTTGCTATTTGCCGGTGCAGCGATTGGACGAGGTGAAGTTGTTGCCGGAAACTTTGCTGTCGCCCGCGAACGCGCAAAAATTTCTGCCGCTGTATCGCGATTATTTGGACAAGGCGGAGTCGCATCTGGCGGCGGGCTGGCGTTACACGAATACGTTGCCGTTCGGAGAATTTCGTCTGCGCCTCGCGTGCGCGTGGCCGATTCTATTGGGGATTAAGACGATTGAAAAATTGCGCGCGGCAAATGTAATCGAACTTCAGCAGCGCGTAAAAGTGTCGCGCAGCGAGGTGCGGCAGATTATTTTCCGGTCGCTGGTGTGCAGTCCGTTTCCGTCGGCGTGGCGGAAATTATATTTGCCGTCCGTAAAAGCAGTTGATTCGGGCGGCGAATTGGCGTAAGAAAACGATATGCAGATTTCCAAATTTCCCCTCTGGATTTGCGCGCTGACTCTGGTCGGCGGCATGACTCTCCACGCGCAGGACAATCCCGCCCAAGCCGCCGCGCGCGCCGCGTTGGATCAAAAGATGAAAGAGTTGGACGAAAATCCGTCGTCTACCGCGCCCGCCGTCGCGACCGAACCGGCTCCGGCTGCTGCGGCTCCGACGATGCCCGACACGCCCGCACCGGCGGCCACGCTCCCAGCGGCCGGCGAACCGGCTCCGGTGGTGAGCGACGCGCCGCCGGCGGTCACGGCCAAGGAAGCGCCTGAAAACGGCGCGGTTATTTCAAGCGCCGATGCCGCCGCCTTAAAACTTGCCGCCGAGGCCGCGCAAGCCAAGGATGCCGCCGCGGCGGCGCTGGCGGCGGCCACCAGTGCCGAAGCCGATGCCTTCGCGAAGTCGCAAGCTGCCGCGCAGGCGGCGGCGGACGTGCAAAAGCAGGCCGATCTCGCCGCCCAAAGCAAGGCCGCCGCCCAGACACTGAAGGACGCGGCCGCCAGCGCGGACGCGGACGCGCAAGCGAAAGCGCAAGCTGCCGCCGATCTGCAAAAGCAAGCTGATGCCGCCGCGCAGGCCAAGGATGCCGCGCAAAAAGCGGACGCGGATGCGGCCGCTGCGGATGCCGATGCGCAGGCAAAAGCGCAAGCCGCCGCGCAGGCCGCCGCCGAAGCGCAGAAGCAGGCGGATCTTGCCGCGCAAGCCAATGACGCCGCCCAAAAAGCCAAGGAGCTGGCCGCCAGCGCGGACTCGGACGCGCAATCGAAAGAGCAAGCTGCCGCCGATCTGCAAAAGCAGACCGATGCCGTCGCG
>CAILDU010000127.1 GCA_903833055.1 uncultured Verrucomicrobia subdivision 3 bacterium | reverse complement strand
TACGCGATGTGGGCGGGCGAAAAGGCGGGCACGATGAATCATTACACCGCCGCGCAATTGACCACGCTCGGCCACGCGCTCGGCCGTCATTACGCGGGAGTTCCGAACGTGATTTTTTGTGCGGGCGGCGAGTCAACACCGCATTACATCGAAGTTGACCGCGTCAATGCACTCGGTCAGGCGTTGAAAGAAGGTTGCGACGGAAAAAATCTTGTCACCGTTCATCCGACCGCGCCGAATTCGAGCTCCAAGTTTTATGCCGAATCTTCGTGGCTCAATTTTTATATGTGCCAGGCAAAATCCGGCAGCTCAATCGCCAATGCCTTGTATGATGCCGCCGCGCTCGTGCAAGCGGATTGGAAAATTTCTTCCGTCAAGCCGACGATGATGGGCGAGCATCGTTACGAATCCGGCACTCAGGAAGACCCGTTGATCCAACGGCGGAATATTTATCAATGCGTTTTTGCCGGTGGCTGCGGTTACGCTTATGGCCACGACGCGCTCTGGCAAATGACGCCGCACACCGGCTTGCCGTGGATGTTGCACGGCTGGACGCCGGGCGTGACGAATTGGACGCAATCGCTCGACACGCCGTCGGTTCGGCAATTGCAGTTCATCAAGAAGCTGTTGTATTCGCATCCGTATCTCACGCGCATTCCCGATCAAAGCCTCGTGCTTGAGGGTCAAGGCACGAACGTCGCCACGCGCGTGCAGGCGACGCGCGATGGAACTTTGGGAAATAACAATGCGACTTACATTATGGCCTACATCAGCTCACCGCAAACCGTCACGCTCAACACAGCGGCAATTTCCGCGCGCACGTTAAATGTTTATTGGTTCAGTCCGGCGACCGGCGAAAGCGAATTACTCAGCGAAAATTTTTCCAATCCCGCAAATCTCACGTTGGAGAAAAGGCCGCAAGGCGATTGTGTTGTGGTGATTGAGGACGCGACGAAAAATTATTCGCGGGCACGCTGACGATACGAGTCTAAATCTGCGGCGAAAATCCCGCACCCATGAAGGGCGGCGTGGTCACGCGCAGGCGGCGGCAGGAATTCCAGCCCGAATTTTTTCGCCATCGTCCTCCCGCGCGAGACTGTCTTATCAGACGACCACCAGCGAGCAGCAGCGATTCAATGCCCCAACGGATGCGCGTCTTTTTCCTCAACGAAGCGCAGTTGCGGGATGCGGCGTTTGCCGAGGAGCAGAATCGCCAGACCGATCCACGACGTCGCCGCCAGCGCCAGCGTCACGGGCATCAAGGTGTGGGAATTGAAAACGCCGATGCTCGCCGAGGCCACGCCGGCCACGCCGATCTGCAAAAAGCCCAGCATCGCGGCGGCGCTGCCGATGTTGTGGTCGAACGGCACGAGCGCGAGCGCGGCGGCATTCGGAAATCCCAGTCCCAGCGCGGACAGCGCGATGAAGAGCAGCACGAGCGTCGCCGGCAGACCGAACCAGCCGTTGATGGTTCCCACCAAAAACAGCAGCGCCACCGGACATTCCACGAGCAGCGTCGCGCGAAAAATTTGTTCGCTCGTGAATTTGCGGAGCAGCAAGACGTTGATCTGATTGCTGCCGATGAAGCCGACGGAAAGTCCGGCAAAGATCGCGCCGAATTGCTGCTGGCTGACGTGAAAGACTTCCATGAAAACAATCGGCGAACTCGCCACGTAAACGAGCAATCCGGAAAAGGCGAACGCGCCGGACAGCGCATAGGTGAGGAACTGCGGTTCGCGCAACACGCTGATGTAGTTGCGCAGGATGGGTCCGGGTCGCAGCGAAATGCTACGGTCGGGTTCATGACCTTCCGGCAACACCCACGCGGTGATTGCCAACATCAGCAGCACGAACGCCGAGAGCACGATGAATACCCATTGCCAGCCGAGGTGTGCGGCGACAAACACGCCCGCGCTCGGCGCGAGCAAAGGCGACGCGCTGATGACCAGAATCAGCAGCGAAATGATTTTGGCCGTTTCCTTCGCCGGAAAAAAATCGCGCACCATCGCCATCGCCGCCACACCCGCCGCGCAACCGCCAAGCGCTTGCACGAACCGCAGCGCGATGAGCGATTCCACATTGCGCGCGAACAGGCAGAGCACTGACGCCGCGATGAACAGCAGCAAGCCCGCATACAACGGCAACTTGCGCCCGAACCGATCGAGCAGCGGCCCGTAAAAAAGTTGTGCCGCCGCCATGCCCGCAAAGTAGCTGGACAACGACAGCGAAACTTTGGCCGTTGACGTGCCGAGCGCGGCGGCGATGGCCGGAAACGCGGGCAAATACATATCAATCGCGAACGGACTGATGGTGGAAAGCGCGCCGAGGATGACGATAATTAAAACCCGGTTGTGCGTTGGCTGGGACATAAAAAATCTTTT
>CAILDU010000126.1 GCA_903833055.1 uncultured Verrucomicrobia subdivision 3 bacterium | reverse complement strand
TGAATGATAAAAATGAAATCAAACATTCCGCTGTGTTTCTGGCTGACGACATTGTTTTCACCAAGAACGGGAATAACTATCGCCAGCCGTGGATGCTGATGCGGATTTCAGATCTACTAGCTACCTATCCCGATAATCCGCCGATGAAGCCGATTTATATGCGGCATAAAACGGATTGAAGCGCACATACATTTTTAACCGTCAAGACGCCGAGGACGCCAAGCCGGAAAAATAAATCAGGAAGGCAGGAATCCCAAACAGGGTTTCGGCTTTTCTTGTTAAAATTTTTACGCGGCGGACGGTTGAAGTAACCAAACGGTTGCTTTTTATTTGAGCTAATGGAAAACGCTGTTACTCTGCGACCGTCCTTTCGGGCAACCAGGATGCATCCTTTATTTTTCTTTCAGCCATGAGCCGGTCACGCAAACTCGAATCCGCCGCCGCGACCAATGTGTTTCAATTCACCTTGGCCGGCTTGATTGTTTTCAGTCTGGCATTGATTGGCGGCGCATCAATTATCACCTACAAGCTGGCCGTGGTGAGCTTGCCAAAGCTGGCTGAGTCATTCGCGGTGAATCCGAAGGACAAGACCAGTTCCGTGCATGTCGGCGCGTGGGGCGAACTGCTATTGCGCGATATTTCTTTGGAACGTCCGGCGGAGTATCTCACTGAGGAAGTGACCAATCCGCAACCCGAGACCTGGGTGTTCAACGGTCTCAAGCCCGATGCCGTAAAAGCATTGTTGCTGAAAAACGGCTTGACCGCCGCGCAAGCCACGGCCGCCCTGACGGAGTGCAAAGAATTTAATTCCGGCACCCAACTTACGCCCTCCGCCAACTTTTTATTTTCGCTCATGCCTGCGACGCGCGCGAAGCTTTACCCCGCGCTCGCGGGTCAGAACGTCAATTTGTATCTCGATTATCCCTATATTTTTCCGAGCGAAACCGTCGAGTCCATCTACGCTGACGAACGGCAAAATCCTGACGACGTGGCGTTATTGAAGCGGCTTGTGTATCCGAATGGCGCCGCACAGCAACTGGCTGACTATCAATTTCTACTCAACCAAATTCCCACCAACGAACGCCGCATCGCGCTGACCCGCGCTCTCTCTCGTCAATCCGCCGTGCTCGCTCGCCTCATCGTCAAGCCCAACACGGACATTGATAAAGTCGCCGCCTACTGGGGTAACATGCCCAACGTCCGCTTCACCGACATTCGTCCGTTACTCGAATCGCTCAAGCAACTTCCCGAAGGTGGCAACATCAGTCTGCTTTACCTCCTGCCCAAGTTTGCGCGGGACCGGCTCTATACTTTTCCACTGCCGCCGCAACCGGGCGAGCCCACGATGGATTGTCATTGGAGCACCTTCAACTTCAGCAACGAAACGCCCGACAACCGGTTTAACGATCCGACCTACGCCGTGCAATACATTCAGAAAAATTTTTATCAAATCGCCGCACCTTCACAATATGGCGACATCCTGCTGCTGATGAATGGGAAAAATGAAATCAAACATTCCGCCGTATTTCTGGCCGACGACATTGTGTTTACGAAGAACGGAAATAATTATCGCCAGCCGTGGATGCTGATGCGGATTTCCGATTTGCTTGCCACCTATCCCGACAGTCCCCCGATGAAGCCGATTTATATGCGGCACAAAACGGACTGAACAGTTTTAATTCGTCGGCTTAACCGCATCTTTGGTGAAGGCGCTTAACGCTTTGATGTTCGCCTCTTTCGCCAAATCCATGACCGTTACGATGCTCGCCCACGGGGCTTTTTTGTCGGCGCGGATGGCGAGCTTCACGTCCGCATTTTTTGCCGCCTCGCCGCGTAACTGTCCGCGCAATTGATCGGTCGTCATCGGCAAGTTTTTTTCGCCGTAGCGGAAGCCGCCGCTGGCATCAATGTTCACCACCAAAGGCGGATGTTCTTCCGCGCCGGATTTCTGGCTCGACGACGATTCCGGCAACGCCAGCTTGAGCAACGGCTGTTGCTTGAACGTCGTCGTCACCATCAAAAAAATCAGCAAGACCACCAGCACGTCAATCAACGCGACGATGATAACGGCAGGCGCAGTGCGGCGTTTGCGAACGAGAAATTTCATTTCCGATATTGGCGGCGAATAAATTCATCGCACAGCGTTTCCATTTCCACCGCGAGCACCTCGACTTTTTTGCTGAAGTAACTCCAGAAAATCAGCGACGGAATCGCGATGAGCAAACCCGCCAGCGTCGCGCGCAAAATCAGCGCGATGCCTTGCGCGAGTTTCGCCGCATCGTTCAAACCCGTTTGGCCGAGGTCGCCAAACACCGTCATCATACCCGCGATCGTGCCGACCAATCCGAGCAGCGGCGCAATGCCGACGATGACTTCTAGCACCACCAACCCGCGTTCGAGATGAACGATTTCATGGCGCGCGGCGGTTTCGAGCGAATCCATATTGTCATCCTTCGGCCAGTCCAGCCGGTCGGTCGTGAGTCGGATGAGGCGACCGAGTGGCGACGGATTTTTTTCGCACAAGCTACGGACATTTTTCGCGTCCTCGCGCGAGCGACAATCCGCCAGTGCCGTGACGATTTCCGGCGGCACGACGGAATTCCAGCGCAGCATCCACCCGCGCCAGCCAATCACCGCGACGCACACGACCGAGGTTATACCGAGCAAAACATAAACAGCATTTTCCATAAATAAATTTTCGCCGCCAAAGTTAAATCAATAATAGTAAAAGGTGAAAGTGATTTCGCGGTAATTTGTCCCGACCATCCGGCGCATATCCGACGGCCATTTACCAAACGGCGCGGCTTGCTGGATGGCTTCCTGACACAAATAGCCCAGCACATCGCCGACCGCGTTGGCGGTGGTTTTTAATTCCGTCACCGTGCCGTCCGGGCTCAAACGAAAATAAACCGTCACTTTGCCCGTGCGGCTGTCCGCGAATTGCTGGCTGTCCAGCAAATCATACCAGCGCTGACTGATGGCTTGCACAATCGCACGGTCGTAATCGCCAAATGGCGTTGCCATCGCGTCCAAAGATGATTTCAAAGCCACGCGCTTCACGCCGCCATCTTGCTGCATCTGTTGGCCGGCAAGCGCAGCGGATGGCTGCAATGCCATCGCTTGTTTCAAAGTGCGCGGCCGTTCCGGTGTCGGCGGTTTTTCGTCGGGTGTCGTGGTGTCCGTCGGCTTGCCCGGTTGCAACGCGCCGGGATTCAAAGCCGTCGCCGATTTAGTTTCCTGCGGTTTTTCTTCAACTGGTTTTTGCGGTGGCGTGGGCGTGACGGGTTTGGCTTTGGTCGGGCGCGGCGCGTCCTCGGTCTTGGGCATGAACTTTTGTTTGCCGTCCAACTTCGGTTGATTGGAGTCCACCTTTGCGTCCGGATTTGCGGCGCGGGAATTTTTATCGGAATAATACTTTGTCTGTTTCGGCGCATCAGCAGACGCTTCCGACACATCGAGAAAAATAGTCGGATCAACATTTTGCACCACCGGCTTGGGTTGCAGCATCACGAGTTTGTGCTGCGCGGGTGGAAAAAGTTTTTTCAGCCAGCCGGTTTTTTTCTCAACTTCGTAACCGCCCCAGACGCCGAGGTGCGCGAGCAGCGAAAAGGCAAGCGCGAGCAACAGCCGTTCTTTTTCAAGACGGCTGAAACGCAGGGAACCCAATTCGGCAGGCGGACGAACCATGGAGTTTAATTTTGCCGCACGAACGCGCGCGGGGCAACTGCTAGATTAAGTCGCTAAGCTTTCCCGCTTTGCAGTTTCGCGGAAATTTGCTTTCATCGCGCCATGCCGAAAAGTTCACTGGCCGCCATCGTTCATTACTGTGACAAAATTCTTCGCACACACGCGATTGGCGATTACGACGGCGCGGCGAATGGATTGCAGGTGGAAAATTCTTCCGGCTCCGTCACCAAAATCGCTGCGACCGTGGACGCCAGTCTCGCCACCGTGAAACTTGCCATCGCTGCGAAAGCCAATTTGCTCATCGTCCATCACGGATTATTTTGGTCGCCCGCGCAGCCGTGGACCGGCAAGAAATACGAACTGCTTCAGTTGCTCATCAAAAACAATCTCGCCGTTTATAGTTCGCATCTGCCGCTCGACGCGCATCCAAAACTTGGCAACAACGCGCAGCTTTGCGCCGCGCTCGGATTGAAAAATGCTAAACCATTTTTTGAAAGTCACGGACAGAATATCGGCTTGAAATCGCAGGCAAAAATTTCGCGCGACGAGCTGGCGAAAAGATTGGGACGCGCGACCGGCGTGAAACCAAAACTGATTCCCGGCGGAAAAAATCTTTGCGAAAACATTGGCGTCGTCACCGGCGGCGCAGGCGCAGAATTGAAACAAGCCGCGAGCGAAGGCGTGGACACCTTCATCACCGGCGAAGGTCCGCATTGGACCTTTGCGCTGGCCGAAGAATTGGGACTGAATGTTTTTTACGGCGGCCATTACGCGACGGAAACTTTTGGCGTGAAGGCGCTCGCGGCGGAACTTTCCAAAAAATTCCGCGTGCCGTGGGAATTTCTCGATCACCCGACCGGGCTGTGAAGTAGGTCGGTTGTGGAAGTCAGGATTTCTTTTTGGCAGCCACCATTTGTTCGAATAATTGCCGATGCTGGACGCCGATTTGGTTCCATGACATTTCCTGCGCGACGCGGCGGGAATTGCGGCGGACTTCCTCAAACCACGACTCTGGTTTTTTAGTAAACTCTTGCAGGCAGTGGCGCAGGGCTTCGACATTTTCGGTTTCAAACACCATTCCTAAATTGTTTTTCTGAATGTGATTGCCGATGAAATATTGATTGCAGCCAATGACCACCTTGCCGTATTCGACCGCTTTAATCAGGCCGCCGCTGGTGGTGGCAAATCCCCAACGATAGGGAATTACAATGGCATCACAGGCGGAATAAAAGTGCGACATCTCTTCTTCCGAAACAAATTTTGAAACCACTTTGAGGTCGTTTTCCCAGCCTCCTTGTTTCAAATGATCAATGGAACCCCAGGAAGCTTCATAGACGCCGCCGGTTTTGCCCACGACGTAAACCATGAAGTCGGGTTTCAAACCTTCCATGGCTTTGAATAAAATGTCTGCTCCCTTGTGATGATTTGCCACGCCGAAAAGCAGGAGCATTTTTTTGCCGGCAGGAATGTTCAGAGCGAGGCGAGCTTCAGTCTGCGTCAGTGCGTTCATTGAATCGCGATGGCCTTCTGGAATCAGATGCGTCACGGCGTAATGGTCAACCTTCAACAAGCGCGCCACAAAAATATTATCGCAGATGAGATGGGAAACGCGGGGCAGCCACGCCAGCATTGTCTGATTGAGCCAGCTCCGAATGCGCGCGCTCAAAGAACGTCCCGCAGTGGATTTGAAAACGGTCGGGATATGGACAACGGTGGGCACTGGTCGTTTGGAAAGTCGGTTCAACCAAGCCAGCCAAAAAAACATCCACGGTTCGACGTGGGCGACATACAAAATATCTGCGCCGGTCTTGCGCGCGTAACGAAAGGCGGCGCGTTTGACTAGAAACGGTTCAATGGCGTGCGTCCAGTATGGCCCAATCTTTTTTTCCCAACGCAGCCAGCGGGCTTTTTTTTGCGGCGTCTGCGATTCGAGAACGCTGACATAATCGAAACGATCCGGTTCGGAATCGGCGGGGAAGGTTGGGGGGAAACCCACCACGGTCACTTTGAGTCCTTGACCGGCAAGGGCATTGGCGCGTTGCCGAGTAGAGTGCGGCGCATCCGCTTGAAAGGTTAGTCCGGGGCTGCACAATACAACATTCATATTTTTACTCACGGCGCGCGATTTATTTTTCTGCGGGTGAACGATTATGCCGGTTCAGCCAAAATCATCAATACCGGCGCGCCCCGTGGCATGAGACGCGCGAGCAAATGGCGCAAAGGAAATTCCAGTTTCCGGCCAAATCCAGACACCGTGCGGCAACGGTCATCCGTGGCATCGTTGTCATGGTAACAATACCAAAATCGCAATGGCTTCCAGCCGGTCTTTTGCATCAGACCACTCAAGTTTTTTGCGCTATAACCGAAATTATGATCGGCTGGATCCTGATCACGAGCGGTCAGCCAGTAAGTCGCATTTAACAAAAGCGAATGCCGGTTGGGAACGCCGACGAGCAACTTGCAGGAATCATGTTGGACGGCAATCTGCCGTAATTGTTTCAAGGCGATGCCAGGATTGTTCAGATGTTCCAGCACTTCATTGAGCAGAATGATGGCCGGCTGATGTTTGGCTGCCGGTGACGGTGTGAAGTCCGCCGGTTGGTCAAAATCAAAAACACGCGCATCATAACCGTGTTGCTGAAGTTCGCGCACGGCGTCGGCGTTATGATCAAATCCAACATAGCCATTGGTGCCGGCCGAATGCCGTTTCACAATGGCGGTGCATTCGTGCGTGTCGCCCGCGCAGCCGAAATCGTAAACAAATTTATTGCACAATTCTTCCTGAATAGATTGCCGGTGCGGTCTTAAGTTCATGCGTTGGCGTGCCGTCGCCTTGACGGAAAAAACTTCGGATTAATTTTAGAAACTTCCTTTGTTTTGGCCTTCGATGCTGACCGCTACTTTTCCAGCGAGTTGATCCGCCAGAATTTTCATGTCGGCATCCACCATGATACGCACCAATTCTTTGAAATGAGTTTTCGGTTTCCAGCCCAGTTTCTTTTCGGCTTTGGAAGCGTCGCCAATCAACAAATCCACTTCCGCCGGACGGAAATAACGCGGGTCAATTTCCACATATTGCTCCCAATCCAAACCGACGTGACGAAAAGCTTCTTCACAAAATTCGCGCACGGAATGAGTCTCGCCGGTGGCAATGACATAATCATCGGGCACGTCTTGCTGGAGCATCAGCCACATGGCTTCGACATATTCCTTGGCGTAACCCCAGTCGCGCTTGGCGTCGAGATTTCCTAGATAAAGTTTTTTCTGCAGGCCGTGTTTGATGTTGGCAATGGCGCGGGTGATTTTGCGCGTGACAAAAGTTTCACCCCGGCGCGGTGATTCGTGATTGAACAAAATACCGTTGCAGGCATAGAGATTGTAGCTCTCGCGGTAATTCACCGTGGCCCAGTAAGCGAACACTTTGGCGCACGCATACGGACTGCGTGGATAAAATGGTGTGGTCTCGCTTTGCGGAACTTCCTGCACCTTGCCATACATTTCACTGGATGAGGCCTGATAGAATTTTGTCTTCGCGCCGGATTCGCGGATGGCTTCCAGCAGACGGATGGTGCCCAAACCCGTGATGTCAGAAGTGTATTCAGGAATGTCGAAACTCACGCGCACGTGGCTTTGCGCGCCGAGATGATAAATTTCATCCGGCTGGATATCGTAAAGGAATTTAATCAGGCTGACGGCGTCGCTGAGGTCGCCATAGCGGCCCAAGAAGCGAGCATTGGGCACATGCGAATCCTGCCGGATAGCTTCCAGCCGACCGGTGTTGAAGGACGAAGAGCGGCGGTAAAGCCCATGAACTTCATAACCCTTGTTCAGAAGAAACTCGGCGAGATACGATCCGTCCTGGCCAGTGATGCCGGTAATTAATGCTTTTTTCACAGGCTTATTATTTGTTAGTCATTTCCAGATAGGCTTCGTAAGCCTGCGCTACGCCTTTTTCAAGCGGAGTCATCGCCGTCCAGCCCAAAGTTTTAAGGCGTGATATGTCCATGAGTTTTCGCGGCGCACCATCAGGCTTGCTCGTGTCAAAAATCACGTCACCTTCATATCCGATGACTGACTTGACCTTCATGGCAATTTCCCGAATGGTCAAATCCTGACCCCAGCCGATATTGACGGGATCTTTTCCATTATAATTATTGGCAATAAAGATCGCCGCGTCCGCTGCGTCGTCAACAAACATGAATTCGCGACGCGGAGTGCCAGTGCCCCAAAGCACCACCTGCGAACTCCGTTGAATCTTTGCCTCGTGAAATTTTCGTATCAAAGCACCCATCAAATGGGATTGCATCGGATCATAATTGTCATTGGGGCCGTATAGGTTCGTCGGCAAAACTGATATGAAATTAAGGCCATACTGGTCGTTGTAAGCCCGGCACATGGACATACCTGCTAATTTAGCCACGGCATACGGTTCATTCGTCGGTTCCGGCGGACCAGTCCAAAGATACTCCTCTTTCATTGGCTGGGGCGACAGGCGCGGGTAGACGCAGCTGCTGGAAAAATACATAAGCCCAGCCGTGCCTGTCTTCCAAGCGGCGTGGATGACATTGGCTGCCATTTGAAGATTGGTGGAAATAAATTCCGCGCGATAAGTGTTATTGGCCATGATTCCACCCACACGCGCGGCGGCCATGAAGACATATTCAGGCTTTTCTTTTAGGAAGAATTGTTCGACCTCGGCTTGTCGTGTCAAATCCAGTTCCTTATGAGTGCGTAACAATAAATTCTCAAAACCCTGTGCCGTAAGCTGGCGGACAATGGCTGATCCAAGCATTCCACGATGTCCGGCTACAAATATTTTACTGCTTTTATTCATTCGGATGCCTCAATTATGAAATTTTTTGCACTCATGTCTATTTGATTTACAGGGCAATTTCAGCGGTAGAGTTGGCGTTGCCAGTCGATGGTGGCCTGCAATCCGGTTTCCAAGTTCACAAAGTCGGTCTTGCTAAATTCATTTTCCACGCGGGTCAAATCAAGACGAACTTCTTCCGGTGCTCCGGCCATCTCCGTTTGTGTGGATGGAAAGATAACGGGCACGCCAATCATATTGCCAATCATGCGCGCGAGTTCGGCGATTGTGACGGTGGAGTGTCCACCGACATTATAAACCGGCTGCGTGCCATGCAGCGCAGCCTGCCATAATAATTCCACCGCATCGGTGACATGACCATAAGTGCGGACGGCTTTTCCGGCATCCAGCAATTCAATGCGTCCAAGACAAAGTGCGCGTTCGATGAAAGAGTTCAGCACTCGCTTATCTTGCCGGCGCGTTCCCGGCCCATAAGCAAGTGCCAGCCGTGCCGAGGTCGCCTGCACGCCTTTACTGCGATAGGCATTGCAAATTGCTTCCCCGCAGCGTTTGCCTTCGATGTAGGATGCTCGCGGATGAAGTGGAGTGGTCGAACCGATGTCATCCTCGTGCGCCAGTGTTTTTTTAAGGCCGCTGTATATTTCGCTGGTGCTGATAAAAAGGAACGCACCTTCGGGCCGGAGTTTTTGAAGCAAGGTTGCCGTGGCCGTCGTATTCACCTGAATAGTGGCAACGGGATTGGACATGAAAACCGCCGGCTGGCCATAGCCGGCAGAATGAAGGATGATGTCGGCATCCGGTAAGGTTGAGCATTCTTCATGGCTCGCCACATTAACGCGGGCTATTTGAAAGCCGCCACGGCGGATCAACTCCAAGGTGTGTCCGGCGGGGTCGGACAAAACTTGCGCGTGGACATCCAGTTTCATACCTGCTTCGCGCAAATGACAGAGGCAGGCGAGAAAATATGTTCCAACCAAACCGGAGGCTCCAGTGACCAAAATTGTTTTGTGGTTCAGCCGGTCAAAGTTGACGCGCTGGCAAATCCGTTCCGCATCATTCAGAATAATGCTATTATCCATGAATGAATCCTTGAACTCGTTGGCGAATGTTTGCCGCCGTCAAACCAATGGCTTCGTCATGCTCCTCGGCATGGCCGTAGTTCGTCAGAAACCGGTGCGGCACACCGATGGTTTCAATGGCAACGGCCGTTGAACCCATGGCCGCATGAATGTCGGCGGCAAGTGTGCCGGTGTAAAAAGGTTCGACTAAAATGATTTTTCCACTGGCGCTGTGCTGCTTCAATGTATCGCCATCAAAAGGTGTGACCGTCGTGTAATATAGCACGGTCACATCGAGGTCTTGCGTGGCGGCGAGGGTCGGTGCCAGTGCTGTGCCGACGGCGACCACCGTGGCGCGCTTGCCCTGTTGAATGATTTTGGCGCGGCCAAATTCCACGTCGAAGGACTGCGGGTTGCTGCGCTCGCTCAAGCGGAAATAAGTTAACCGTCCGTTCGCGTAGCTGGCGCGGAAAAGCTGGTCGTATTCCTGCGGCGTTCCGGGAACGACAATTTCCAGACCGGGCAAAGCTTTCAACAGCGCCACATCTCCCGGACAATGATGTGTGCAGCCAAGCGCGGCATAATCATACGAGCCGCCCACGCTCACGATGTTGCCGCCGAGTTTCTGGTAGCAGAAATCCACCTTGAGCTGCTCGAGGCAGCGTTCCACCACGAAGGGCGCAATGCTATGAACCACCGGCACGAGACCTTCCTTCGACAATCCGGCGGCCATCCCGGTCATCGCCTGTTCGCAGATACCGATGTTGTAGATGCGCTGGGGAAATTGTTGGAAAGCGTTGCGAAAACCGAATACGCCGATGTCGCCGAGCAGGACGACGAGCCGCTCGTCTTTGGCCATCACCTCTTCGGTGGTGCGGATAAATTGTTTTCTCATGTCAGATCCTGAAACATGGTTTCCATTTCTTCTTTTGACGGACAGCGGTGATGCCACGCCGGATTATTTTCCATTTGTTTCACGCCGTGACCTTTGATCGTCTCCGCGATGATAGCAGTGGGCTTTTGCGGGTCACGCGTGCGCAGGGCACTCTCAATGGCTGCGTGGTCGTGGCCGTTGATGGTCGTGGCTGCCCAGCCAAACGCGGAAAATTTCGCAGCCATGTCGCCCATGTTGAGCGCGCGGTCGGTGGAATGATTGTAATCCACGATGCACGTTAGGTTGGAAAGTTGGTGGTGCGCCGCGAGCAAGGCGGCTTCCCAGACTGAACCCTCATTGCATTCTCCGTCGCCCACCACGACGAACACGCGGCGGTCAACTTTGCGGATGCGTAAAGCCATCGCCACGCCCACGCCGAACGGCAGTCCATGGCCGAGCGAGCCGGTGGAAGCCTCAATGCCGGGAACTTTGTTATGGTCGGGATGTCCGCCGAGACGACTCTTGAGCGTGCAATATTGATTCAGCTCGCTCGCGGGGAAAAAACCTTTTTCCGCCAGCACCGTGTATAACGCCAGCGAACCATGTCCCTTGCTTAAAATAAAACGGTCGCGGTCATCGCTTTTGGGATTTTGCGCGTCGTAACGAAGCACGCGGTCGTAGATTGTCCAGACGATATCCAGAATCGAAAAGGCGCTGGGCAGGTGACCTTCTTTGTTGACCATCGTGGCCGTAATCGCTTGCCGTTTCAAATGATTCAACGATGAATTCATGCTGGTATCATGTGTGTTAAAAGAGGCACAGGCTCATATTATTTGCCTCAAAGGTCAACAGGATTTCTTGAGACGATCGCGCCTTGCAGAGTAACCCTGACCATCCGAGTCGGGAATTTTTTATGGCGTTGACCAATTCAAACCCCGGCGCAACCAACTTGTCGCGCCGGTTTCTTTTTTAGCCGCCTTGCGCCAGCTTTTTAGCCAAGTGTTTTTTTGCGGTGACGGTTGGCCAGAAACAAGTAGCCACATAAACCAAGGCCGATGATAATGGCAGACAATGTTACATAAAGTGGTCCGTTCGGCAGGCTGAAATAAAATTCCACCGTGTGCCGGCCGGGCGGCACTTGGACGCCGCGCATCAGATAATTGCAGCGCAGCAACTCCGCTGGCTTGCCATCCACGGTCACGCGCCAATGCGAATCGTATTTGTCATTCAACAATAAAATCGAAGGCGCGGTGGCGTTCGCTGCAAAAACAATTTTCTTGGGTGTGTAACTGGTGAATTCCACCGTGCCGGAATTTTCATTCGTGGCGCTGGCGGGCAAATCTTTTTGCGGCGTGGAAACCAAAACCGTTTTGAACGGATCAAAATTCAAGTCGGCAAGCGTTTTGAGGTTGGCCGCGTCGTTGGTGCTGACCTGCCAGTTGGAATATAATTTGGCGCGGGGTAGGGCGCCGGTGAATTCAAAGAGTGCGTAGCGACCGGTGTCCGCCGGAACGGCGGTGAGTTCCTCGAGTCGTTGATGAAATTCGGTGACGCCGGGTTTGAGCGCGATTTCAAATCGCTGGGCGATGCGAAAACGATGTTGCACCGGATCCAGTTGCTGGTTCATCACTTCGAGGTAACCGGCGGGGCCGAGCAGGTAACGTGTGTTGGACAGTTGCCAGCGCCGTGCAAAGAGCTGCGCGGATTCCGCCGTGCCGCGCGGCGAAAGCGCTTCGAGATACGTTTTCAAATCCGCCGCGATGCGCGACATCTGAATCCAGTCGAGGCATTGAATATTGTAATACGGAAAGTGATGCTGCATCCATTCGATGCGATAGAGTTGGTCAAATGTTTCCAGGCCCTCGGGCGCGCGGAAGGGCAGCGCAACTACGCGGTGTTCGTAAGGTTTTTCGCGCAGGAATTCCACGACGGAATTGAGCGTGCCGACTTCATATTTTTGTTTGTAATCCCAATGGATGACGTAAGGCAAATCCGCGCGGCTCAAGTCGAACACCAGAAAAGCCCCAAGCAAAATGCCGCCGATTTTGGCGCGCGGCCCGGAAAAATAGCCAGCAATAATGAGGGTGATGAGCAACAGCGCCACGGCCAGCAACGCCACAAACCAGCCGAGTTGTCCGAGGCTGAAGGTCGCAATTTGATTGGCGAGAATGTCATCCGGGTAGCCCATTTTTTTGAGGTAACTTATGAAGGTAGGTTTTTCGCCCGCAAAGATGAGCCAGCCGATGATGCTGCCGCCGAGAATGGCGGCGCAGGTGAACGTCCACTTGCGGTCAAAAGCGCCGACACGCGCCCACCAGTTTTGAATCTGCGTCATGAGGTTCGTCGGCTTGGCCGCTGTTTTTGAGAGATAGCGTTGGCTCAAAGCGTGGGCGCCATAGGCGAAAAGAACGACCACCGCCCAACTGAAGAAAATCATGAACTTGGCCGGGTTGCGGATGGTGGAAAAATACGGTAGTCGGTATAGCGTGCCGTAAAACAGCGGGGCAAATCTGCCCCACGCCAGCAGCGGCGAAATCACCAGCACCGCCGTCCAAAACCAAATCATTTTTTTCTGGGCGTCAGTAAATGGCGAATCTTTTTTCCGTAGTGATTGGGCAATAGTCCACGCCGCCAACAAGCAGACGAGGATGCCGCAGTAATTTCCGCCGCCGGTAAAACGCATCACGCCCGCTGGCGTTGTGCCAGTGGAACCGCTGTCAATAAACCGGTCTATCTCAGGACTGCGTCCCATGCCGCCCCAATAAACGCCGCCTTCGTAATACGGTTGCAACTGCGGCATCATGTCCTTGGGTGTATCCATCCGGTAGCCGAATAAGCCGGGGATAATGACGCTGAGCGTTTCGGTTTTAGGCAAGCTCCATTGCGTCGCCCAATCCCAATGTTGCAGTTTGGTTTCGGAATCCTGGGCCGTGCCGGATACGCCCTGAATCTGGGTGCTGACCAGTGAGACGATGCTTTGGGCGGCAATGAAGCCGGCCAGAATCGCAATCACAAAGATTTGACCGCAGCCTTTGGCGCAACGTGAGAAAAGTGATCCCGTGCCTTGGGTGACGGCATGGAAGAATACAAACGCCGCGACCAGAATGCTGGACAGTGCGCCGATGTCGGCAGCCTCCATGACATTCACCCCGACGGCCAAACCGGCCAATGCCAGCCTGATTCCGCGTTCAAGCCGGGGTTTTTCCGGCGTGTTTGAGACAATGAGTGCCAGTGCCAAAAAGTCCATCGAGTAGGCATTGAGCTGGCCACCCAATCCCCAGCCGGCCGTGCAAAAAAAAGTTCCGCCCAAGGCGGCAGCTAGTCCGCCCAATGTGGCCGCGAGCGGTGACAGTTTGAGCTGGCGGCAGAAAACCCAGACGCTCATGCCCAGCATGAACAGGGTGATGGGTGCGAGAAAATTGGCGTAACCCAGCGGGCCGAGCAGCCAGCGGAAAAAGTTATTTACGTCCAGCGGCCAGGCGCCACCGCTGAAACCAGTGTCATTCAAATCGTCCCATGAACCGGTGAAGCCCTCGGGGAGATGGATCCATTTCGCCGCTTGTTGCCCCAGCGGTCCATCGTTGGAGAAATGAACATAGCCGGGCACAAAACTTCGCCAGAACAGGACGGATAGAATGAAGAGCAGTATTACCGCCGTGGCCAGCGAGGATGATTTCACTGGCATTTTTTTTAGGGGGGCGTTCATGTTTTTACGTAAAAGAAAATGGGCGGTCAATAAGCCGTTATGTTGGTTGCACGAGATATGAGTGTCAAGACAGTCGCCAGGAAAAACTATTCAAAAAAAGAATCGCTCCGCGCAGGCGTCTTGCATAAATTCCGCACATGAGTTCAAAGATTTTGGTCACCGGCGTGGCTGGCTTCATTGGTTCGCACGTCGCGGGGCATTTGTTGCAGGCGGGGCATCGCGTGTTTGGGTTAGATGATTTGAGCGGTGGTTTTCGTGATCATGTGCCGACGGGGGTTCAGTTCATTGAAGGCTCAATCAACGACGTGGAACTGGTTAATCAGTTGTTCGCCGAACATCAGTTCGAATATGTTTTTCATCTGGCAGCGTATGCGGCGGAAGGCTTGAGCCATTTCATCAAGCGGTTTAATTACACGAATAACCTCATCGGCAGCGTCAATCTCATCAACGCCGCCGTCAACACTGGCACCGTGAAATGTTTTGTGTTCACCTCGTCCATCGCGGTCTATGGCCGGAATCAGTTGCCGATGACCGAGGCTGCGGTGCCGCAGCCGGAAGATCCTTATGGCATCGCAAAATATGCCGTGGAACTTGACCTCAAGGAAGCGCATGAAATGTTTGGCCTGAACCACGTGATTTTCCGTCCGCATAATGTCTATGGCGCGAATCAGAATCTCGGCGACCGCTACCGGAATGTCATTGGCATTTTCATGAACCAGATTATGCAGGGTCAACCGATGACCATTTTCGGCGACGGTTTGCAGACGCGCGCGTTCAGTTACATTGATGATGTTGCGCCCATCATCGCGGCCAGCATCACGCGTCCGGCGTGTTATAATCAGGTTTTTAACGTGGGCGCGGACAAGGCTTATTCCGTGGCCGAACTGGCAAATGTCGTCGCCAGCGCGATGGGTGTGCCGCCACAAATTAAAAAACTTGAGGCGCGCAATGAAGTCGTCCACGCCTATTCCGCGCATGAAAAAGTTCACCAGTATTTCGGCGACCTCATTAAAAATGTCTCGCTCGAAGCCGGCGTGAACCAAATGGCTGTCTGGGCAAAAAAAGTCGGCGCCCGCGAAGGTCAGTCATTCGAGGGCATCGAAGTCGCCAAAAACCTGCCGCCATCCTGGGCCAAACTGGTTAGGTAAATCAATCCGGCTCCAGCTTTACTGATTCAACCTCAATAGTATTTTTTATGAAACCCTCTGATCTTCAAGTGCAGGCTGCCGACATGGATCCAGATCTGTATGACAGTTCCGGCCCACGCGAAAACAAGGTGCGTAAAATCATTGGCGCGTTTCCGCCCGGCCAAAAAATTCTGGATGTTGGGTGCGCCAACGGAGCCATGCTCGCTCTGTTCGCCAAGCGCCACGAATTGCACGGCGCAGATATTTCGGCACCCATGTTGAGTGGTGCCGCCCGCGCGGGTTTCCAGACGGTGCTGGTAGATCTGGAAGTAAATCCGTTGCCGTATCCAGATAAAACTTTTGACGTTTTATTTTGCGGAGAAAATATCGAGCACTACGTCAATACTGACTGGGTGTTATCCGAATTAAACCGGGTGCTCAAGCCGGGTGGCCGACTCGTATTTACCTTTCCCAACATTCGCACGCCGATTGGCGTGGCGATGCTCATCTTCGCCGATTTGCCGCCCATGTTTGCTGCGCGCTATCGAGCTTCGCACTTTCGGGATTTTACGGTGCGTCTGGCGAAGTGGGCTTTGAGCAACCATAATTTCAGTGTGGATCGCTGCATCGGATCAGCTTTTTATATTCCAAAGCTGGGCGACTGCGGCGCGTGGCTGGCTGAATGGATTCCTTCTTGGTCGAGCACCGGTATTGTTTTAGGAACCAAGTTGAAAGACTCTGCGTATGACCCTAAAACCGTGCTTGGGGAATTGCCGTGACGATTTTAATTTAGAGCTGATTTTTTTAAATATGAAAAGCCGCATTAATGTAGTTTGGTCGCTCTTAAAGCAAGGGGTAGATCCAAACGCCATACTGGTGCGTCTGGCAATAAGAAAAGCATTGTCGGGCTGCGATAGCGTGTTGGATGTCGGCTGCGGTGTTACGACCACCATGCGGCAGTTGGAAATTCCGCAGACCTGCGGCGCCGAGGGCTATGTGCCTTCATTATCAGAAGCCAAGCGTCAAAATACACATGACCAATTGGTGCAATGCGATGTGCGCGATCTTTCCAAGCATTTTCAACCGGGTCAATTTGATGCCTGCATTGCGCTTGATGTCATCGAGCATCTCACCAAGCCGGATGGCTTGAAAATGATTGCAGACATGGAAAAAATTGCGCGGAAGCGGGTAATCTTTTTCACACCGAGCGGATTTTTGGAACAGCACCACGCGAGCAAAGATGACTTGCAGGAACACCTTTCCGGTTGGGAAGCGGC
>CAILDU010000125.1 GCA_903833055.1 uncultured Verrucomicrobia subdivision 3 bacterium | reverse complement strand
CGTTCCGCCTCCGAAAAAGCCACGGGCGAATGGCTGCTCGCGCTCGACGCCGATGAAGTCGTCTCGCCCGAACTCGCGGCGGAAATAAAAAAATTATTTTCCACGCCGGAAAAACTTTCGCGCCACGACGGTTACGAATTTCCGCGCTGCACACTTTATTACGACAAATGGATTCGCCACGGCGAATGGTATCCTGACCGCAAACTACGTTTGTGGCGGCGCGGTCACGGAAAATGGGGTGGCGTATTTCCCCACGGAAAAATTATCGTCACCGGAAAAATCGGTCGGCTGCGCGGCGAACTGTTGCATTACAGCATGGAAAGCGTCGAGCATCAGATCAAAAAAACGGTTCGTTACGCCGACGAATTTGCCGCGACCTGCCGCGCCGAAAACCGCCGAATCACCTTTATTCATCTGCTCGCCCGCCCGCCGTGGCGTTTTTTGCGCGGCTACATTTTCAAACTTGGTTTTCTCGACGGCTGGCGTGGGTTGACGATTGCGTGGCTCACGGGCTTCTACACTTTTCTCCGTTACTTCAAAGCGTTTGAAGCGCAAAACCGTAAAGACTCATCGCCCAAATGAGTTCGTCTAAAAAACATTTGTTGTTTTACGAGCCGCGCACCGAAGGCCATCACCTCGGCTGGATGCGTTTCATCGCCGATGATTTGCTGTCCGCCAATTTTCAACTAACCATCGCCGCCGATTTGCGCCTCGGCGCGCGCGAACGTGTGGAGCAAAATCTCGCCGGACTGCTCGGCGAAGTGAAATTGATTTCCGCCTACGACGCCAATGGTCGCCGCCATCTCGATGGCAAAGCCCGCTCCGTCGCGCACTGTTTGAAAACCAGCGGCGCCGACCATGTTTTACTTGGCGCACTCGACGAAATCGCCTCGGATTGCTGGCGTAAAGCCACTTTTGGTTTTCGCCCGCCGCCGGAATTGCGCGGACGTATCGGCGGCATTTATCATCGCCCACGCATTCTCGAAACTTCCCAATGGTCGCTCGATCGCGTGCTGAAAATTTCCGGCTTTAACCGTTTGCTGCGTGAAGGTTGGTTCCAGCAAATTTTGTCCGTGGATGAATTTTTGGTGGCCGAATTAAAAAAGCAAAATCCGACCGCACCGATTTATTTTTTGGCTGACGCCTGTCCGTCCGGCTACGACGGCGACACGCTCGCAGCACGGAAAACATTGGAGATTCCTGCTGATAAAAAAGTTTTCCTCTTTTATGGAACCGGCGCGCGACGCAAAGGTTTGCACATCGCGGTCGAAGCGATGTTGCAACTGCCACCGGAATCGCCCGCATTTTTACTCTGCGCCGGACAGCAAAATCCCACCGGCAAAACCGCCGCTGGCATCGCGCAACTCATTCGCCAAAACCGCGCGCGCTTGCTCGACCGCTACGTTTCCGTCGAAGAAGAAAAAATGTGTTTCGCCGCGAGCGACGCGGTGTTGCTGCCTTACTTGAATCATTTCGGCACGAGCGGCGTTTTGTCGCGCGCGATGTCCGCCGGCAAACCGGTGATTGTTTCCGATGAACAATTGCTCGGTCGCCTCACGCGCGAACACAAGCTTGGCTTGGCTTTTCCGTCCGGCAATGTTTCTGCGCTCGCGCAAATGCTCCGGCAAATGACGCAGCTTTCCGTTGCCGAAACCAATCAGTTCGCCGCCGCCGCCCAGCGTTACGCCCAAAATTATTCGCGCGACGCGTTTCGCGCGGCACTACTGCGGTCTTTGGGCGTCAGCTAAAATGGAAACGCCCACGCGCATTTTAGTCATCCGCCTGACCGCCATCGGCGACGTAGTGCTGACGTTGCCCGCCGTTTCCGTGCTGCGTCAAAATTTTCCGGCGGCGAAAATTTCTTTTCTCACGACCAAAGAAAACGCCGCATTATTGCAGGGTTTTCGCGACGTGGACGAAACGATTACGCTCGACCGCACGGCATTTCGCAGCCGCAATCCGTGGCGAATCGGCAAAGAATTTTTCCGTTTGTTGCGGCAATTGCGCGCCGGAAAATTTTCACTGGCCGTGGATTTGCAAGGCAACGGCGAAAGCGCGTGGCTGACGCGATTCACCGGCGCGCCGCAGCGCTGGGGCATCGTCCACAAGCCTGCTCGCCGTCGCGCTTTTACGCACAGCGTAAATCGGGAGCGGAAAATCCACGCCGCCGAGATGCACTTGGAATTGCTAAAACATTGCGGCCTGAAAACAGACGCCGTTCGCAATGAATTTTTCCTGCCGTCGGACGCGCTGGCCGCCGCGCGCAATTTTTTTGCGGCGAACAAATTGGTTCCCGAAAACCCGACTTTATTTTTGCAGCCGTTCACCAGTTCGCTCGCGAAAAACTGGCCGCTGGAAAAATTTCTGGCGCTGGCAAAACACTGGCAGGCGCGCGGCTGGCAGATTATTTTCGGCGGCGGTCCGGCGGATGTTGCCGCGCTGGAACCCGCGCGGGCATTGGGCTTTGTCATTTCCGCCGGCGTGCCGTTGCTCGTTACCGGCGGGCTGATGCAATTGTCCACGCTCATCGTCGGCGGCGACACGGGCGCGCTGCACCTCGCCGTGGCGCAGGGCAAACGCGTCGTGATGCTGATGAATACAAATCGTCCGGGGCGACCACATCCGTTCCGCCGCGTCGAATGGACACTCGCGCCGACAGTCGAGCGGAACATCGCGAGCCTTGAACTTGGCGCGGTCATCGCCGCAAGTGAGGCGGCGACGGGATAAAGCGGTTGCCAAATGCGCCAACTTTCACCAGTCTTGGCAATCATCAGAGGTTGAACTAAATCATTAAATGCTCTTTTTCCTGCACATCCCTAAAACCGCTGGCACGACGTTTCAATTTATTTTGGAAAACAGTCTCGGCCTCACGCATTGCCACCTCGGCCATCTCGGTTACAAAGTTGCCGACCAGCGCGACTTCGATTTTGCCCGCAAATTTTTTCCGTGGATGCGGAGTATCGCCGGCCACAATCTTTGCGACCCGATGCGCTTCGTCGCGCCGAATCCGTTTTACATCACGTTTTTGCGCGAGCCGGTCGCGCGCAGTTTTTCCGAGTATCAGGACAATGCAACGCGTGGAAACAGCAAGCTGACTTTTGAAGCCATGCTGCGCGCGGATGACGCCATGACCAACATTCAGGTTAAACGTGTGGCGGGCAAAGCCGATTTAGATCGCGCGAAAATGAATCTGGAAAAATTCAGCTTCGTTGGCCTGACAGAAAAATTTGATCTGTCGCTGCACATGCTCGAAAAAATTTGTCCCGTAAAATTAAATTACGGCTACAAGCGCAAAGTCACCGCGCGCGACAATTCCATCCGCAAAGCGCTGGAAGCTGACAGCCGCATGGTGGACATGGCGCGCGAGCATAACCGCTTGGACATTGAGCTTTATGATTTCGCCGTGAAGGAAATCTTTCCAAAATTTCTGGCGCAAACCGGTTTTTCCGCGACGGATAAAGTTGCCTCGTTCGACAAATACCAAAGTGAAATGCAGCCGAACTTTTTGCTCCATCGGTTCTACAATCAGACGCTGTTCCGCAATGTTTTGAAGGTCTATAAAAAGCGCCGCGCGCGCGAAAATGCGGCGCGGAAATAATTTCAGCGCACCAGCCGGTAGTGTTTTTTGTCGAAGCGGAAGCCGAAAGTTTTTTCCAGCCACATCATCCGGCGATGCTTTTTTTCGCGCGTGGTTAGTTGGTGCTTCGGATCGGCTTTGAAAATTCCTTCGGCGGATGGCAACCAGTCTTGCGCGACTTTTGGATGCGTGCCGGAAAATAATTTCAGCACGGTGGCGTCAATCTGCGAATAGTCCATCGACTTGGGTTTGGAGTCGTCCCAATATTTTTGCACGGTCGCGGATTTCAAATTCATCTGCGCCTCGCTGCGAATCCAGCCATAATGAAAAATTGTCGCGCCGGTTTGCGCCGCGCGCGGGTAACGCGATTTTTTGTGGCCGTCCACAATGTTGAAAAATAAAGCTTCACTCGACCAAGCGGGAATGGTGTTGCGGAGAATGCGAACTTCGCTGCGATACCAGCCGGGCGATTGCGCGACGGTGTTTTTGTTCCCGTAAAAATGGAGATAGTCAAACGCGAGCGCCTCGATGCGCGCATCGGGCAAATGTTTTTCCATCGCTGCGCGGATTTTTGGCAAATCGTTTTCGTGAACGACTTCATCCGCTTCGAGATAAAACGCCCAGTCGCCGGTGCAGTTGAAGAGCGCGATGGATTTTTGCTGGCCGTAAACAAAGCCGCCGACGCTGTAATCGCCGCGCATTTTTTCATTCCAAGTGGTCGGGATGATACGGATTTTCGGGTCGGCGATGGCGCGCACCATTTTTTCCGTGTCGTCGTCGCACGGGCCGAGCGCGATGACAAATTCATCCACGAGCGGCAAAATGGAGCGGATGGACGCGACGAACGGATAGCCGAGCTTCTGGCCGTTGCGCAAAAAGGTGAACCCGCTGATTTTCATGTCAAGATGCTATCGTGCCGTAGTTCAATCGCCGAACCTTTTTTCCGCTGGTCGTTTTGATTGGCGGGCGCTTTGAAAATCAGTGTTGCCAATGTTTCCATTCGCCCCGGATTTTGTCAGCCACGGTCTGGGGTGGAATGTGATTAACGCCTCGGGAATCTTTCAGGGTCTTCATGGTGGTATGTGGCGGCAACGCTATTTCCGGAGTGACCCGATTGCCAAACATCACGACGCCAGACAGCTTCAGTGCATCTGCACAGTGCATGAGCCCACCATCTGCACCGAGGTAAAAATCACAATCCGCCAGCACCCGCGCAGTCGTTCGCAAAGACAAGTCGCCAACTAGCGAGACCTCGTCACAGCCAGCGAGAGCCGCCTTGACCGGTTCAACATATTGAAGGCCATTTTGCGAACCAATCAGAATAAATTGGGGAAACCGCTGTGCCGTCGGCCACTGCTCGCGCAAATGGCGGATTACTTCCGGCCATTGGCGATAGGTTTTGAAATCCGCCAAGCCGCCAAGTGTCAAGGCGATGCGTTTTCGCCCGTTCTTTGCTGGTAACGGAAAAGGTTTTTCTTCAATGAACAGCTGGGGTGTTAAAAATGTTTCAAGCTGTTCGTCTGAATATGGATACCGCAAGAGGTGGTGAATGCGGTAATAGGAGAAAAGTGTCCGGTTGACTTCTGGTCCCGAGAAAAAGCCGTAAAGGCTTGCAAAAGGCAGCGCCGAGAACCATTTACGCTTCAGCCGCAGAGACTCCGTGTTGATATAATCCACTAATGCAAAATCATATCGGGAGGGATCAACCAAAGCCGGATTACTGAACACATTTTTGAAATAACGATCCGTGGCAAATAGTTCTGCTTGGGATTTGTCAGTGAGTAGATCTACTTCGAACGCGCCGAGCAAGGCGCGGCCAGACAAATCCATGACCGAATCGCCAATCCGGTTGTTCAGGAAATTCAGCCAGAGTATCCGTGCTGGCGGAGCAGGTAGATGCTCGTGTAACAAGCTTGCTTGACCACTGGTCTTGAAAACCAACCAGCGCCTGAGGAGTTTGAAATTCTGCTTTTGTCTCCGCAAAAAACTTTCGGTAGCTAGTGTCGCCTCAATTTGGCTGTTCAGTGAGTGCCGGAACAGCGGGGTGTAACGCTGTGCCAAAAGGTTGCTCAGTGGATTCGTGGGGTTGGTTGAGCGCGCCACAGGCTGTGTTTGCAAGTTCATCTGATGTCAAAAAGTTATATCAGCTTTATGACCGAAACAACATTCCGACTTATTCCGACTGTTCAAAGCTAAAGCTGTATGATTTTCACGCGGCTTTTTAGTCCCACAAACCCGAATCCGTGCGATCATAAAATTTGGCTGTGGGCGGTTGGGGAAATGTGTGCCAGTGATGCCGCTTGGCCAGAATCCACCGGCCGAAATGAAGCCGGCGCCGTTGCCGCCGTGCCACCGGATTAATTGGGGTCGTGACAATTTTTTCAAAAAAATCGTGGATCCGTTTCCGGTCGAAATATATCGAGGTTGCGTCATTGGGCAGATACGGCTGCCGCATGTATTCCATGTATTTATCGTCGTTCTGATCCAACTCTATGATCTTTTCAATCAGAGCCTCATCGCTGGGAAAATCGGCTCAATTCAGAAAACTTTTCGGGTTGAATTGCTGGGCGATAAGCGGGTCACCCCAATAAATAGGCAGACTTCGTGCGACCATGGCATCATAAATCTTTTCCGTCGCATAACCGGGCTGTGCGGCATTTTCAAAACAGATGTTGAATTTGTAGGAACGCAAAAATTCGACCTTGGCGGTCGCTCCACGACCGGGGAGTGGCCCGCCGATGTTGTTCCGCAGTCTTCCCCCAGAATCCACAGGCTTGTAACGCGATAGCTTTTCGAAGAAATCAAGTCGGTTCGAGTTTTTACGAGGGTTATGTTGGCTCACCACGAAGCTGCAAAATTTATTCTTGGACGCCAGGATTTTTTCATGGTCGTCTTGACGCTTGATGATTTTTTCCGCCGGACCGCGGATGACATACGCGGGCAAATGCAGATGCCGAGGGTCGTCAACGACCCGAGGCCCGATCGAGTAATCAGAAATAGAATAATCCGGCAAGTCACTTTCACCCGTGAACAGAATCCGGATCCCGGAATGCAGGCGGTGTTCGTGACCGAAAAGATTATGAACTATGAAGTCGGGCTGGTCGCACAATTGCAGTTCAAACCGCTCTGCCAGCACCCAGTGGAGAAAATAATCGGTCTTGCTCTGGTTGCACCCGATGTCGCAAAAATCAATCCGCACTTGCCGTTTCATAAAAATATTCTGGGGTTGCCCAGTCAAAAAGCCGTTGAACAACGCCGCACATGATTAGGCCGACCCGTTCAAAGTCGAGAACATTTTCCGCGTCTACAAACTAATAGCGGTCAATCGCCGAACAGTTTTTTCAATCGCTCCCGTGCTGCTTCCTCCCGCGCGTTTTTCACTTCCTTGCCTTCCCATTTGCGGCGCGCGAATTCAAAATATTCACAAAAATTCCCGGCTGCCTTTTCCAGCACCGGCTCCGCGCGGCGTTCGCGGCATTGCTGCGCCACGCGCGGGTCGTAACTCTGACAATTCAGGCACACGCGCAGGTCGGCGCGGCATTTCATGCACACTTCGCCGCGCCCGGGATTACCGGAGATCGTCCACGGCTCGCCGCAATTATGACAGTGACGGTTCACAGTTCAGCGTTTCGAGTTCAGTGTTGGAAATCAAACCGCTTTTTGCAACTCTGAACCCTGAACCGTGAACTCTAAACCAACTGCCCTGCGCGAAATCCTCAAACCCGCCGTCATCGTCGGCGCGCTCGGCTATTTCGTGGACGTTTACGATTTGATTCTGTTCGCCATCGTGCGTCGCACGAGTTTGCAAGATTTGGGTTTTTCCGGCGATCAAGTTTTGACGCAAGGACTTCATCTGTTGAATCTGCAAATGCTCGGAATGTTGCTCGGCGGAATCGCTTTTGGAATTCTCGGCGATCGCATGGGCCGCCTGACCGTGCTATTCGGCTCGATTCTGCTTTATTCCATCGCCAACCTCGCCAACGGTTTTGTTCATTCCGTCGAAGCTTACGGCGTCTGTCGTTTCATCGCCGGTTTTGGTCTCGCGGGCGAACTCGGCGCGAGCATCACGCTCGTTTCCGAAGTGCTCTCCAAAGAAGCGCGCGGCTACGGCACGATGCTCGTGGCGACCGTCGGTGTTTTTGGTGCGGTCATCGCTGGCCTCGTCGCCGATCAAGTCAAATGGCAGACCGCTTATTTTATCGGCGGCGGACTCGGATTAATTTTGCTCGTGCTCCGCGTCAGCGTGGCGGAATCGGGAATGTTCAAACAAATTAAAAAATCTTCCGACCAAGTTTCGCGCGGAAATTTCCTCTGCCTGTTCACTAACTGGAAACGCTTCCTGAAATATCTCCGCTGTATTTTGATCGGCCTGCCCAACTGGTTCGCCATTGGAATTCTCATTACCATTTCGCCTGAAATCGCGAAAGCATTGCAAATAAAGGGTGAAATCAATGCCGCTCACGCCATCGCTTTCGCCTACACCGGCATCACGCTCGGCGGATTTGCCAGCGGCTTCTTCAGCCAGCAACTGCGCTCGCGCAAAAAAGTTGTCTTCGCTTTCATTTTGCTCACGTTCGCCGCGATGGTCGCGTATTTCCTGGCTGGCGGGCAAACGGCGGCGACTTTCTATTTCATCATGCTGATTCTCGGCATCGGCGTTGGCTACTGGGCGGTGTTCGTCGCCATCGCCGCCGAGCAATTCGGGACGAACATTCGCGCCACCGTCGCCACCACCGTGCCAAATTTTATTCGCGGCTCCGTCGTGCCCATCACGCTTGCGTTCAATTTTTTGAAGTCGTATGAAATCAACGGCGCGCCCATCGGCATCGTGACCAGCGCCGCCATCGTCGGGACGGTTTGCGTTTTAATCGCGCTCTGGGCGCTGCGCGGACTTGATGAAACGCACGGGAAAGACCTCGACTACCTTGAACCGATTTAATTTTGTTCCCAGTTCAGGGTTTAGAGTTCAGAGTTGGCGTGGCGCGGAATTTTGTTTAACTCTGAACCCTGAACTTTGAACTCTGAACTAAAAATCGGAATCTACGGCGGTTCGTTTGACCCCGTTCATTTGGGTCATCTCCTGGTCGCGCAGGCGGCGATTGAGGAACTTGGCTTGGACAGATTATTTTTTGTGCCCGCCGCGCAATCGCCATTCAAAACTGAAAATGAAATGGCTCCGGCAAATACGCGCTTGCAACTGCTCCGCCACGCGCTCGCGGGAAAAATAAATTACGAAGTGGACGATCAGGAAATCAAACGCGGCGGCGTTTCCTACACGATTGATACCTTACGCATTTACGCCGCAAAATTTCCCATCGCCAAATTGTTCTATCTCATCGGCGCGGACAACGCCGCGAAGTTGAACGAATGGCGTGAGCCAGCCGAACTCGCCAAACTCGCGGAATTTGTGGCCGTGCCGCGACCCGGCGGCGCAGCGGCAATTTTCCCACCGCCATTTCGCGGACGGATGTTGCAAGGTTTTCCCATCGCCATTTCTTCATCTCAAATTCGCGCGCGTGTGAAAGCCGGTTTACCAATTGATTTGCTCGTGCCGCCGTTCGTGGCCGAGGCGATTCGCAACGGACAGCTTTACGTTTAGAAAAAACGTCGCGCGAAGGACGCGAAGAAAAACGAAGGCGAAACCAAATTTAACTCCTTCGCCACCTTCGTGTCCTTCGCGCGACATTACGGCTTTTGGAAATTTATCCGTGTCCATCTGTGTCCATCTGTGGTTAAATACTCCGCGTAACTATGGATTCTAAAAAACTGGCGCAACTCTGCCGCGATTTTGCGGACAATAAAAAGGCGGAAAACATTGCCGTGCTCGACGTGCGGAAACTTTCGTCCGTGACGGATTTTTTTGTCATTGTCACCGGCACGAGCCAGCCGCATCTGCGCGCCATCGCCGAGGAAATCTCCAGCCGCCTGCGTGACGAACACGATTTGCGCCCGGTGCGCGGCGAAGGCACGACCGGCGGCATGTGGGTGGTGATGGATTATTTCGACGTGATTGTCCACGTCATGCACACCGAGGCGCGCGCCCGCTACGATCTCGAAGGCCTTTGGGGCGATGCCAAGCCATTAAAAGCGCGGAAACCCGCCGCTCCGAAAAAGAAAAAAACTCCGGCGAAAAAATAATCCACCGGAGTTTTCGGGAAACTTTCAGTTCAGGCCATCGGATCCGGCGGCGCCGGATTTTTCATCGGGATTTCGTCAGACGCTTTCACCATTTGATCCACGAGCTTCTTGAAATCGGCCAGTCCGGTGGAAGGAATAATTATCGTGTCACGGCGTCCGCCGACATCTTCCGTGATGCGTAGAAAACGGCCACGCGGATTTTCCTTGAGCGTCATCACGAAAAACTTCCGCTCGATTTGCACCTCGGCGGTGAGGAGCGTGTCTTCATTGACCGGCGGACGCGGCTGGCTGTTGTATTTTGGCGCGCCGTAACCCTGCGACGACTGGTAAGGGCGACGACCGTAAGGCGATGGGCGTTCGTTTGAAATCATAATCCTGTTAATTTTTAACTTCGCAGGAAATTTCCGCCGATTTACGAAAATTGTCAACCGACAAAATAGCGCACGCCACCCTTATAGAATCACATCTTCATGCGGTTGACGGCAAAGCCGTTCTGTCGCTTGAAGTTGGACAGAACGGCTTGCGCGGGAGCTTCAAAGAATGTTCGCCGCGAGTTCGGCCAATTCGGAGCGTTCGCCCTTCTGCAACTCAATGTGCGCGGCAATCGCCTGATCGCGGAAGCGGCTGATGATGTAGTTGAATCCGTTCGAGGATGAATCCACATAGGGATTATCAATTTGATACGGGTCGCCGGTAAAAATAATTTTCGTGCCGCTGCCGACGCGCGTGACAATCGTCTTGGCTTCGAGCGGCGTCAGGTTTTGCGATTCATCAATAATCATGAACTGATTCGCGATGCTGCGACCGCGAATGTAGCTCAACGCCTCGACCACGATGCTGCCGCTCCGCATCAAATCCGCCGCGCGACGATGTTCGTGACCCATGTTCAAGTCGCTCAACATTTCCAGTGCGTCGTGAATCGGCTGCATCCACGGCGCGAGTTTTTCTTCGAGCGAGCCGGGCAAAAATCCAAGTTCCTTGCCCATTGAAATTGTCGGGCGCGCGACGACGAGCCGGCGAAATTCGCGGTCGTTTACCACGCGTTTCAAACCGGCGGCCATCGCGATCAAAGTTTTTCCCGTGCCCGCTTTTCCCATCAGCGTTACCAATTTGATGCGGTCGTCGAGCAGCGCATCGAGTGCGTAATGCTGTTCGCGGTTGCGCGGTTTAATGCCCCACACACCTTCGCGGACATCGAGAATGGGAACCAGCTTTGTGCCCGTCGCATCCACTTTGCTTAACGCTGTTTTCTTGGGATTGGACTCGTCAGTCAACGTGCAAAATTCGTTTGGAAAATATTTTTTGTTGGCGTCCAGCGCGAGTTCGCCCTTGGCGCGGAATGCCGTGATTTTTTCCGCCGAGACCGTCATGTCCACCATGCCGGTATAAAGGTCGGTGACGAACACGCGATCCGTCTCGTAATCTTCGGCCATCACCCCAATCGCGTCGGCCTTGATGCGGAGATTGATGTCCTTGGAAACGAGAATCGTCGCTTCTTTGGAATGCGATTTCTGGATGCTGGCCGCGAGCGCGAGAATGCGGTTGTCCACGGAATCTTTGGTGAAAACCGTTTCGCCGTGGCCGTTTTTTTGAAACGCGATTTTGAGTTTGCCGCCGTTTGGCAAATCCACACCCGCGCTCAAACTACCTTCGCCGCGAAAGCCGTCGAGCATCCGCGAAACCGTGCGCGCGTTGCGGCCGAGTTCGGTGGACTCGCGTTTGAAGCGATCAATTTCCTCGATGACTTCAATCGGCACGAGCACGGTGTTTTCTTTGAAATTAACCAATGAATTCGGGTCATGCAGCAGGACGTTGGTGTCGAGAATATAGTTTTTCATGTTAGTAAGAAACGGACGCGGAAGTTTCCGCCGGAGAATGGCGGTGGTTTAAGTATTGGAACAGTGTTGTCAAAATATCCCTGAAACTTGCGGTGATTTTTTCAGGCAGAAAAAAAGTGTCAACGATAATCCGCCAATCCGGTGAAAATTATTTCCGGCAACGGCCAAGTGCTGGCATAATTCGGGCGCATGGCAAAAAAGAATCTATTGATCCGTCCGCTCGTCCACGATTTGCACGCGTATGTGCCGGGCGAACAGCCGAAAATCAAAGGGCTGATCAAGCTCAACACGAATGAAAATCCGTATCCGCCCTCGCCGAAAGTTTTGGCGGCGGTCAAGGCGGCGGTGGATGGGCGATTGCGATTGTATCCCAATCCGACGGCGGAAAAATTGCGCGCGAAGCTGGCAGCGCTGCACGGTTGCAAGCCGGAAAATATTATCATCGGCAATGGTTCAGATGAAGTTTTGGCACTGGCGGTGCGCGCGTTTGTTGAGCCGAATTCAAAATTAAAAATTAAAAATTCAAAACTGGCGCAAGCCACGGTGCAATATTTCACGCCGAGCTATTCGCTTTATCCCGTGCTGGCGGACACGCACGGCGCGGCGAAAAATGCCGTGCCGCTTAAACCCGATTTTTCCATTCCGAGCGTCGCGGAATTGAAGCGCGGAGGAAAATGGAATTTCAATGCTGCGTTAACTTTGGTGACGACGCCGAACGCGCCAAGTGGACGCGGCTACAAAACTGCCGAACTGGAAAAGCTTTGCCGCGCGCAGAAAGGTGTTGTGATTTTAGACGAGGCTTACGTTGATTTCGCCAATGAAAACGCGCTTAAACTCGCTTTGAAATTTCCGCATGCTCTCGTCGCGCGGACTTTTTCCAAGGCGTATTCGCTGTGTTTCCAGCGCGTCGGCTATTTTGTCGGGAATGTGGAACTCATCGCCGCGCTCGATAAAATGCGCGACAGCTACAACGTAAACGGCCTCGGCCAAATCGCAGCGGAAGCGACGCTGGACGATTTGAAATTTTACCGCGCCAATTTCAAAAAAATCATTGCGACGCGCGAATGGCTTTCACGCGAACTGACCAAACTCGGTTTCCGCGTTTTGCCGAGCCAGACAAATTTCATTTTGGCAAAGCCGCCGTTGTTTCCGGCGAAGGAGTGGTTGCAGAAATTGCGGGAACAAAAAATTCTCGTGCGCTGGTTCAGCGCGCCGGACGTAAATGAATACTTGAGAATCACCATCGGCACAGCGGCAGAAGCGGCGGCGTTGGTCAAGGCGGTGCGCCGGATTGCGTGAGTTTTTCTGATTCGATGTAAAACCTTTGCTTTGCGCGCGGCGCGGGTTTTTGCTAGAAAGCCCGCGTGTATTTGGAGTTTTATGGATTAAAGCTGTCGCCGTTCGACATCACGCCGAACCCGCGCTTTCTTTTCCACAGCAACAAACATCGCGAGGCGTTCAACCATCTGCTCTACGGCATTCGTGAACGCAAAGGCTTCGTGCAACTCACCGGTGAAGTGGGTGCGGGCAAGACGACGTTGTGTCGCGCGTTGCTGGAAAGTCTCGATGCGCGTTATTCCACGGCGCTGATTTTGAATCCGGTTTTGAGCGGCGATGAATTGATGCGGGCTATCGCTACGGAATACGGCTTGGATGTCAAAGGCAAGGATCGCATGGAAACCGTTGCGACCATTAGCGATTTTCTATTGCGCCAGACGTTGGCGGGCAAGGAAACGGTTTTAATCGTGGACGAGGCGCAGAATTTGACGGAAGATTTATTGGAACAGGTGAGGTTGATTTCTAACATTGAAACGGATGATCGGAAGTTGTTGCAAATAGTTTTGATGGGCCAGCCGGAATTGCGCGACCGCCTGAACAGCCCGCG
>CAILDU010000124.1 GCA_903833055.1 uncultured Verrucomicrobia subdivision 3 bacterium | reverse complement strand
GTGGACACTGACGGAAGCACGGGTGGTGGTGGGCGACTTCCGGCGGAAATACAACGAAGTAAGGCCGCACAGTCGGCTGGGCTATGAGAGCCCGGCGATGTTTGCGGCGCGAAGCTGTCCATTCCCAGCTCCGGTCGGGCATCGCCCTCCCTCCACTGGGAATGGACAAAGAAACAACGAAAACATAAACTCAAACCAGTGCTTGGACTAACACCCAACATGGTCCAGAAAGTCGAGCCCGGTCAGCGCCATTGAAAATCAGCAGCAGAAGGAAGAAAACAATTCCCTCCGCCGCGCGTTGTCCGCCATGAGCGGCAGTTCCGCGCCCGTTTTTCAGAGTCCGCAGATGCAGCAAGTCGTCCGCACGCTCGAACGCATCGCGCCCAGCGACGTCACCATTTTAATTACCGGCGAAAGCGGCACGGGCAAAGAAGTCATTGCCGATTTAATTCACAGTTTAAGCCCGCGCAGTAAAAATAAAATCATCAAGGTCAACTGCGCCGCGCTCCCGCGCGAACTCATCGAGAGCGAACTGTTCGGCTCCGTCAAAGGCGCGTTCACCGGCGCCATTTCCGACCGCGACGGATTGTTCCGTCAGGCCGAAGGCGGCACGCTCTTCCTCGACGAAATTTCCGAGATGCCGATTGATACGCAGAGCAAATTGCTCCGCGTGTTGCAGGATCAAAAAGTCCGGCCCGTCGGCGGCAAGACCGATTACCAGACCAACTGCCGAATTATCGCCGCGACCAATCGCAAGCCCGAAGACGCCATCAAGGACGGCAAGTTGCGCGAAGATTTATTTTACCGCATCAGCGCGATTTCCGTTTATCTGCCGCCGTTGCGCGAACGCCGCGACGATATTATGCCGCTCGCGAATGCCTTTCTGAAACGCTTTGCCGCGCAGGCGAATCGCACGTTGCGTAGTTTTACTCTGGCCGGAGCGGAACGGCTCACCGGTTTCGACTGGCCGGGTAACATCCGCCAGTTGCAGAACGAAATTCAGCGCGCCGTTTTGCTCTGCGAAGGGCCGGACGTGGACGCCAGCGATTTGTCCGTCAGCGAAATCCGCATGGTTCCGTCCGAAGGCCACGACACCAGCTTCACGCTGCTCGAAGGCGTCGAGCGCAACGCCATCATCCAGATGCTCCGCGAAACCGGCGGCAACAAACTTGAGACTGCGAAGAAACTCGGCATCGGTCGCCAGACGCTTTACAACAAAATTAAAGCTTACGGAATTGAAACGTAGCGGCGACTCGGCAGAGCGCCGCAAATCAGAATAAAAGGCAATGAGTTCAAAAGAAAAATTTCGGCATTGCCTTGAAGTGTTAAGAATAAATCTTCTTTTTATTCTTTTGATTATTCCATTATCTGGCTGTGTGATTGTTAGCTCTGAAGGTTCGGCACCGAGTAAGCAAACTGTCAGAAAACTGTCTGATCTGAATGGAGAGTATTCTAATATGGCCGAAGGAAACGGTCAGCTTGAATTATCAACTCTCGTTCTGGGTAACTATAATCCCAATGCCGATCGGATTCGAGTTTTGGCAAAGGATGAAAGGACTCTTGTCATCACACTCGTTCAAGGCAACAACGACTTAAGCACGAATCAAGTGCAACTCTTTGAAAAATTCAAAAAAGATGGCCGCAGCTTGATTGCGTATGAATATTCAGGAAATGGAAACGAAAGTGGAAACGGTAGCGGTATTTTTTCTTTTTCTGGACATCTTTGGCGAAGCGGTAAGCTATACATTGCGATTAATGGTGATGTAATTTATTACGAGACTAGTTCGGGTGCAGGAGTTGGCGGAATTTCATGGATGATGATTCCAATTGCCGGTCATACCTCAAAAGGCTACACCTTCAAAAAATTAAAATAATTCTGCCGCTGCGGTTAAACCTCAAAGTTTCTTCAGTTCGGAATTCGCCAGTTGAATCAATGGTTTAATGGTCGCGGCATCGAATTGAAATTTGCAGCCCGCCGCCGCAAATAATTCCGGCAGCGGACGAGAGCCGCCCAGCGCGAGCGCCTTCTTGTAATTGGCCAGAGCCTTCGCCTTGTCCGCCTTTGAATTCGCCCAGACCTGCAACGCGCCGAGCTGCGCGATGCCGTATTCGACGTAATAAAACGGATGCAGAAAAATGTGAAGCTGCCGGTGCCACGAATGCGCGCGCACTTCCTCGAAGCCGGAATAATCCACGTCGCCGCCAAAACGATCCATCAATTTTAAGTAAGCAGCCTTGCGTTCCGCGCGCGTGTGGCCGGCGTGCGTGTAAATCCAGTGCTGAAACGCGTCCACCGTCGCCATCCACGGAAAAAATCCGATGATGCCTTCGAGGTGCGTCTTGCGGGCGCGGTTCGCCTCGGCGGTCGGATAAAATTCTTCGAGAAATTCATTGCCCAAAAGTTCCATCGCCATTGAGGCGACTTCGCAAAATTCAATCGGCGCGCTGCGATACGGATACAAATCCTCATCGCGCGTCGCCTGCGCGTGGAAGGCGTGGCCGGCCTCGTGCAAAATCGTTTCCACATCGCGCTGCAAACCAATCGCGTTCATAAAAATAAACGGCACACGCGCTTCCGACAAAGTGGATTGATAACCGCCCGGCGCCTTACCTTTGCGATTGTCGAGGTCGAGCAATTTCAAATCCTGCATCTGCTGGAAACCGGCGGCAAGTCCGGCGTCGAGGTGATTGAAAATCTTTTGCGTGCGCGCGACCATTTCGCCGACCTGCACAAAAGGCTTTAACGGCGGGCGATTTTGCGGGTCAACGGCCAAATCCCACGGACGCAATTTTTCCAGTTTCAACTGGCGCTGACGTTCGTTCTGGATTTCGCGGACGGCGGGCATGATTTCCTTTTCCACCGCGTCGTGAAATTGAAAACAATTTTCTGGCGTATAATCGAACCGGCATTTCTGGCGGTGCGCGTAGTCGCGGTAATTTTCAAAACCTGCGTTCTTCGCAATTTGCGTCCGCAATTCGATAAGACCATCGAAGATGGCTTCGCACTTGTCCACGTCCACAAGGCGGCGTTTGGCGACGAGTTCCCACGCTTCCTGCCGCAACGCGCGATCCGGTTCTTCGAGATAACGGCCCATTTGCACGAGCGTTTTTTCTTCGCCGCGAAACGTCACCGTCTGCGCGCCGATGAGTTTTTGATATTGCTGCGCGAGCTTCGCTTCTTCCGTTTCGAGCGCCACATTTTCGGGGCGAAACAGTTCGACGTGATTTTTCACGTCGCGATTAAAAACTTCGTAACGCGCTTTGGGCAATTGATTGAACTGCGGATGTGCGACGTAAATTTTTTCCAGCGCAAACTGGCGCGGCTTGAGTTGCGGCTCGACGTTTTCGACAAAGTGCAGATACGCCTTTTCCGCGTCCGCATTATCCGTGTGACATGTCATCGCGATGTAACGGCGCGACGCTTCTTCGTCGAGCGCGGCGCAAAGTTCGCTCCAGTCGAGCAGCCATTTTTCCAATTCGACGGCGGATGCAGCTTGCACCGCGCGTGTTTCAATTTGATCAAACAGCGGCGCAATCTGCGGCCAGTCGCCGAGATTAAGGTTTTGCGGGACAAAGGTGCGCGGCCGGTGCGCGGCCAATTTTCCAAACGGCAATAAACTCATGCGCGAAGTTTAGCGAAATTTTATGCGGTGAAAATGAATTTTCACTTTTGCCGCCAGCGCAACAGCCGCAGCGCATTGCCAATGACAATCAAATCAGAAAAGCCCATCGCCGCCGCGCAGAAAATCGGGCTGATAATTCCGCACGCCGCGAGCGGCACGCCGAGCGCGTTGTAGAAAAAAGCCCAGAACAGATTTTGTTTGATCGTCCGCAGCGTCGCCCGCGCGAGACCAAGCGCCTCCGGCACAGCTTCGATTTCTGATTTTAGCAGGATGATGTCCGCCGCCTCGCGGGCCACGTCGCTGGCGCGGCTCACGGCGATGCCAAGATTGGCTTGCGTGAGGGCAGGGGCGTCGTTGATGCCGTCGCCCACGAACGCCACGCGCTCGCCGCTCGCCTGAAGTTTTTTGATGAACTCCGCTTTTTGTTCGGGGCGCACTTCGGCAAAAACGTTTTCCGTCGCGATGCCGACTTGCTGAGCTATGCTTGTCGCGGTCAGCGCATTATCGCCAGTCAGCAAATAGGTTTTGAAACCTTGCGATTGGAGTTGTGCGACCACTGATTTCGCGTTTGTTTTCAACGCATCGCGCACGGCGAACAGGCCAAGCAATTCGGATTCGGAAGCGAGCCCAACCAGCGTCGCGCCTTGCGTCGACCAGTCGGCGATAAAATTTTCGCCAACGTGCAAATCCACGTCATATTCGCGCAGCCAGGTCAACGAACCCAGTCGTAAGGTTGAAGGTTGAAGGTTGAAAGTTGAAGACGGCAAAATCGCGCTTACACCAGACCCGCGGACTTCTTTCCAATCTGTCAATTCGGTTTTCTCCGCCGAGACTTTGGCAATCGCCTGGCTCATGGGGTGCGTCGAGTTGCGCGCCAGCGCCGCCGCTAAAATTCCGGCTTCCGAATTCTGAATTCTGAATTCATGCTGCGCCGCCACTTCCGGTTTTCCAATTGTGAGCGTTCCCGTTTTGTCGAAAATTACGGCGGTAATTTTGCCGGCTTTTTCCAGCGCTACGCCATCACGGATTAAAATTCCGCGTCGCGCGGCGGCATTGGCGCTGGCCATGATGGCAGCGGGTGTGGCCAAACCCATCGCGCATGGACAGGCGACAATTAAAACTCCTGCCGCGATGACGAAGGCTTTTTCCGCGCCGGAATGAATGGCCCAAAAAATTCCGGCGGCAAGTGCGATGCCAATGATTATCGGCACGAAAACATTGCTGATGCGGTCGCCGAGGCGCTGGATGTCCGCGCGGCTGGTCTGCGCGCGTTGCACGGCGGCGATGATGTGCGCGAGCGCAGTCGCTTCGCCAGTGGCGGTCACGCGCATGATGAGCCGGCCATTGAGATTTACGGTTCCGGCGAAAAGTTCGCTACCGTTTTTTTTGTCGGCGGGAATGGATTCGCCGGTGAGCATGGCTTCGTCCACGGCGGATTCGCCTTCGAGCACCGCGCCATCCACCGGCACGCGGTCGCCGGGACGCAGCGCGATGCGGTCGTTGATTTTTAATTCGGAAACGGGAACTTCCTCTTCAATTGCGGAGTGCGAAGCGCGAAGTGCGGAATTTGCAAACGAAGCGGTTCGCAAATCAAATTCTGACTTCTGACTTCTGACTTCGGAATTCTGAATTCTCCTTGTCGTTTGCGGTGCGAGATTGAGCAATGATTTCAAGGCTCCGCTCGCTTTGTCGCTCACGCGCGCTTCCACCCAATGGCCGGCGCTGATGAGCGAAATGATGGCGGCGGCTTCCATGAAATAAATGTGTTCGCCAGTGCCGCGAAACAAAACCCAGCAGCTAAAACTAAACGCCGTCGTGGAGCCGAGCGCGACGAGCGTGTCCATGTTGGAGCTGCCAATTTTAAGTTGTCGCCACGCGCCGCGATAAAATTGCGCGCCGCAAAAGACTTGGACAATTGCCGCCAGAAAAAATGAGAACCAACGGAACCAATCCGCCATCATCAAATGAAAAATCCATTCGCCAATCATCAGCGCGGCGGTGACGGCGAGGCCGAGCATCAAATTCCATTGCCAGCGGCTTTGTCTAGGTTCGTCGGAAGCATTGGCAGAAATTTCTTTCGCATTAAAACCGGCCTTTGAAATCGCGGTGAGAATGGCGGGAACATTTTTGTCCTCGCCGGAATTCCAACGCACAGCGGCACTGGAATTTTGCAAGCTGACCGACGCGCTTTGGACACCGGCGATGCCTTGAATAGCCTCGGTGACGTGGCGCGCGCAGTTGTTGCAGGTCATTCCGCTGACGCGTAATTCAGTTGTGGCTGCCAAAGACATTTGTTCGCACAAACATCCTGCCATCGCGCGCCGCGTTCGTCGAATTTACTTTTCTGGGTGTCGCGCAAAGCCGCTTTACACTTGGGCGCGCGCGGCTAGAATCGGCTCATGGCTGGCGAATACGATTCCACCGAATTTGTTGATACCGATTTCACGACGCAGAAGTCGTCGTTCGCCGCGCCCACGCGCGAGGATGTGGATCGCCGTGTGGTGGATGCGCAGCAAAAACTCGTCGCGCTCAAACGCGCGCAGGAAGAACTCGAACGCGAACGCGCCGGACTGGAAGAACTGCGTCGTCGTCAGGGCGAATTTCAAACTGGTCGTCAGGAAATTGTCCAGCAGCTCACGCGCGGACTTGGTTTGCTCGAAGAAGCGGAATTTGTCGCGCGCCGTGATGCCGAGCAGATGGTCAAAACCGTCGGCGATTTTCGCGCGGCGCTCATGAAGGTTCAGGCCATTCACGATGAAGCGTGGACAAAGGAAAATTTTCAAATCGAACTGACGCGCGCGTTGACGACGATTGAAAACGCGCGGATGGAATGGAATTCTGCGCGGTTGAAATTGCCGGTGCTCGCGGGTGAAAATAAACCGGCGGCGGCGATTAGCCAAAACGCTACGCCCATTTCCGCCGCGCCGTCATTGGCGGATTTAAGTTTCGGCCAGCTTTGCAAAATTGGTTTGGCGATGACTTGGCCGCTGCTGCTCGTGGCGCTCGGTGCGCTGGGAATTTTCATCGCGATTCTTGCGCGAAAGTAAGTCATGGCGTTCTCCAAGAAAAATTCCGATCCGCTTTCCGACAAGGCGCGCGATCTCAACAGCGAAATCGCTGCGCTCGAAGCCGAAATCAAAAAGCTCGCCCCGCAACTGGCGCATAAGTCCGAGCCGAAGTTCCGTTCCACCGCGCTGCCATTGGGCGAAACCGTTTCCCGTGCCGCCGAAAAAACGGGGCCCGCGCCGAAATCGAAAGTGAGCGAGCCGGTTTTTGAAGAAGTGAACCGCACCAAACTGGCGGCGCGCACCGAGGCGGAAGCGCCGGAAATTTACAATGAACTCGGCGTGCGCAAATATGATTTGCCCGCGCTGCTGAATCGTTGGCGCAACCATTTTCGCGGGCCGACGACGAGCAATCCGCGTCTCGTCAGCTATCTCGCCGCCGGCGGCGTGCAAGGTTTGCGTCCGCTGCGCTACGAAAAGCGCGTTGCGCGCAACCGCTTTTTTGTGCTGATTACGGCGGTTATTCTCGTGTTGTTGGGGCTGTTCCTGATGTTGAAACATTGAGATGAAAAACCCGCTCGTCACAATTCCGATTGAAACGTCCGATGGAAATTTTATCGCGCATTATTCAGAAAATGGCTTGGCCGATCTGGCTTGGCCGGAAAAGAAAAAGCGGAAAGCGGAAAGCGAAAAGCGGAAACTCAACGCCGCCGCGTTGCCGGTGCAGGTTCTCCGTTGGCACAAGCTGACGACGGAGGCTTTGAAAAAAACTTTGGCCGGTCGCGAGACCGGAAAATTGCCGCCGCTGGATTGGAACGGCAAAACTGAATTTCAGAAATCCGTCTGGCGCGAGATGCTTAAAATTCCGGCGGGCGAAACGAAAAGCTACGGCGAAGTGGCGGCGGCAATTGGCAACGCGAAAGCGGTGCGCGCGGTGGGCGGCGCGTGCGGCGCAAACCCGATTCCGGTTTTGGTGCCGTGCCATCGCATTCTCGCCGCGAACAAAAAGATCGGCGGATTTTCCGGCGGGTTGGAGTGGAAGCGCGATTTGTCGGCGCGCGAGGGGATTAAATTTTAGCCGCAAAAAAGCACAAAAGGCGCAAAATGATTACTCATTTTGCGCCTTTGCGTTTTTAACGACGGAAATTTTTCGCGGTTAATTCAGCGCGGCTTTGCGGGCGGCTTCGATTTCTTTTTTTACTTCTTTGAAGGCTTCTTCGTAGTCATCGCTCTTCTTGAATTGTTTCACGATGGCTTGCGCGAGGACGCGGCCGGCATAGATGTCGGTCGGATAATGGCGGGCAATTTGGATGCGATGCCATCCCATCATGCGCGCGTGCGCGAGAATGGCGTCGTGTTGCGCGGGCAGCAAATCGGCGAGGACGAGGGCGAGCACCATGCTTTCGGTGGAATGGCCGCTGGGATAGCTGAAACTCTTTTCGAGCTTGCCGTTGATGAGGTTGGTGTCGGTGGAGTAGGGACGCGGGCGATGGAAATAATCTTTGCCGGCGTCAGTCACAGTTTCGGCGTCGAGCTGGACTTTTTCAAAGAACGCGGCGGTCTTCGGCAGGTTGTTCGATTGAAAAAATGCGCCGACGGCGGGTGTGAAATTGAAGACGGAGAATTTCTTTTCGTCGTAGGCGGCTTGTTTGTCAGCTTTGTCCGCCGCGTGATAAACGGCTTTGACTTCATCCATGTCGGCGGCTTGTTCGGGCGAATCAATGAGTGGCGGCGGCGCGAGCAGGGTGGCGGCTTCGGGTTTGCCTTCCTTGAGGTAGTTAAGCGCGGTTTCCTTGGCAAAAGAAACAGCGGTGGCACTGGCGAAAATGACTGCTAAAACTATCGAGCGCGCGAAAAAGTTTGGTTTTGTAATGTATTTCATCGAAAAAAATTTAGAGATTAAGGAACGGCGTGTCCATCGTAGGACCAGTTGATATCGGAAAGTCCCGGATCGCCGGGCTTGAGTCCGTTGTTACCATTTACAGCGGCAATGACGTAGCTGTATTTATACCAAGCGGCGTGGCCGTCCAAAAAGGTGATGTCGGCACCTTCGGCATGGCGGGAAGAGAAGCGGGTGGTATAGCATTGCGGTGTGCATATGATTTGCTGGTAACTGGTGCCCGGCGCGGCGTAAGGCGTTTCCGCCACGAGAGTGCGAACTTCGGAGAAGAAGACAAACGCGGAAGGGTTTTGCACCATGGTTGATTTTAATGAGGTGCCTGCGGGAAGACCGTCCGTGCCTTTGGAATTCATCCCAAAATTGAACGGCACATAAGTAACATTTCCCTGCCGGGTCGGGTCAACACCTTTGCCGTCTGCGGTAGCGCAATGATAAATGGATTTGGTGTTATTAAAATTCGCCGGACCGCCCGCAGTAATGGAGTATTTCCACAAAGGCATACTGGAAATATACGATGGCAGAGCGTTGAACCATGCATCACGGCCATAACTTGTGCCGTTTTGATTGTTCATAAATTCAATGCCGGTTAAGTCTGCCCACTTGGGCGTATCTTCGCTGTAACTGCCACCGGTTCCCGGCGTGCCGTTAGGAATTTTGGTGGCGGGAAGCACTTCATTGCTGTCGCTCACATACATATTTTGCGCCAGCCCCCATTGTTTCTCGTTGTTCAAACAATTGATGCGATAGGCTTTTTCCTTGGCTTTCGCCAGCGCCGGCAACAGCAGTGCTGCCAGAATGGCGATGATGGCAATGACCACCAGCAGTTCAATGAGCGTAAATCCGCGGCGGCCGTTTTGTTTTTTCAAGTGCATGGGTTTTAATCGGTTTGTTGGTTCTTCCATCGGTTGCTTCAAAAAATCCGACCACATGATGAATGCAGCTTGTTACGGATGTGTGGGCGTTGTGTGACAATTGGGTTACGAGTAGCGACAGCCTGAAATTATTTTTGATGAAGTCACGAAATCGTCACCTGAACGCCATTTGCTTGTGACCTGCTTCTTATTTAATGCTGCTGAAATTTAGACGCACATTGAATCTCGATAAAAAATAAAAATAAAAATTAAAATGAAAAAACTAATCATCACAATTGGAGCGGTGGCAATGGTTCTGACCGGTCAGGCGCAAACGCCAGCCTTCACTCCCGGCCGACTGGCGGTATTGCGTATTGGCAATGGTCAGCCAGCCGGTTACTACGATCCAGCGCAAGATTGGAACACGAAGCAGAACGCGGATTACATCGATGAATTTTTGCCGAATGTTGCGGGTCCCACCGCTCCGACTTTGACAATTGCATTTCCCACCAATGGAGCGAACGCTTTGTGGAATAACGGCAACGCTGGCAGCGAGGCCGACAGCATGGGGCGTTCGGCAGATAATAGTATTCTGACCTATTCCGCTTACACTGGTGGTATTGGGTCTATTCCTGGAACGCCTTCATCGCTGCCTTACCACCGTATTCTTTCCACGATTGATGCCTTCACCAATAATCAAGCGGTTCTTGTTCGGGACGACTGGTATGGCATTGCCACTGGCAAAACTAATCCGCGCGGTGTGGTGAGCGATGGCACAAACAATTTTTGGGGTTCCGGCAATAACGGCGGAACCTTATTTTATAATCCTGCACAAAACGACGGCGCGCCCGTTGGGATACAAAACTTCACACCCACGCGCTCGGTGAAAATCATCAACAACACAGTTTACACAACCATTACCGGCAAGGATTCCAACAATACTTATCCATGCGGGATTTTTAACTTTGTTGATTTCTACGGCAACCCCAGTCCCATGCCGAACGCATTTGCTGGTTTTCATTTGGTGGTTCCGGCGGCGACGAAATACACTAACATTTC
>CAILDU010000123.1 GCA_903833055.1 uncultured Verrucomicrobia subdivision 3 bacterium | reverse complement strand
GAACCGGGAGCACCTGTGGACATTGACGGAAGCACGGGAGGTGGAGGGCGACGTCCGGCGGAAATACAACGCAGTAAGACCGCACAGTCGGCTGGGCTATGATAGTCCGGCGATGTTTGCGGCGCGGAGCTGTCCATTCCCAGCTCCGGTCGGGCTTCGCCCACCCACCACTGGGCAAGGACAAAGAAACAACGAAAACATAAACTCAAACAAGTGCTTGGACTAACACCCAACGTGGTCCAGAAAGTTGAGCCCGGTCAGCGGCCTTCGCGGTGCGTTCGCCCAAGACGCCGCCGAGTGTGCCGCCGCCGGTCGCGAACCTCTCCAGCACGGCGGGCGATAATGCGGGCGAACTGGATTTGCAATGGGATCCGGTGCCGGTCGCCTCGACTTACGATGTGCAAATCAGTCCTGACCCCATCACGGGCACGAGCTGGACGGCGCAACCGAGTGTGACGAAATCGAAGTCGGTCATTCTTGGTTTGACGAGTGGGTCGCGGATGTGGGTGCGGGTGCGCGCAGTCGGGCCTGGCGGCATCGGCGCATGGAGCGATCCGGCGGGAAAAATAGTTCCGTGAAAAACCGTGACGAGTGGCGAGTGATGAGTGACGCGCCAGACCGGCTCCCGCTCATAACTCGCCACTCATAACTCATAACTAACTTTATGCCTTACGATGCAACGTTGCCGGTGGATCATTCGCCGATTGTGGCGGCGGAATTAAGAAATCAATTCGCGGGTTTGAAAGATTTGATTGATGCCGTGCCGACGAGCAGCGCGATGGCCACGGTGTTGACCGCGCAAACGGCGGGTCATTGCGAATATATTCCGCCGCCGGTGTTGCCGGTGTCCGACCCGCCCACGCAGGCCGAGGTGCAGGCCATCGCGCAATTCGTGAACGACCTCTACGTCGCGCTCACGCGGACGTGAGGCGGCGCAGGCTTAAAACGCAATCGGCTCGTTGAGCTTGCCGCATTGCGTGCAGCGGGAGCGATCCACGTCGGCGTCGTCGGTGTAAACCAAACCGCATTTGGCGCAGCGGAACACGCGGTCTTCGGGATGCGCCGGACCAAAACGGCGTCGTTCCATCTCGGAATAAATTCCCACGCCGCAAATCGCGCCGAGCGCGAGCGCGACATAAATCAACAATAGCGTGGCAATACTCATGGCACGCTGACCGGCACGGTGTGCCAGTTGAAAATGATTTCGCCAAAGGTCAATTTTTCCGCCGGCACAAATTGCAAGGTGCGCGCGAGTTTCAAAGCTTGTTGGTCAGCGTCATCGTAGCCGCTGGTTTCCAGCAACACGGCGGAGGCGACGTTGCCACTTTTATCCACGAGCAATTGCACGCGACTCGGCGCGATGACGTCATTCACGGCAGGCGACGGCACGGAAAGGGTATTCAAAAGGCGGCGACCGGCGATTTCTCCGGCAAGTTGCCAAGTGGAAGTTTGCGGCAACGCGGTTTCGATGTCCGCCTGCGGTAGGGTGAGTTGCGGCTCCGGCTTGAAATTTAGAGCGATAGTCGCAAAGCGATTCGTCTGCATGAACGCGTTGAATGCCGCGCCGAGACTGGCGGCATTGGGCAACAAAAATGGCGGCGCTTCGGTGTAACGAAACGACGGCGACACAACGTCCGGCGGTTGGGAGAAGGACGGAGCAACATCTTCCGTGTGCGGCAAGGCAAACAGCGTCGGGTCGGTCAGTCGGACGAGTTCGCTGGAATTATCGGCGAGACGAAACACGGGAACATTGGTCGCGACGCGCGGGGTCGCCGTCTTTTTTGCGCCAAGCAAAAATATAAATGCGAGGTGCGCGGCCAACGCAAAGACGATGAGGAAAATAATTTTCTTCCAACTCCAACCATCCGCCGGTGGTGCGGGTGCAAACGCAGGCGTTTCGGTTGCGAGCGGGTTCATGGCCGAGTGACGGGCAGGGTGGCAAGCACGATGTTCGTGATGGTGAGATTGGTATTGCCGGTTTCAGGTTCGCGCGCGAGCAGGGCGAGATGCGCGAGTTCGTCGTAGGTCACGGCTTTGTCAGCGTGGATGACGAGTGTGAGCGGTTCGTGCGCGGCCTTGATGCGCGCGGCAAGCGAAGTTTTTAGCACCGCTTCCGTGACAATCTGATTTTCAAAATACAAACGGTTCTGGGCATCAACGGCGAGCGCGACAACAGGACGATCCACGCCGGGCAAATCGGCGGCGGTTGGCGGCGTCAAATTCATCCGCAAGCCGGACACGGGCAGCAGCGCGGCCAGCATCAGAAAAATCAGCAGCGCAAAAAAAACGGCCGCGAACGGCGCGACGTCGAACTGACTGCGGAGAATTTTAGCGGTGCGGGGAAATTTCATAGGGGCGTGACACGGATTTCACGGATTGGCACGGATGAGGTTTTCATTCTTTAATTTCATCCGTGAAAATCTGTGCAATCCGTGTCTCATTTTCCATTGCCGTTACCACTTTCGGTGACGATGTTGACGATTTCAGCGGCGGCGCGTTCCATGTCCAAAACGATTTTGTTCACGCGACTCACGAGATAATTATAGCCAGCGTGTGCGGGAATGGCGACGGCAATACCGCCCGCAGCGCAGACGAGCGCTTTCCAAACGCCATGCGACAACATCTCAATGTGCGCGTAGAGTCCGGCCTGTTCAATTTGTCCGAAGACATCAATGAAGCCGACAATCGTGCCAAACAGCCCGAGCAGCGGCGCGATTTGCGCGATGGTCGCAAGCAGATTTAATTTTTCTTCGAGGCGCGGGACTTCGGTGAGACCGGCTTCCTCGACGGCTTCGCGCACACGGTCGCGACCGAGTTCGCGCGCGAGAATGGCGGCCTTCACCAGCCGCGCAACGGGACCGGCAGTGGCATCGCAAATCGCGATGGCCTCAACGATGTTGCCGCGTTTGATGACGGTGCGAACGCCATTGAGAAACTCGGCGGCGTTAATTTGCGAACGATGACAGAACAGCGCGCGTTCGATGAACACGACGGCGGCGGTGGCAGCGGCAATCAGGATGAGCCAGATGACCGGCCCGCCATTGGCTAAAAGTGTCGGCAACATCGTGTTGGTATAGGGCTTCGCGCGCCAAGTTAAAAGCGTAAAAAAGTTGCGAGTGATGAGTGACGAGTGATGAGCAAACAAATTGCGGTTCAAACGAAAGCCAACTTGCCACTTTTCACTCGTCACTCGTCACTCATTTTGTATGCTTCGCCCATGGAAAATCCTGATCAACTCCGCGAACTCTTTCGGATGCAAAAATCACTTAACGAACGCATCGGCGTTAAAACCGACGGCATGAGCGAGGAAGAACAAACCAAGTGGCTGCTTAATTACACGCGCGCCATGCAACAGGAAATGGCCGAACTTACCGACAGCGTGCCGTGGAAATGGTGGGCCAAGTATCAGAAGTTTGACGAACAAAACGCGCGCGTCGAAGTGGTCGACTTGTTTCATTTTCTCATCAGCATGGCGCAAGTGCTCGGCATGAGCGCGGACGATGTCTTCGCCGCCTACGTCAAAAAGAACGCCGTGAACTTTCAACGTCAGGATTCCGGCTACACAAAAAAAGACGAGAACGATTCCAAGCACATCTAATTGTGTGAGCGTAAAACCGACATCGCCCGTCCCCGTCCGCTGGCGCAAGGAAGTTCAAAGCGTTCTTATAACCGATGAACAAATCGCGCGTCGCATCAAAAAAATGGCGCGTGAAATCGAGCGCGATTTTCGTGGGCGCGAAATGGTGGTCGTGTCGCTGCTCAATGGCACGGTGATTTTTCTGGCCGACTTGATTCGGCAATTGAATTTGCCGCTACGCCTTGATTTCATCGGCGTTTCCAGCTACGGCGCGGGAACGAAATCCGGCGAACTGGTTTTCACAAAGGAATTGCGTCTCGACGTGCGCGGGCGCGACGTGCTGCTGGTGGACGACATTCTGGATACGGGAAAAACTTTGAGTCGTGTGTTGCCAAAATTAAAGGCGCTCAAGCCGCGCCGAATTAAGATTTGCGTGCTGCTGGACAAACCCGCGCGCCGCGCGGAAAAAATCAAAGCTGACTACGCCGGTTTTTCCATTCCCGATTTTTTTGTCGTCGGCTACGGACTGGATTACGCCGAGCGCTATCGCAATTTGCCGTTCGTCGGCGTGTTGCATCCGCACGTTTACAAAAATAAAATATGAACGCGAAAATTATTACGGAAGCCGCCCGTAAAACTCTCGATGGCACAATGTCATTTCCCGAAGTCGTCGGCCAATTGCTGACGGCGGGCGTGGAATATTATCATGTGGATTACGTCGGGATGAAAAAAACTTTTTACAGCGCGGAAGGCGATGTGGTCGTCACAGCGATTAGCTACGAAGGCTTGCCGCCGGTCGCGCCGGAATTTTCGGTTGAAACTTTGCGCGCGGATATTTTGGACAGCCAGCGGAACGGACAACAGTATCGTGACTTCACGCGGCGCGCGATGGCGGCGGGCGTGCAAGGATATTTTGCCTTTCTGCGCGGTAAGCGCGTGACTTATTTTGGCCGTCAAGGCGACGAGCACACGGAATGGTTTCCAAAGTAAAATCAGTCACCGCATTCAAGGCGCACTCAAGGTTTTACATCGGTGTTAATTCGTGTTTATCTGTGGTTTCAATATGGCATTTCTCAACGACAATTATCTCAAACTCAAAGCGGGTTATCTTTTTCCTGAAATCGGTCGGCGCGTGAAAGCGTTTTGTGACGCCAATCCCGAAGCTGCCAAACGCCTGATTCGATGCGGCATTGGCGACGTGACCGAACCGCTGCCGTCGGCGGTCGTCAGCGCGATGCACAAGGCCGTGGACGAAATGGCCGCGCGCGAAACGTTCAAAGGTTACGGGCCGGAGCAGGGCTACGACTGGTTGCGTCACGTCATCGCGCAAAATGATTTTCGCGACAAGGGTCTGGATGTGGCGGACGACGAAATTTTTATCAGCGACGGCTCGAAGTGCGATTGCGGCGCGATTCTCGACATCCTCGGCGCGAAAAATAAAATCGCCATCAGCGATCCGGTTTATCCGGTTTATGTGGACACGAACGTGATGGTCGGCCACACCGGCGACGCGAATGAAGCGGGCGCGTATGCGAAGCTGGTTTATCTGCCGTGCAAACCGAGCAATGGTTTTATTCCGTTGCCGCCGAAGAAGCACGTTGATGTTATTTATCTTTGCTCGCCGAATAATCCGACCGGCGCAGCGGCGACGCGCGAACAACTCGAAGCGTGGGTGAAATACGCGCTGGAACATAAATCAGTAATTTTGTTCGACGCGGCTTACGAGGCTTACATCACCGAGCCGGGCGTGCCACATTCGATTTACGAAATTCCCGGCGCGCGCGAATGCGCGATTGAGTTCCGCAGCTTCTCGAAGAACGGCGGATTTACGGGAACGCGTTGCGCGTTCACGGTTGTTCCGAAAACGTTGATGGCGCAAACAAAATCTGGTGAAGCGAAACCGCTGCATCCGTTGTGGAATCGCCGTTCGACGACGAAATTTAATGGCGTGAGTTTCATCGTCCAGCGCGCGGCGGAAGCGCTGTATTCGCCCGAAGGCAAAGCGCAGGTCGCGGAACTCATCAAACATTATCTCGGCAACGCGGAAATTTTACGCAAGGGCGCGAAGAAAGCGGGACTGAAAGTTTTTGGCGGCGTGAATGCGCCGTATATTTGGGTTCGCACGCCGAAAGGTGTTACAAGCTGGCAGGCGTTCGATAAAATCCTTGGCGACGCAAATGTCGTCATCACGCCCGGCAGCGGTTTTGGCTCGAAGGGCGAAGGCTTTTTCCGCATCAGCGCGTTCAACAGCCGCGCGAACGCCGAGGAAGTCGCGCGGCGCTTGCAGGAATTGAAGTGGTAAAATTTCAGCATTGCGGGAACAAATAATTTTGTTACTCTGTCCGCTCGTTTTTACCGAAAACTTAACTAAAGAAATAATTTATGTCACAGCATCCCAGTCTGCGCGCGGTGTCCAAACTTGGCGGCAAGCGCAATGTTCTCAAGCGTTTTGAACGCACGGCGCTCCTCGAAAAGCGCGGTCAACGCAAGGCCGGTGACAAAATCACCAGCCTCCGCAAGACCAAGCCGGAAGCCTAAAAAGTGATAAGTGGCGAGTGATGAGTGATGAGTTTTCGCTCGTCACTGGTCACTCATAACTCATCACTATTTGTGGTTCGCCTCCAGAAATTTCTCGCCGACGCCGGTGTGGCTTCACGCCGCGCGGGCGAGCAATTTATTTTGGAAGGACGCGTGGCGGTCAATGGCACGGTCGTCCGTTTGCTCGGAACGAAGGTGGATGCCAATCGCGATTCGGTGACGGTGGACGGAAAAATCGTTCGCGCGAAAAATCTGATTTACGTCGCGCTGAACAAGCCGGTCGGTTGCGTGTGTTCGCGCAAAGACGAGTTTGATCGCCCGACGATTTATCAATTGCTGCCGCGCGAATGGGAAACGGTGCAGTCGGTCGGTCGGCTGGATTACAACAGCGAAGGATTGATTTTTCTCACGAATGATGGACAATTTGCCCTGCGCCTGACGCATCCGCGCTACGGCGTTCGCAAGCGGTATTTGGTGAGTGTCGAAGGCGAAGTGACGTCGGCGATGTTGGAATCTTTTAAGCACGGTATTTTTCACGAGGGTGAAAAATTGAAGGCGTTGTCGGCGCGAATCGTTTCCGGCACGCGTTCGAAAAGTGTGGTGGAATTGGAATTGGGCGAAGGCAAAAATCGCGAGGTGCGGCGGCTGTTTGAGTCGCAGGCGATCACGGTAAAAAAATTGCAGCGGACGCAGATCGGAAAAATCCGCCTCGGCGAATTGAAGCCGGGCAAATGGCGGACGCTGACGGCGACGGAAATTAAAACTTTAACTACTGATTTATGAAAAAGAATTGCTGGCTGGTTTTGGGAATGATGATTGCGACCTCGGCTGTGGCGCAGGTGAGCACGAACGCGTTGCCGGAGATTCCCGCGCCCGCGACGGTTGCCCCGGCGGCTCCGGCGGTGACAGAAACCAATGCAGTTGCGCCCGCGCCCAAGAAAAAAGCGCCGGTCACGCACAAGAAAAAAGCGGCGGCCAAAAAGATTTCTGAACCGGCATCCGCGCTCGTGGCGGGATCTGCCACGGTGATTTCTCCGAATCTCAATGTGCGCGGTCAGGCTGGTTTGAAAGGCGAAGTCGTCGGCCATTTGAAAAGCGGCGACAGCGTCACGGTGATTTCCCAAATCACGCTCGACAAACACGCCGCCGATGAACCGGCGCAATGGGCGAAAGTTGCTTTGCCGAGCGGCACGAAGGTCTGGGTGAATTCCAAGTTTGTAGATGCGACGAACAAAATTGTTTCCGTAAAAAAACTCAACCTGCGCGCTGGTCCGGGTGAAAATTACAGTGTGCTCGGCGTTTTGGAAAAAGGCGCGTCTATCAGCGAACTCACGGCTAAGGGCGATTGGACGCAAATCGAAACGCCCACGAACGCCTTTGCGTTTGTCGCGGCAATGTATTTGAAGCAGGAAGCTGCGCCGGTTGTCGAACCGACTCCTGCCGCGTCGGCAGTGACGGAAACAGCGCCCGTCGTTGTCCCGCCGCCCACGGCCAGCACGGTAGCGGAAGCGACCCCAGTTATAGCTCAACCGCCGACGGTTGTTGACGCGGCCGTTGCGACGAATGTTCCGGCGGTCATTGACACGAACGCCGCTGCTCCGGTCATTGATACCAACCCGCCGCCGCCCCGCGTGGTGTCGCATGAAGGTTTTGTGCGTTCGTCCAGCAGCTTGGTCGCGCCGACCGCTTACGAACTGTTTGATTTGGATAGCGGCAACGCCATTAACTATCTCTACTCAACGAGCACCAATCTGGACATTTCTCGTTACTATGGCTTTCAAGTCATCGTGACGGGCGAAGAAGGTATCTCGGCGCGCTGGAAAGATATGCCGGTGTTGACCATTCAAAAAATTTACGTCATCTCGACCAACTCATTGCCGATTAACCGCGTTTCCAGCCCCCGTGCAAGCCAACAACAACACCAACGTCGTTGATGGACGCGCGATCGCCGCGCAAATCCAGCAGGAACTGGCTGCGCGCGTGGCGGCGTTGAAGCAACGCGGAGTGATTCCAGGTCTCGCATTCGTGCGTGTGGGCGAAGATCCGGCGTCAAAAGTTTATGTCGGTCGGAAGGAAAAAGCCTGCGCCGAACTCGGCATCGTTTCCGAAACGCACATTCTGCCCGAAAAAACTTCCGAGGCGGAACTGCTCGCGCTCATCGGCAAATTAAATTCCACTTCGCACCTCCACGGTATTCTCGTGCAAGCGCCATTGCCGAAACAAATACGCGAATCCGTAGTTTTTTCCACCGTGCTGCCGACGAAAGACGTGGACGGTTTTCACCCGGTGAACGTCGGCAAACTCATGCTTGGCGATGGCAGCGGTTTCAAACCTTGCACGCCCGCAGGCGTCATGGAATTGCTCGCGCGTTCCGGCGTCAAGACCGACGGCGCGGAAGTTGTTGTGCTCGGACGCGGCAACATTGTCGGCAAACCGATGGCGGCGATGCTTTGTCAGAAAGGCAAAAACGCCAATGCCACCGTGACGATTTGTCATTCCGCAACGCGCGACATAAAGGAACATTGCCGTCGCGCGGACATCATCATCGCCGCAATTGGCGTGGCGCATTTTGTGAAAGCCGACATGGTCAAGCCCGGCGCCATCATCATGGATGTGGGCGTGAATCGTATTCCTGACGCAAGTTCCAAGACCGGCACGAAGCTCGTCGGCGACGTGGATTTTGCGAACGTGCAACCCATCGCCGGAAAAATTACGCCCAATCCCGGTGGCGTCGGCCCGATGACCATCGCGATGCTTTTGCAAAACACCGTGCGCGCGGCGGAGATTGCGGTTAGCTAAATAAATTCTGCGGAAAAATTTCTGTCCGGTCGCCGGTTTGCTTAATCTTTCAACTTCATGGCTGACCGTTTGCCCATCTACGAAATTGAAAATGAAATTATCGCGCGGCTGAAAACCGACAAGCGATTGATTTTATCTGCGCCGACCGGATCTGGTAAATCCACGCAGGTTCCGCAAATACTTTTGAAACACGGCTTGCTCGGCAACGGCCAAGTCGTCGTGCTGCAACCGCGCCGCCTCGCCGCGCGCTTGCTCGCCGCGCGCGTCGCGCATGAACTCGGCGTGAAACTGGGCGAGGAAGTTGGTTATCAAATCCGTTTTGAAAATGTCACGTCGGCCAAAACGAAAATCCGTTTCGTGACCGAAGGTGTTTTGTTGCGCCAGATGATTGACGACCCGCAACTGCGCGGCGTCTCGGCAATTTTGTTCGACGAATTTCACGAGCGGCATCTTTACGGCGACATCACGCTCGCGCAGACGCTCGACCAGCAGGAAAAATTTCGTCCCGACCTCATGCTCGCCGTGATGTCCGCGACGCTGAATGCGGGCGAATTGGAAAAATATCTTTCGCCCTGCGCGAAACTTTCATCCGAAGGCCGGATGTTTCCGGTCGAAATGGAATACGCCGAATTGCCCGCCTACGTTGACAAACGACCGGTTTGGGAACAGGCGGCGGACGCGTTTAGCCAATACGTTCATCGCGGCGGCGAAGGCGACGTGCTGGTTTTCATGCCGGGCGGTTTTGAAATTGCGCAGACCATCGAGACCATCCGACACACGAGCGAGGCGAAGGGATTTATTTTATTACCGCTGCATGGTGAATTGCCGCCACGCGATCAAGACGCTGCCGTCGCGCGTTACGATAAACGCAAAGTCGTCGTCGCCACCAACGTCGCCGAAACGTCGCTGACAATTGACGGTGTGCGTTTGGTGATTGATTCCGGCCTCGCGCGCGTCGCGCGCTATGATGCGAATCGCGGCATCAACACGTTGCTGATTGATAAAATTTCGCAGTCGAGCGCCGACCAGCGCGCGGGTCGCGCAGGTCGAACCGCGCCGGGCGTGTGCATGAGATTGTGGTCTCGCGAGGAACATTCGCATCGCGCCGTGCAGGAATTGCCGGAGATCAAGCGACTCGATTTGTCGGAAGTCGTGCTGACTTTGAAAGCGTCCGGCGTGGACGACTTGCAGAAATTTCGCTGGCTGGAAAAACCAGATGAAGTTTCTTTGACGCACGCGGAAGAGTTGTTGGCGGATTTAGGCGCGCTCGATAAAAATAAATCCATCACGCCGATTGGCCGGAAAATGCTGGCGTTTCCGCTGCACCCGCGTTACGCGCGGATGCTGCTCGCGGCGCAGGAATACGGTTGTGTTTATCAGGCGTGTCTCGTTGCTGCACTCACGCAAGGCCGCGATTTGCTGCTGCGTAATTGCGGCAAGGAAGTGGATTCTGCGCGCGAAGATTTGCTCGGCGAAAAAGCGGGTTCAGATTTTTGGATTTTGATGCGCGCGTGGAGTTTTGCTTTCAACAATCAATTTCGCGTGGACGCGTGCCGCAAACTCGGCATTCACGCCGTCACTGCAAAACAAGTCGGACCGTTGTTCGACCAATTTCTCCGCATTGCCAAAAGTGAAGGACTCGACACGAAACCCAACGAGGTGAAGGACGAAAATTTGCAGAAGTGCATTCTCATCGGTTTCAGCGATCGCGTGGCGCGGCGGATGGATCAAGGAACTTTGCGCTGCGAACTCGTTCACGGTCGGCGCGGCGTGCTCGCGCGCGAAAGCATTGTGCAGGACAGTCCGATTTTTGTGGCGGCGGAAATTCGCGAGATCGAAGGCCGTGATCGCGAAGTGAATACAATCCTCTCACTCGGCACGACGATTGAAGTCGAGTGGCTGCGAGAATTATTTCCCGACGACATCAAATCTGATTTACACGTCCAATTTGACGCGCAGCAGAAACGCGTTTTGGCCGCAGAACTCTTGAGGTTTCGCGATTTGGCGCTCGCGGCAAAACGCATTGATCCGCCGCCCGCCGATGCGGCGGCAAAACTTTTGGCGGATGAAATTTTGGCAGGGCGATTGTTGCTGCCGAACTGGGATCATCACGTCGAGCAATGGCTTGCGCGGTTGAATTTGTTGTGCAAGGAATGCGCTGATTTACAGTTGCCGAACATTTCTGACGACGACAAAAAATCCATCATCGAGGAACTTTGCCACGGCGCGGTGAGTTACAAAGACATCAAGGAACGCGAAGTGAAACCGATTGTGATGTCGTGGCTCTCGCAGTCGCAGCGCGAACTTTTGGACAAGCACGCGCCGGAAAGATTGACGCTGCCGAACGGTCGCACGCCCAAAGTGAATTATGAAAACGGCAAATCGCCTTTTATTTCACTGCGTATTCAGGAACTTTACGACGTGAACCAGACACCGAAAATTGCGCTCGGTCGTGTGCCGGTGACGGTGCACATTTTGACGCCAGGCATGAAGCCGATTCAGGTGACGCAGGATTTAGCGAGTTTCTGGCGCGAGCAGTATCCGAAAATAAAATCCGAGTTGGCGCGGAAATATCCACGACATTTATGGCGATGAACGGCATTGAACAACTGTGTCCGAACTGCGGTTTATGCTGCGACAGCACACTGTTTGCGGATGTGGAATTGCGCGCGGGCGATGATGCGAAGCGATTGGAAAAGCTCGGCCTGACGCTGGAAAAGAAAGGGCGGGGGAAGCTAGCGTTCGCGCAGCCTTGCGCGTGTTTCGATGGAAAACTTTGCGGCATTTACCACGACCGTCCGAAGCGTTGTCGCACGTTTGAATGTGGCTTGTTGAAGCGTGTTGAAGCAAATGAAATGACGCCAAGCGCTGCGCTAAAGAAAATTTCCGCCGCAAAAATTCAGGTGAAAAAAGTTCGCGCGCTGCTGCGTTTGCTCGGTCAGCGTGATGAACAAATGGCGTTCACGCATCGTTACGCGGCGGCGATGAGCGCGCCGATTGATTTATCTGACGAGACGAATGCGGAGCGGCACGGCGAATTGATGTTGGCGGTAAATGATTTGATGACGCGACTGCAACGGGATTTTCTCACCTGACGCAGAATCATTTCTTTTTCGTTCTCATGTTATGAAAAAGATACTGCTGCGCGTAGCCGGCGTGCGGGCCGAAATGCGTGGCGGCAAAGTGGCGCAGCCGTTTCTCGCTGGCGCGGCGTCGCGGAAAATACAATTCCTGCAACGCACGTTCAATCCACACATCCACGGGAAACGCGGTATCGAATCCGTAGCCGAACAATAGGACGCAATCGGCAATTTTTCCGCCGACGCCGCGCAAAGTCATCAGTTCTTCACGTGCGTCGGCATAATTCATTGCGTGGATTTTTTCCAAATCAAATTTCCCTCTCGCGATTTGTTGTGCGGCGGCTAGCAGGCTGGGCGCGCGAAAACCCATTTTGCAATTTCGCAATTGTAGTTCAGTTACGGACGCAATTTTTTCTGGCGTTGGAAAACTGGCGAAGCCATCAACGCCGCAAGGTTCGCCAAATCGTTCGCAAAGCAGAGCAACGATTTGGCGGATTTGCACAATCTGTTTCGTTGAGGACAAGATGAATGACGCAAGACATTCCCACGGGTCTTGCCGGAGTAGGCGCAATCCACGGCAGGCGGCGACGGCGGCACGCATCGGCTCATCGTCAGGAAAAGTTTTTAGAATGGCGGCGAGGTCGGTTTCGATTTGGAGAAAGTGGCGGAGAAAATTCCAATCTTCCACTGGCGCGGTGGTAACGGCGTGAATGCCAGTTTTCGTTTGCGTGAGCTGAACAAAATTTTTTCCGATGACGCCGTGCCAGGAATTTTCAATTTTTTGCCAGCGGAAAACCTGGCCGGAATCGAGCGTGGCGGCGAGGTCGTAGTCGCGGACGGGCAGGGGAATTTCCGTCGCGGACATATTTATTTTATTTCGGCCAAAATGATTTTCGCCAATTTACACGGCCATGCCGATATCTTTGGCGAGCTTGGCGGCGGCTTCGCCATCCACCCATTTCACGAGCGCGACGAAGTTGACGAGCGCGGGACTGTCGGCTTTAACCTTGTGGAGATTTTTTAGCGCGGCCAAAACCTTGGCGTAAGTGGCGGCGTATTTTTCATGCGTGAGACGCGTGACAAAAGTTTCCAGAATCGGGCGCGCGAGCGGATCGGCCTGACCGTCGGGCATATACGGAAACAAACAGAAGACGCGCACGAATACCATCGCGTCGGCCTCGGTAAGCACGAGCCAACAGGCCTTTACTTCATCAGCTTCGTAACGACCGTGAAGGCGTTTGCGAATGGTCGCAATGACTTCGTTGGGCGTGGCGCGCGAACCGATTAAATCTTTGATTTGATCCCACGCCAATTGACGTTCGCGTTCAGGCGAAAGCGTGGACTGCTCATTCAATTTTTCGAGAACATCTTTGAGACCGAGTTCCTGCGCCACCGCGCGGCCAAGTTTCCCCGCATCTTCTTTCCGCAAACGATCCGTCGCATTGATGGCGCGGATGCAAACTTGTTGCATGTGCGGATTGAATAACCGCAGCACGCTCGCCAGTGCGGCGGGCGTGGGCGCAGCACCTTGCGGAATCAAATGTTTGATGCACTCGTGCGTCAGCGGATCCGAGTCGGAAAGTTGTTCAACGCGAAACGCGAGCGTGTAGCGCAAGATGCGCGCGAGACCGCCGGCCTTGCCGATGTTATTGACAACGGCCTTGCGATGGTCGGTGTTGATGATCATTGCAAGCAAAGCTTCGGCGGCGAGCAATAATTTTTCATCCAGCGTGTCGCGTTCGCCGGTAATCGCGAGCTGCTCAATCACTGGCGGCAGGCGTTGCGCGAAAACCACGTCCGGCGATTCCGTGCTTTGATTTTCGTAGTAGTGCAGCAGTTCGAGAAAAAACGAGAGGCGCAGAAACGCATTTTTTTGCGCGCGTGAATGTTCATTATTCTCGCGGCTTTGCAGAATCTTTTTATGCAACGCTTCCAGTTCCTTGCGATGAGGACAGGCGGGATTCTGTGCGAGCACTTCGGCGAACTCCGGTTTGAACGCCAGCATGATTTCTTCCGGCTTCGGGCGCGGATTAAATTTCACATCCGTCGTCACATCCTTAAAAAAAATCAGGGCGTCCGCGCCGAACTCCTTGAGAATGCGTTCGCGCGGCAACTGGCTTTTCACGAAACCGCGATTGGCGCGGGCGAACGCGGGTGAGAAAAAATTATCCGGTTTTTCGAGTAACGATTGCAGCAGGCAGGACTCGAACGGCGTCTCTAATTTAAGCAATGCTTCCACTTCCACTTTGGCTGCCACCGCGAGATCGCGTTTGGTCTTGTCGAGATTTTTGAGGAGCGTGGGTTGGAGAAAAGTGTCGTCCAATTTGCCTTTAATCAGGCTCGCGCTGACGGACGCGACATTTTGATTGTGCTCCATCAGGCGCGCGACAATGACGCCGACATCGTTGAGCGGAAGTTTACTGACGAGCGTCGTGAGCAACGTGACCAGTTCGCCGTGGGATTTCTGACGATGTTCGATGACGCGTTCCAGCAATGTTCGCAGCGCTTTATTTTCCGCTTCGAGCGCGCCCAATTCGGTTTTCGTCTGCGCCACGCGCAACGTTAAATCCATCCATTCCTTCTGGATTTTCGCCACGGAAACCAAAGCGATTGTGTTATCTTGCTCGTCGGCCATGCGGACATATTCATCCATCGGCGGAATTCTTGCCAACCTTTTTTCCAGTTGAAACGGCCGAAGTTGCTACGCTCGCAACTGTTTGAAGAAACCAACTTCGCGCGCGAAACTATTTTCCGAGTCCGACGCGTGAATCATATTGAAGAGAAATTGATCATCGCCTGGCTGCTGAAATTTCAAGCGATACGCGGCATTTGCTTCCGTCGCGCCCGGCCAGAAATCGCCGCGAATCGTTCCCGCATCCGCCTGCCACGGACGCGTCTTGCCGATGGCACTGCGAACTTTTTGAATGGCGTCTACGCCTTTGAAGCGGATGACTTTTACCGGTCCGTGCGCCATGTATTTTGAAGTTCCTTCCAGACAAGGCGGACGATCGCCGATGGACGGAAAATAAAACTCGCGCCATTTTTCCTCTGACAAATTTTCGCCATCGGCCAGCAAACATTCGGCGACCACATCCAGCCCCAGCGTTTTGAGGCGATCCTCAACTTGCTGATTTAAGCCTCGCCAGAAAGAATCCGGCTTAATGATGATCAGCGTATCTTGAATGACGGATGCTGCGGGAACGTCGCTCACAGTGTTTAGAAAAAATTATTTCACCAGCGTGCGGACGAATTTATCCATGCGCTCCAAACCTTTTTCGATGTTCGCCAGACTCGTTGCGTAACTTAAACGAATGTAATCATCCGCGCCAAACGCGATGCCGGGAACAGCGGCGACTTTTTCCTGTTCCAATAAGCGCGCGCAGAACTCGGCAGACTTTAGTCCCGTTTTAGAAATGTTCGGGAACAGATAAAACGCGCCTTTCGCATTGACGCAAGTAATTCCGGGCATGGCGTTCAGTTTCGCGTGCGCGTAACGACGGCGCTTGTCGTATTCCGCCAACCAAACCGGCAGATGCGCTTGCGAACCGTTAAGCGCTTCGACGCCGCCTTTTTGCGCGAACGAAGTTGGATTGCTCGTGCTGTGGCTTTGCACGGCGTCAATCGCTTTCGCAATTGGTTCCGGCGCGGCGAGAAAACCTAAACGCCAGCCGGTCATGGAATATGCCTTGGCGAGTCCGTGAACAATAATGGTGTGGTCGTAATGCGCTTGGGAAAAACTCGCGACGCTCTTGACCTTCGCGCCATCGTAAAGGAGGTGTTCGTAAATCTCATCGCTCATGATGAGAATACCTTTTTCCACGCAGATATCGCCAAGGGCTTTGGTTTCTTCTGGCGTATAGACGGAGCCGGTCGGATTGCTCGGCGAATTCAAAACAAACAACCGCGTCTTCGGCGTGATGGCCGCGCGCAATTGTTCTGGCGTCACTTTGAATTCCGTTTTGTCCGTGGTCGTAAGAATAACGGGCGTCGCGCCCGCGAGCTTGACCATTTCGGGATAACTCAACCAATACGGCGCGGGAATAATCACTTCGTCGCCCGCTTCGCACGTCGCGAGAATGACGTTGTAGCAGGAATGTTTGCCGCCGCACGAAACAATAATTTGCGACGGTTTGTAAGTGAGTCCATTCTCGCGCAGGAACTTTGCAGCAATGGCTTCGCGCAATTCGGGAATGCCGCTGCTCGGCGTATATTTGGTGAAACCATTTGCCAACGCTTTCGCGGCGGCATCTTTGATGTGCTGCGGCGTATCGAAATCCGGTTCGCCCGCGCCGAAGCCGACGACATCTTCACCGGCAGCTTTCATCGCCTTGGCTTTGGAATCAATGGCCAGAGTGAGCGAGGGCGCGAGCGAAGCCGCGCGTTGGGAGATTTTGTAGTTCATAAAATTTTAGCGCGAAAAGAATAAAACGAATCCGCTTCAGTGCAAGAATGGAAAATTCCTGCCGCAAGCACCCGCGGAAAACTTTATTTCGCTTCCGAGATCTTGGCAGCCTCGATGAGTTCCCAAAATTTCGGATTTTCCTGCAACGCTTGATCTTCGGCGACCTTGATGCCGGAACGGAAAAAGAAATCTTTGAGCGTGTTCTTGCTCATGATGCGGTGGACGAGCACGCCCAGCGGATGGCGTTCAAAATAGACGCGGTAGTCGCCGATGCGAAAGCGGTGGAGCGTGTGGCCGTCGCTTTCGAGCTTGCCGAAATCTTCCAGTTCGCTGCCGACGACTTGCTGCGGCAGACCGCGAAAGTCGCCGAGGATTTGCAATTGCAATTCTTTCGGCATCCGCGCGAGTTCGGACGCAGCGGTCGGCGTGAAGATGATTTGAAACGCGCTCATTAAATTAATGGCAAATTATATGTCCGGTGAACGGCGAAGTTCAATCTTTCATTCCGCGTCATCCTAGCAAACCTTTTTTCAAAAAGTAGCCATACGCGATTACCAACGCGAAACCCGCGATGCGCGGCAATCGCCCGAACACTGCGACGAAAATCATGTGCAATCCCGTTGCGCCGAGGAGCAGAAACATTCCCGTTTGAAAAAAGGCCGGCATGACCATTGTGTGATAGAGCGCATAAACGCCGAGGCAGAGCGGTATGGAAACGTGCGCGTCGCCGACTTGCGAGGCATAGACCACCTCCGGCTGTTTGCGCCAGCCGTAATAAATCGCCAGCAGCGCGTTCGGCAAAACCATCAGCCAGCCGCTTAACCAGCCGATGTGTTTGGCACTGACGAAGCCGGTGTGAATTCCCGAAAGCCACTTCACTAACCAGTCCGTGCTGATATAAATCGCATAAGCGCCCACGGCGAGCAGCGCGAGATTCACAATTAACATCAAAGTGAAACTGGATTTTCCCGAACGCACATTGGCTTTCAGCACTTCAAAAATGTGAATTACCTGCCAGAACAAAAATAATCCCACGAGCACCAAGCCGTCGTTGAAATTCAAACTGCCTTTGCGCCCGAGTGCCCACACCGCGCCGGTGAAAAAAAAAACTGCCGTCAACGTTAGCAGTAGCGAGAGGCGATTTAATTCCGATTCCTTCCCGCCTTTGCCGCCAGTTTTCGCCTCGACCTTCGCTTCGGCTTGCGCCTTCAGTTTGACTTCGGATTTTTTCTTTTTGCTCGCGCCAGATTTTGCTTTCGGCAGGACGTTGATGCCCCAAATAATTGCGGGCAATCCAAGCACGAGCGTCATGTTCGTGACGTTGTTGACGAGGGAATTGGTCATCACGTCCGCGCCACTGCCACCGGTCTGGCCGAGGATGAAGGCAAAAATCAAATTGCCCATGCCGGAGCAATACGGCATGACGAGCGTGCCGAGCACCGTGCCTTCAAAACCGCCCGCGCTCATCGCCTCCAGCCGCCAGATCATCAGAAACGACGCCACGAGAAATAGCGCCAAGAACAGCCATGGCGACCACGCGCCCTGACTTTCCATCCAATGAATAAACGGTTTCAACACGCGGCGGATTTTACGGAAATATTTTTTCGGCGCGATACAAACTTGAGCTTGTAACGGCGACTCGGTAGAGCGCCGCAACTTAAAGCTTCAAAAATTGCGGCTTTCTGCGGAAAGCCGCTACGCTGAAATAAAAAGCGGCGCGGAAATCAATCCGCGCCGCTCATTTTGTCCCCACAAATTTTCAGCCAGCAATCACGCCGATTTCCACCGGCTCCACGTTCACGCCTTGTTTCACGAGCCATTTGATCGCCGCCGCCACTTCGCTGCGCGCGCCGTCGAGTTCGAGGCAGACGATGCCGATTTCGTCCGTCACGCTGGCCTGACGAATGTTCGTCACGAGTTTGAACTTATGTCCAACTTCGTAAATGAACGGCTTCTTGATGAGCTTCGGTGGATACATCAGCCAAAGCCGTTGTTGCGTGGGCGAATTCGGTTTTGTTGCCGCGATTTTTTTCTTGGGCGTGGCCATAATTTTAATTTTTTGTAGGAGACGAGGTGACGAGTCTCAAATTTCAAAAACAAGTCAGAGACTCCTCACGTCGTCTCCTACCTTTGTTTTCTAGCCTCCCGCGATCGCCGGGATGATGCTGATTTCGTCGCCGTCTTTGAGCGGCGTCTCGCGGTTTTTGAGGAAGCGGATGTCCTCCTCGTTGACATAGACGTTGACGAAGCGGCGCACCTCGCCTTTTTC
>CAILDU010000122.1 GCA_903833055.1 uncultured Verrucomicrobia subdivision 3 bacterium | reverse complement strand
CGTCCGCTGCCGCATTGATACGCCCATCGAAATTGACTACTACCAGCACGGCGGCATTTTGCCGTATGTGTTGCGCCAGTTGGTTGCGAAGGCTTAATTCAAAACAGTTTCAAATGCCGAACTTCTTTACGAGGTTCGGCATTTTTTATTTTCCGTGAGGCACTGACGTCTTCATTGTGCCGCTGCTGTTGAATCGCGTATGCTTCGGAACATGATTCATGATGTTCAAGCCATCGCGGCGGAAGTGATTCGCAAAACCGGCAAAGACAAACCGGCGGACGCGGCATTGCGCGAGGTGCTCAAGCAGATAAAAGATATCGCGCCCTTCGACGCGACGGAGATCGCCAAGACCGTTTTTCTGTATTACCGCTGGCACGTCTGGCTGCGCGACGAGCGCGGTGTGGAATCCAAGATGCGTTTCGCCATCCGCTTGAATCAACGCTTTCAGTCGGATAATTCCAGCGTTCCATTTGTCGAGCTGCGCGCCAATGCCGTGCCCGCGTGGACGGCGGCGGAAATGGAAGTCAGCGATGAATGGCTGCTCTCGTTGCAGCGCGAACCAAAATTGTGGCTGCGCGCCAAACGCGGAACCGGTGACGCGCTGGCGCGAACTTTATTCGCGGCGGATGTCAGTCCGCTCTTGCCAGAGGCGTTGTTGTATCGCGGCGAAGAAGATTTGTTCAAGACGCCGGAATTTCACGCGGGCGAATTTGAGATTCAGGACATAGCGTCGCAGGTCGTTGGAATGCTGTGCGCGCCGCAACCGGGCGAGACGTGGTGGGACACTTGCGCGGGCGAAGGTGGGAAAACGTTGCACCTGTCCGACTTGATGCAGAACAAAGGAATGCTCTGGGCCAGCGACCGCGCGGAATGGCGTTTGACAAAACTCAAACGCAGGGCAGGGCGCGCGAAGGTGTTTAATTATCGCTCCGCGCATTGGGACGGCGGCACCAAGTTGCCGACGAAAACGAAGTTCGACGGCGTGCTCGTGGACGCGCCGTGCAGCGGCATTGGAACGTGGCAACGTAATCCGCAAGCGCGTTGGACGACCGTGCCGAACGATGTGCGCGAGCTGTCGGTCATCCAGAAAAACTTGCTCGCAAATGTTGCGCCGAGCGTGAAGCCGGGCGGCAAATTGATTTTCTCCGTCTGCACGTTGACGCGCGCGGAGACGACGGAAGTGGTGGATGATTTTAATTTCAAGTTTGCAGCGGAATTTGAACCGATGGTGCTGCCGGACATTATTTCCGGCGGTCAACAGACCGCCGCTACAAAATTTATCTGGCCATCGGATTTAGATGGCAATGGAATGTTCATCGCCAGCTGGCGACGGAAGAAAGTGTAGCGGCTCCTCGGTAGAGAGCCGCAATTTCAGTTGGCGGCGGTCTGCCGACGCGCCGTTACTTCCAAAATCTTGCCAAGGATGTTTCGCATATCTTCGTTGTGCTGCGCGGACGCGATGCCGAAGGCGTGAATGATGGTGAGCACCAGGTCAGAATTCGCACGGGTAAAATCGTAATAGACCGTCTCTTTGGATTTGGCATTGCTGGCATTGCGCGGCGAACCGTCCATCGTCAGCACTTCGTTCAACGGCAGACAAACATAAACCATCGCCTGATAACCGACGGCGCGCTGTTTCTGCTTCAACTGGATTTGCACCCAACCGTGCGGCGTGGTTTTCGTGAACTGCGGCAAGCGTTGAATCGCGCTTTGAAATCCGTCCGCTGCGGCATTGGTTGAAACTTCCACTTGCACGGCTTGGTTTTCTTCAAACTCGCTCGCTGGGATTTTTTTCAAGGTTTGGATTTCGTGAATCAATTCGTTCGTTGAAATAATGCCAAGTCGCACGGCTTCAAAAATGATTTTGGAAAGTTCGTGGCCGTATTTGGTTTCGCCGTTGCGGCTGAATTTTATTTCGGGAACAACGGTCGGGCTGTTCGTGCTGGCGATGTCGTAGCCGATTTGCCATTCGAGATAAAATTTTCCGTTGAGCAACGTTTTCATCGGCGCGACGGGTAGGCCGAAGCCGTCGGAAGATTTTTCTTTCACGCGCACCTTGCCGGTGACGTCGGTGAGCGGCAGGCGGACGCGCACGGCGTCGCCGTTGGTTTCAACGAGCACGGATTTGTAATCGGCATTGGCGGCGAACGCGTGACTGGCAAGCGCAATCACGGCGACGAGCAGAAGAAAATATTTTTTCATGGAGCTGATGGTTTTAACGATTGGCGGCGCGGGATTCATGGGCGGAATTATGCGCGCAGAACCGTTCGCGGGGCAAGTGTTCCAAAAAAGCTGGAAAATAATGTTGCCACTCATGGCGCGTTTGATATATTCCGCGCTCCGTTTCTCCAAATGCTGAAACGGTAATTTTACCGCGTTTTTTTAAGACACATGCCGACAATTAATCAACTGGTCCGCTTTGGCCGCACCAAAGTAAATTACAAGTCCAAGTCTCCCGCCTTGGAAGGTTCGCCGTTTCGCCGTGGCGTTTGCATCCAAGTGATGACGCGCACGCCGAAAAAGCCTAACTCCGCGATGCGTAAAGTGGCGAAAGTTCGTTTGACGAACGGCCACGAAGTCATCGCCTACATTCCGGACGAAGGACACAATTTGCAGGAACACAGCATCGTGCTGATTCGCGGCGGCAAGGTGAAAGATTTGCCCGGTGTGCGTTATCACATCGTGCGCGGAACGTTGGACGCCGCCGGTGTTGAAAAACGCCGCGTGAGCCGTTCCAAATATGGCGTGAAACGTCCGAAAGCGGCCAAAGCCGGCGCGCCCGCGAAATAATTTTAGAAAATAAATAATTATGTCCCGCAGACACTCAGCAACCAAACGGCCCATGGCCAAAGACGGCAAATACCAGAACACGCTGGTCAGCCGCCTCGTGAACACCGTGATGTTTT
>CAILDU010000121.1 GCA_903833055.1 uncultured Verrucomicrobia subdivision 3 bacterium | reverse complement strand
GTGGCCATCGTCACGAAAAAAGATCGCGCGGAGTCGAACACGAATTACGCGCAGGGCGGCATCGCGTCGGTGACGAGCAAGGAGGATTCGTTCGAGTCGCACGTGCGCGACACGCTCGCGGCGGGCGCGGGCTTGTGCAAAGAAAAGGTCGTCCGCACGATCGTCGAGGAAGGGCCGGCGCGCATCGCGGAGCTGATCGAGCTGGGCATGAAATTTTCCGAGCGGGAAATTCCGGCGTCGCACGGCGCGCATGAACTTGATCTTGGCAAGGAAGGCGGCCATTCCAAACGCCGGATTCTGCACGCGAAAGACGTGACGGGGCGCGAGATTGAACGCGCGTTGCTGGACGCGATTTCGCGCCAGCCGAACATCGAGATTTTTGAAAATCATCTGGCGATTGATTTGATTACGAGCCAGAAGCTAGGCTACGTCGGCGAGAATCGCTGTCTCGGCGCTTACGTTTTTGACAAAAAAAACAATCACGTCACGACGTTTTCCGCGCCGGTGACGGTGCTGGCGACGGGCGGCTGCGGCAAGGTCTATCTCTACACGACGAATCCCGACATCGCGACGGGCGACGGCGTGGCGATGGCGTATCGCGCGGGCGCGAGCATCGCGAACATGGAATTCGTGCAGTTTCATCCGACGTGTTTGTATCATCCGAAAGCGAAGTCGTTTTTGATTTCCGAAGCCGTGCGCGGTGAAGGCGGAATTCTAAAATCGCTCGCCGGAAAAGAATTCATGGACGGTGTTCACCCAATGAAATCGTTGGCGCCGCGCGATATTGTGGCGCGGGCGATTGACAGCGAGATGAAAAAATCCGGCGCGGATCGCGTGCTGCTGGACATCACGCACAAGCCCGCGAAATTTATCATCGAACGGTTTCCAAACATTTATCAGACGTGTTTGCGCTACGGAATTGACATCACGAAGGAAGCGATTCCGGTCGTGCCGGCGGCGCATTATCAATGCGGTGGCGTGGTGACGAACGTGGACGGCGAGACGGACATCGCGGGACTCTTTGCGGTCGGCGAGGCGGCTTGCACGGGTTTGCACGGCGCGAACCGGCTGGCGAGCAATTCACTTTTGGAGGCACTCGTTTGCGCGCATCGTGCGGCGGAAAAAATCATTTCCAATCCGCGCGAAAAAACGGATTTGAAAATTCCTGACTGGCAATCCGGCGGCGCAACGAACGCGGACGAACTCGTCGTGGTGTCGCACAACTGGGACGAAATCCGGCGGCTGATGTGGGACTACGTCGGCATTGTGCGGACGAACAAACGCTTGCAGCGCGCGCAGAAACGCATCGCGAATTTGCAGGAGGAGATTCACGATTATTATTGGAATTTTATCGTGACGGCGGATTTGCTGGAGCTGCGAAACATCGCGACGGTGGCGGAATTAATTGTGCAATGCGCGTTGCAGCGGCCAGAAAGTCGCGGGCTGAATTACAATCTGGATTTTCCAAACTTGAATGACGAATGGGCGCAGCGGGACAGCGTGGTGCGGCGCGCGCCGTGATTTTTACGGCACGAGGAGCGAGTAGAAAAACTGGCGGTTGGCGGCGCTGGCGGGATTGGTCCACGCAAAATTTCCGGCGTTGTCAAAATAGTTAGTAACGAGCCGCGTCCAGTTGGTGAGCGACACGGAGAGATTCGTCGAGCCGATGACGTAGTAAGGATTTCCGGCAACGCCATTGGAGCCGCTCAACGAAAATGCGCCGCCGCTGAAAGTGAAACCGATGATGCGCGGCGGCGTGTTGCTGACGACGGCAATGACGCCAGCGGTGGCGAGCGCGGTCTTATTCCACGTCAAACCATTCGTGAGCGCGGGCAGGCTGACATTGGTGAAACTGCCGGTGTAGCTGGCGGCGTTAAACAGTTTGAAGCTGTCGCCGAGCGCGAGCGGCAGGCCGCTAATGTTGGTCACGATTAAAGTTCCACCGCAAGTTAGCGCGCCAAAAACTTTGGCGACGTCGTTGGTTAACGGGGCTTTGCTGATTTCAAAAAGGTTGGTGCAACCGGCAGCGAGCGTGAGTGAATTGCTGAAAGTTAAAGTGCCAATCGAACCGCCGGGCGCGAGTTTTGCGCCATTGCCGACGGTGAAATTTCCCTTCACGGAGCCGTAGCCGGAAATAATTTTTCCATTCGCCAACGTCATTGCACCGCCAGTCGCGCCGCTCACGTCGAAGATTGCGCCGTTGGAAATGATGATGCTGGATGAACTCGCAATCGCGCCGGAATTGGTTAGCGCGAGCGTGCCGACTTCAACGGTGGTCGCGCCGCTGTAAGTGTGCACTTTGCTCAAAGTCAAAATTCCCGCGCCACGTTTCGCCAAATTTCCCGCGCCGCTGATGAGACCGAAATTGGTGTCGGTGATAGAATCGCTGCGGTTGAAAGCGAGCGTGGCGTTGTCGGTGATTGTGCCGGTGCCGATGGTTCCCGCCGTGCTACCATTGCCGATTTGCAATGTGCCGCCGCTGATGGTTGTGCCGCTGGCGTAGGTGTTCGTGTTGCCGGTGAGCGTCAAAGTTCCCGTGCCGGTTTTGGTGAGCGAGTTGCCGCTGATACTGCCGGGGTAAGTTGAATCAATGTTTTTTGCGCCGACCGTCCACGCCGTGCCAGTCATGTGCGAATACGTTCCGCCGGTGAGTGCGCCGAACGAAACGGCCGCGCCGCTGGTAATGTGATAGGCGTAAATGTAGTCGGCGAGATTCACGCTGGCGTTGCCGTAGCCGGAAGAATTGCCAATGCGAAAATCACCGCCCGCGCTGTCGGTGCCAAGATTTAATTGTCCGTTGAACGCCGACCAGTTGCCGTCCAATTCGGTGCGGACGTAATAGACATTAAAGTTCAACGTGCCGCCGCCGGTGAGCGTGCCGTAAAGATTGCAGCGGTCGTCGCCGTAAATCGTGGCATTGGAATTGGTCGGGACGATGACATTCCAGTAGCAAGTATCGTAGCTGCCGCTGTCGCTATACATCGTGAGCGTAGCATTGGAAATGGTGACGGTGGTGTTGCCGTTGCCGCCGGGACCGACGCCGAGGCCGTATTGATTGGCCGTGCCGCCGCCGAGCGAAACATTGCCGCCGTAAATATAAGTCGGGCCGGTGAACGTATTATTCACACTCAAGGCGAGTGTGCCCGCACCAGATTTTTGCAACGCGCCGCTGCCGGTGATGACGCCCGCGATAGTCAATTGGTCGGTGCTGTTGGTCACGTCGAGCGTGTTCGTGCCAGCATTAATCGTCAGGCCACGATCCGTGTAAGACTCGCCGGTGACGCGCAAGGTGGGACTGCCGGACAAAATTAAATTCGTCGAGCCGCCGGGCGGATTGCCGAGCGGACTGGGATAACCGACCGCATCTAATTCCGAAACGACGAGTGTGCCGCCAGCCAAAATCGTTTTGCCGGTGAAAGAATTATTCAGCGCGGAAATCGTGAGCGTGCCGGAATTAGTTTTCGTCAAGCCTGCCGCGCCAATGATATCGCCGCCGCCGGTGAGGATGTAATTGTTCGTGCTATCCACGACGAGGTTGGAACAAACCAAATCGCCGGTGAGCGTGGCGGTGAGATTCGATACGCCAGTATTGTCGAAACGCACGGTGTCGTTCGGCGCGAACAAATCTTTCGCCGCGCCGTTCAGCCAGTTGCTGGACGTGAGCAAATCCCACGCGTTGCCGCCCTGGCCGCCGGTCCAGGCGAGCGTCGCGGGCGGACGAAAACTTTTTACGACGAGCGCAATCTGGCCGGGCGGATTCGTGAGTGCGAAAGGAATTCCCGTGAGACCGGACACGGTAAAATTATTCAAGCTGCCGCTAAACGTGCCGGAATATTTCACAAGCGGATAAACGCTGCCGGCGGGCAACGTGGCGTTCAGTTTGCGAATGACAAAAGTGTTCGTGCCGGTGACGGTGAGATTGCCGGTGATGACGAGCAGGTCGTTGGTTTTGGTCGTGCCGCTCGCGTCGTCGGACAAATCAAAATCGTTCAACGTGCGGCCGTTGAGCGACACGTTATTGGAAACGGTCAGTGTGCCGGGCGAATTGGTTCCCTGCCCCGGCGATACACCCGCGCCTTCGTAAATCGAAACTGGCGAGCCGACGACGCCAGTTCCGCCGAGCCGTCCGTCGAGCCACACGCCGCCGCGCACGGTGACAGGCGAGTTCGGCAGCGAACCGTTCACGATGAACGGGCCTTCGGCGATGAGCGTTTTGCCGGTATAATTGTTCGTGCCGTTAAAAGTGAGTTTACCCGCGCCAGCCTTGGTTAATTTCATCGCGCCATCCAGCGAGCCACCGCCGTTGAAAATATAATTTTTCGGCGAATGCACGCGCACCTCGCCGGGCGTAAGCGAACCGGCGAGCGCGATGGCGGCGTTGTTCGAGCCAGTCAAATCGAAGATCACGGTGTCGCCGGAATTAAACGGCGCGGGATTGGTGTTGGCATTGCCGACGTAAATCCAATTGGTAAACCAGTTCGCGGTTGTGGCGGCATCCCAGACATTCGTGCCATCGCCGTGCCAGACTAATTTCGCATCCGAGACGGGCGGCGGCGGCGGCGGCGGCATGTCGTTCGCGAGAAAATAATCCACATAGCTCGCCTGATAATAACCTTTGCAAGTGCATTGATCGCGGTAGCCGGGATTTTGCATCAGGCAGTAAAGACGATTCGTTGCCTGAAGTTTTGAAACATAGACGCGCAGCGCGGCATAGTCGCTCTGCACCAAGACGAGTTCCTCGCGCCAGTCGCCAAGGATGTCGCCCCAAAACGCGGCGCGCCCGCCGTAGGCTTGATGCGTGGAATATGCGCCGTCGTCATTGTAGATGCTAAAGAGGCGGTCGGAGTTGCCGGTGGCGGGATTAAATTTGTTGATGACGGGATTCAACGCGCCGTTGCCCGCGCCGTCTTCAAATTCGCGCGAAAGGTCGGCGTCCCACCACACGGCTTCGGGCGGCCAGACGCTGTTCGCAAAAATCTGATTGCCCTTGCAGTCAAAAATTCCGGGCTGCGTGGAATAAAATTCCAAACCGCGATGGCTGGGATCAATGTCCAACGCCACACCGCGACCAACATCGGTGATAACGGGCGAATACCATTTTTTAATAATCGCGCCGCTGTTCATGTCAATGAACGCCGTCGCGAGCAACGTCGGATTTAATTGCTGGATGGAAAACATTTCCAGTCCCGGCCGGTCGGGATCAATGTCGGTGATGTGAAAACGGTCGCCGTGAACCAATTCCGTGTCGAAGAGCGGCTGGCCGGTCGCACCGTTCAGCGCGGAACCCACGTCAATCAAATCGTCAATGCCATCGTGGTTCACGTCCATGATGCGGATTTGATGTCCCCACGATTCGTTCGCGCCATTTGCCGGCGTGTGAAACCAGCGGCGCGACAAAACGCCGTTGCGATAATCATACGTCATTGTCTCGCGCTGGAACACTTGCGCGGCATTACGGTTTTCGCCGCGAATCAACAGGCTCGGACGCACGCCGTCGCAATACATGATGCCGAAATGAGAATTCAACGGGCCGTCGCCCGGCCACAAATTTGTAATCGTCGTGCGCGCGAGTTCGTGTCCCGTCATGCCGTCGAGAATGGAAAGGTATTGCGTCGTGTCATCCGGTGCGGTGACCGTCGAGCCATCGGGCATGACCACGCCGCGCGCGATGCGGACACACACTTCCGCTTTGCCGTCGCCGTCCAAATCGTAAACCGTCACGTTGTCTTTGTCGCCGACGCTGATGGCCGACGCGCCCGGCTCGATGTTGTATTGGTTCGTGCTGTTGTAACCCATGTCCATCTGCCAAAGAAAAGTTCCATCGCGTTTGTAAGCTTGCAGGTATTGATTGACGCCGCCGGTTGTAGATTGGCGATCCACGACATAATCATATTCGCCATCGCCGTCGAGATCGCCGACCCAGCAAAATTTCACGTCGTAAGGCGGATACGCGCCGCCCGTGACCGCGTGCAGCGGCCATGATAAATACTGACGCACGGGCGAATTAGCCGCGAGACCGAACGCCGCGCCGGGCGTGCCTTCCACGCCATTCGTCACCGGCACGACATACCAGGAATTTGAAATGGTGAAATTCGCCGTCGTATCGAGAAAATCCGTCGTGTTGGTAATGACGGAGGAATTTAATTTCACCGCCGCTGCGCCGTTGGCCGAACGGTAAAGATTAAAACCAACCTCCGTGGAATCCGTTGCGAGCAAACGCCAGCCGATGTAAGCCTGCGACGTGGCCGAGTGCAGCACGACTACGCCACGACCCAGCCGTTCCATCTGGCGCTGGGCAAAAACGGAACTGGCCGCACAAAATAAAATAATCAAGACGGCCAGACAACGGCGCAGGGCGGCTGGAAAAAATCGGTTCATTGGGACGGTGGAAAGTTAGCCCATTCCCGCCAAAACCTTTAGTCACCAGAACTGATGATGCGTTGGCAGAGCCAGAAAACCGCCACCAAAATCACCAGCGCCGAAATCGCCCGCACACCGTATTTTTCAAACCACGACCACTTCCACAGCGCGAACAAAAGCGGCAGCACGAAGGCCGCGACCGCAAGCTGGCCGATTTCCACGCCGAGGTTAAACGCGAATAGCGGCATGGCGATTTCCGTGCCGGTTCCGCCAAGACCGCTTTCGCGCAACGCGCTGGCGAAACCAAAACCGTGAATTAAACCGAAGCCGCACGTCAGCGCGTAGCGCGGCCACGACTTTTCTTCACGCCGAAAATTTTCTGCCGCCACAAAAATAATTGAAGCGGCGATTGCTGGCTCGACGAGGCGCGCAGAAACGGTGACGAGATTCAACGCCGCCAATGCGAGCGTGAATGAATGCGCCAACGTGAAGCCGGTGATGACCAGCAGCATCGTTTTCAAATTGCGGCAGCCGAGCAGCAGCGCAGTGAGAAAGAGCAAATGATCAAAGGCGCTGACATTCAAAATGTGAAAGATGCCGAGGCGAAGAAAATCACCGAAGCCCGGTTGCGTTTTAATTTCCACCGCGGGAGAAATTATTTTGGCAGCGGATAAATTTGTTTCAGCCGTTGGCGTAAGCACTGCCGCCGTGGCTGGCGGAAATAATTTTTCCGGCAGCGCAAATTCGGCGACTTCTTTGCCCGGCGCGAGAATGGCGCTGCCGAGAATATTGCCGTTTTCATCCGTCAGCACGAGCGGCACGGCGCGTTGCGAATTCAACGCGGGCAGAAATAATGATTGCAGCCGCAGCGTTTTTGGCGCGGCAAGGGCGTATTCAAAATCAAATTGGAATTCCAGTCCGTCGCCAATCACGCTCGCGGCGCGCGGCGCGGAAAATTTTTCATCGGCGGCGACCGTAAAAAAATTTGTCGCCAGTCCCGGCGGCAAAACGAATGGCTGTCCGTTCGGCAACTGGCGCGGATTCAGTTGCGCGGTGCGGAGAAAATTTTCGCCGAGCGTAGTGCCGACGGTGAGCATGACTTCGGCGGAGTCCGCGTGGACGATGACGCGCGCCGTGCAATCAAACGGCGCGTGGGCAAAGGCGTTTTCGCTGATTCCCAGAACGGCGAGCAGCGCGACGACGGCAAACCACCGACAGATTCTTTTGGCAGCCGAAAGTTTCAAGGCAGTTGCAGACGATAAAACTGTTGCGGCGAACCGGGCGGGAAAGTGCTGTTGAAATCGAAATTGCCGTTTACGTCGAATTGATTCGTGGCGATGAACTTCCAAACCGGCGCAGCCAGATTGGTTGCGGTGAGGACGTAATAATTCCAACCAGCAATGCCGCCGGTGCCGCTGATGTCCAGATTGGTGCCGTTGATATTTATTTGCCCGATGACCGGCGGCGCATACGCGGCAACGGAAAGTGTGCCGTTTATACTTAGCAGGTTGGTGTTCCAAACGAGATTGGATGTAAGCGCAGGCAACACAAAACTGTTGAACGCACCGGCGAAATTTGCGGCGCTAAATAATTGAAATGTGTCGCCGTTGGTAAGCACGCCGCCGATGTTGGTGACGTTGAGCGTGCCGCCTTCGGTGAGTGTGCCGGCGACAATCACGGCGTCGTTGGTGAACGGCGAGTGCCGGACTTGCACGAAGGTTTTGCTGCCGGCGGCAAGCGTGAGGTCGCTGTTGAAGTTCAAGGTGTCGAGCGGATCGCCCGGCGCGAGTGCGCCGCCAGTGGCGACGAGAACGGAGCCGCCCACCGCGCCGTTGCCCGCGAGTGTGCCGCCGTTCTGCACAGTGACATTGCCTGTGCCGGTGGCGGAACCGTTGTTGTTGTCGGCGAGCAAAGTTGCGTTGGTGATGACGGTATTTCCGCTGTAAAGATTTGCGCCGAGCAAAATTAAATTTCCATTTGTCAGCGAACTTTTCACGAGCAGCGCGCCGTTGCCGTTGTTGCCGAGGGAACCAGCGTAGGTGACGGAGTTGCCGTTGAGATCAATCGTCCCACCGCCCGTTGCGAGCGTGACGGGCGCGGCGGTCAAATCGCTGGAACCGTTGTTGCCAGGAAAGTTCGTCACATATTGCAACGTGCCACCGTTGAAAGTGAGGCCGCCGTAGTTCGCGCCGCCGAGGGCGTAGAGGCCGTTGATGTTGAGCGTGCCGCTTTGAAGAATCGTGCCGCCGGTAAAATAATTGGCGTTGGTCAACACCACTGTGCCGGTCGCGTTGACGGCTGAATTCGCCGTGCCGGTGCCGGTGCCGGGCAGCAGACCAACTACATTTCCGTTGGCACTGGAAGCGGGAATGCCGATGGTCAACGGCCCGGTGTTCGCCGCGCTGCCGATGACACCAGCAACGGTCAAGGTGTTGCCCGTCGTCGCGGCCAGGCCACCGCCATTGCTCAACAATGTGAACGGACGCAAATTGATTCCACCATTATCCATGGCGAAAGTAGCATTGCCGACAACTGTGCCGCCGTTCAAGTTCACCGTTGCTGCCGTGGCCGGTGGACCGAGCGAGCCGTTGCCAGCAATCAAAGTTACGCCGCCATTGAGATAGCTCTGGCCAGCGTAGCCGCTGCCGGTGACAGGAATAGATACGGTGCCGGAACCCGCTTGCACATAAGCCGCTGAACCGGTTTTGGAATTCGCCAGCGTCGAGTTGAGAATCAGTTCGCCGGCCAGATTGTTTTGCCAGATGACGAAGGGGCCGCTGTAAGTCTGGTTGCCGCCCGCCGGACGCAGCTGACCGCTATTGTAAGTCGCATTATGCGCCCCAAAGTTGGGCGTCACTAAAATGTCGTTCAGCGACAAAACTGAACCGTTCCCGGATGCAGACACCGTGACATTAGCGCCCAAGTTCGAATTAAATCTCATGCTGGTGAGATACGGCTGTCCCGACCAGCCAGTGATATTGCCGGTGACATCCAGATTTCCGCCGGTGCCCGCAGTGCCGCTGGCGGGAGTATAAAATCCAGAAATCTGGCTGCCGCCTACCACCGTGTAAGGTGAACCCGCTCCAATCGTAGCTGCAAAATCATACAATCCGACCGTGGCGTAATTGGCCGCAAAAAATGCCGAACCATTGCCGCCGACAAAAGCATCGTTACCGCCCAGCGTGGTGGTGATGATGGCGTTGGAAACCACGGTTGCGCCGCCCGCGCCAACCGTGCCTGGCCCAATCAATTCAATGACACCGCCAGCGTTAGCGGTAATCGTCGCGAGTGTCACGGTTGGTTTATTGGCGCCAGCGGCGGGAGCGGCAGCAATGACCGAGGCGCCCGCATTCAAGGTGGTCGCAGCAAATGTCTGCGCGTTGACGACATTACTGCTGCCAGCGATTTGCAGCGTGCCGCCGTTCAAAGTTAGAGCGTTGGCGGCCGGAATAAGATTTATCGCTGGCGAACTGGTGCTGGAAAAATCCAGCGTGACATTTCCGGCGTTGACGGCGAGGCCGCCGGTTAATGTGTTCGTCACGGCGCGAAGGATCAACGTGCCAAAACTAGTTTTGTTCAAACCCACCGTGCCGGCCAGCGGCGTGCTGATGGTGGCGGTTTGATTTTCGACGTTGATGTTCGGACTCGCTCCCAACGTCAGCGTGTTCGTGCCGGTGAGCGTCCAATTGTAAGTGGAAGTTGTATCGCCAAAAACCAAAGTGCTGATGGTGCGCGGACTATCGAGTGTGACGATGAGATTTGTCGGCAAACTCATGGTGCTGAAATCAGCGGTGTTGCCGGAACCCGCCGCGATGGAACTGCTAATCCAGTTAGTCGCGTCACTCCAATTACCATTGGTCGGCGAAATCCAAATGCCGTTGCCAATCGCCAGCGGCGTGGCGCTGACTTCGGGTGAATTGCCGCTGGTGCCGCCCGCGCCGGTCGCCATGACGACGTAATAATAAGTCACGCCGTTCGCGAGGCCGGTGTTCGTGTAAGTCGTGCCGGTGTAGCCGGTGACGACAGTGACGTTTTCACCGCCCGCGCTCGTGCCGCGTTTCAATGTGTAGCTCGTCGCACCGGTCGTGACGGGCCAAGTCAAAGTGATTTGCTGATTCGTCGCCACCGCCGTCAGGTTCGTCGGAAATGACTGCTGGCTGTTGACGGAATCCGTGTTGTTGCCGGTGACGGCGGCGGCGTTCATCGCGGCGACGCGGTAATAATAAATAATTGCCGGATTCATTCCGTAGTCGGTATAAGTCGTCTCAGTGACACTTTGCAAATAAACAAACGGTCCGCTCGCACTGGTCGCCCGCGCAATGACGTAACCGACCGCGCCCGGCACCGCCGTCCAGTTCAACGTGATGTTCGTCGTCGTGCTGTAAACAAAACTCGCGGTGAGCGACACGGGCAAAGTTGGCGGTGCCGATGGCAACGGCACGCCCGCAGCAAAGGCAGAATTAGTGCTCGTGCCACCCGCGCCGGTGGCGGTGACAAAGTAGCTGTAAATGCTGCCGTCCGTCGGCGAAGCATCCGTATAACTGGTGTTAGTCACCGCGTTGTTCAGCAGAATTGTGCTTAACACATTTGACGAGCCGCCACCCGAGTTCGCCAGCGTGGAACGGTAAATGGAATAATAATTTGCGTTGGCCGCCGCGCTCCAATTCAGCGTCACGCTTTGATGAGCAACACTGCTGATTGTCAAACCCGTTGGCGCGGCGGGCGCACTCGTGGAATTTCCCGCTGACGGTGTCGCACCAAAACTGGTTGGCGAATTGGTGCTGCTGCCAGTTGGGTTGACCGCGCGCACGGCATAAAAATAATTTGTGCCGTTACCCGCCGTCGCATCGAGCCACGTTGCGTTTACTGCGCCGGATCCGCAAACCGGACTGGGCACGCCGTTCGTGACTGAGGCAAAACCGTTGATGGCATTGGTCGAACGCAACACGTTGTAGCTCGTCGCGCCGGGAACCACCGGCCACGTGACGAGGTTGCAATTATTGCCAGCGTAAGCCGTCGCGCTCGCGGGCGGCGGCGGAATGTAACCCGTCATTTCCAAACGGATGTAATCATACATCGCGTGGTCGGCAAAATAACTGCCGCCGATTTGCCGGATGCCGAGGTTGATGGTGTTCGCGCCCGCGTGAAGCTGTGAGGCGGGGAAATTAATGCGCTCATCGGAAGCCGCCGCTTGATTACCTTCGCGAATCGTCGCATCGCTGGCGCTGTAACCGGGATAATAACCGGTGGTCGGAAAACTGTTATTTGGTGAACCGGTGACGCCGCTGATGTTGCCGAGATTATTGCCGTTAATCGTGACGATGATGGCCGAGTAATAATCCGATGACAGACCCAGATACAGCGATGCCGTCGCACCGTTCGTTGGCGCAGTGGCCAGATTGAAGGTGATGGTTGAAGAAGAATTGTTGTAAACGCCCGCACTGCTCACGACGACCGGCTGAACAAAATTCCAGTCGGTGCTCCAACGATTTTGGCCGACGACGTAATTTACGCCGTTCGGAAAATCAAACGGCAGTTCCAGCCATTTGCTCCAAATCGGACTCGGCGCGGTTGATTTTGGCCCGATGTCGCCGACCCACCAATCGTCGCCGTGACGGAATTTATCGGACGTGCGATTGGGATAACCGATTTCAAAAACCGTTGCGCCCACACGCGCGGGTGTCCAAGTGACATTGCCAAGATTTGTCGTCGTGCCAGCGGGAACGGAAACAGCAAATGGCGTCGCGGGCAAATCATACAACACCGGCGGACTGCCGCCCGTTTGGTTTTGCGACATGAACATTCCCGGTGCGCCGGGGCCGTAGGCATACAACGTGTAATTTGCACCGGCGATGACATTGCTCACGGAAAAATTTCCGTTCGCGTCCGTCTTTGTCCAAAACTGGTAGGGCTTCGCCCATTGCTGAAAATCATACGTCGCGGTGGAGGTGACCGGCTGCTGAATCACGCCGACCCACAATCCGGCGGCGGAAGCGTTGGGATTGCCGCTGTCGGCAATAATTATTTTTCCCGTCACCTTGCCGCGATTCGCCGCGAGCGCGTAATTGGAGTTGGTGAACCAACTGTAAGGCCACGCGCCGGTCTCGGCGACGCCTTGCGCCTGCGCATCGTTGTAAAGCGCCTGCGCCGGAACATTCGTGCCGGTGAGCGCGTTGGTGACGTTGTTACAATAAATAAAATACGGCCCGCAAACCTTGGTCCAAACTTCGCCGTTCACAAAATTGCCATCGGCGCCCATGCCGTAATGTCCGCCGTTGAGCATGTTCAAAATCGTCGTGCCGATATGCTCCATGAGTTCGCGCTTGAGCGGACCGCCATTGTAATATTCCGAACTGGCCGAGATGTTCCAGAGGCCGACATTTTTGCCACCGGTGCCGACGCTGCTCCAGCCCCAAACGTGATCCACGCCGAGGTCGGCGCTGTATTTATATTTGTCCTCGTATTGACCGGCGTAAATGCCGTTCGTCCACAACGAAACTTCCACCGGCGCACCCTGCACACCGATAGCCGCGCCGCCGGAAACTTCCATCAACCGGTTGCGTTGCGCGTCCACGCTCATCCAGTTGAAAATGGAACCGGCGTAAATGTTATCGCGGCATTCGCCCATCCCCCACG
>CAILDU010000120.1 GCA_903833055.1 uncultured Verrucomicrobia subdivision 3 bacterium | reverse complement strand
GTGTGCCCCGCGGATGCGCGCTGATCCTCAGGATGAAGGCGCGGCCACCGAGTGTGCGCTGAAAATCGGGAAGACCGAACGGGGCGATGTCGGCGATGAAATTGTTGATGACTTCGAAGCCGACCTCGGTGTGCGCCATTTCGCGACCGCGAAATTTCAAGGCGACTTTCACCTTCATGTCTTCGCACAGAAAATCAATCGAGTGCATTAGTTTGATGCCGAGATCATGCGGATCAATGCGCGGACTCAACTGCACTTCTTTGACGATTGAGGCGTTCTGATGTTTGCGCGAATCTTTTTCCTTCTTGGCGAGTTCGTAACGAAATTTGCCAATCTCGATGATGCGGCAAACCGGCGGCACGGCATTCGCGGAAATTTCCACCAAGTCCACGCCGTGCTGGCGCGCGAGATTCAACGCTTCGTTCAGCGGAAATACACCGAGCTGGTTGCCGTCGGGTCCGATTACGCGCACTTCGCGGGCACGAATCTTGCCGTTGACGCGCATTTGCGAGGCGGCGGAATTATTGCGCGGGGTAAAAGGGCGACTCAAGCGACCCTCTCTGGTTGGGGCTGATTTGTGTGGTGCATCAAAACTGTCGTCTGGCTAATTCTTAAGATACGGTTTTTTAAGCCATGCCCGCGCCTGTCGCAAGCAAATAATCGTAATAAAATCATGGCAAATGGCGAAACGCCTGGACACTGGCGACAAAATCATCTGGCACGCCGAAGTCGAATCGCTGCGCGCCGGTCATTTCCAAAGCGAGATAACCTTCGCGCTGCCGTTGGATTTCCTGCGCGCGTGTGAGCTGAAATTCGCCGTTGTCGCGTGTGTTGTCGCGGATCATCTCGCCGAGAATGTCGTAAATGCTCGGCGCGAGCAGGTGCATTCCGAACCAACCAAGCCACGTCGCTTCCGGCAAGCCATCAACGCGTAATTTTTCCTGCGCGACCGCCACGGCGGGTTTTTCGATGATGAGCGAAACGTCAATCAAGCGTGGGTTTTCCGCGCGTCGCGTTCCCGCAATTGTGCCGTAGCCTTTCAATTCGTTTGCGGAAATTCGGTTCACAGCGGAAACACTTTTGCCGCCGGAAATTTTTGCCATATCCGCCAGTTCGCGATACGGAGAAATTGGTGAACCGCGAAACAAATGATCACCGAGGCCGAGCAAAACCATTTCGCCATTCGCAAAATCTTTCGTCTGAAAAACGGCGTGGCCGTAACCTTCCTGATCGCGTTGCACGGCGAAGGAAATACGTTCGGAAAACTTTTTCATCTGCGCGGCCTCGTGCAAAAGCGCGGGATATTTTTCCAGTCGCCGCAGATAATTTTCATCCGGGCCGCGCAGATAATTTTTTACCATTTCATCTTCGCCGGGTTGGACGATGAGGCAAATTTCTTCGATGCCAGCGGCTTCGAGTTCGAGCAGATGATAATGAAACAGCGCGCGCGCGATGCCGTCCGCGCCGACGACGGGAAACATTTCCTTCTTCACCGCGTGCGACGCGGGAAAATGCCGCGTGCCGAGGCCAGCGATGGGAATGACTGCTTTGCGAACTTTCATGGTCACACGTCAAATCGTTTCCAGCCGTTCGGGCCGAAGGCGTAACGCTTCGCGCCAAACTCAATCGCGCCGGGCGACGTGCCTTCAAAAATGTCCGGCGTCACGCCGACGCGGCGGGAAAATTCCACGGCGATTTGCGGGATGTGTTCCTTCAACGCGGAAATTTTTCCGAAAACCGCAACGGTTCCGCCCGTGCCGCCGCCGGTGATTTTTGCGCCGTAAAGTCCGGCTTTCGCGCCGCGTTTCTGGACGGCTTCGACGAGAAAATTCACGTCGGGCACGGAAAGCTTGCAGTTGTCGCGGTAACTTTCGTGCGCGCCATACATCAGTTCGCCCGCAGTTATCAACGCTTTTTCGTCGCCGGATTTGGCGGCTTGCAACGCGGCAATAAATTTCAACACGCGCTCATTTTCGCCAACCGGATGGCGCGTCGGGCCGACGACGCGATACGTCGCGTCCGGCTGAATCGTCGTCACCGGATCGTCATGCGTTTTATATTTTGCGAGAAAATCAGAACCGAGAATCGTTTCGGGAATTTCCTTTTCGTATTCGTTCTGAAATTCGGCGGAAGAAATTTCCGTCAAATAATTCAGCGGCGCGCGACCAGTTTTTGCGCGAAGTTCGTTGATAATTTTTTTGCCCATGAACGCGCCGACGCGAACATTGCCGTAAGCATTTCCCGCCACGGAATGGCGCACCATCGAGTTAATTCCGACGAATCCGGTTCCGGTTGGAATTTCCACTTCGCCAACCACCGCGCCGGGGCGGCAAAGGATGTGCGTGAGTTTTCCCGCATGGCCATTAGCGACGGCGATTTGATCCATGATGCCGCACGGCGCGCCGACGACGTGGTTTTCCGCCATCTGCCCGAGCCGCGCGATGCGCGCTCCGTCGAGCTTCAAATTCAAATACGCATTCAGGCAACTCAACGTGCCGATTTCCACGGCGGCGGAACTGCCGATGCCGACGTTCATCGGCACGGCGCTCAACAGCAGAAAACTAAAACCGTAAGGTAGTTCGACATTTTCCTCTTTGAGCAAAGTGAAAATGCTACCACCAATATATGCTGCCCACGCAGCAATGGGATTTGCGTGGCACAGTTCGCGGACTTGCGCGTAGCTGCCAACCGCGCCGCCGCTCGTAAAATAATCCAGCGGAATACGCGTCTCAACGGGCAAACTACGCGCGCCGGTTTGCGCGGAACGAATTCGCAACGTGCGATCCGTGCGCGCCTGAATCGCCATGAGCATTCCGTGACCGAGCACGGCTTCGCAGACGTTCGCGCCGGAATAATCGGCGATGCCGCCCATCACGTCGAGCCGCGCGGGCACGCGCGCCACCCACACTTCGCCGCTGTTGAAAAATCCGGCGAAACCCGTCGGGTCGCTGTTCGGCTTGCGAAGCAGATTTTCAAATTCCGAAACTTCAAACGGCAACGCGGTCATAAAAATTCAATGGTGACGGAACAGGCGGTTCCGGTTTTTGTAGAGATACCAGACGATGAAAATATTCGCGGCCAGCAGAATGGCGAGACCGGTTTTGGGATGCGCAAAAATCGGGTGATGCGTTTCCGAGTAGGGCACGCTGTGGCGAACGAGTTCGTAAATTTCGATTGGAATGAAGAACGCAGACTCGCCAATCGCCAGCCAGATTGCCCACTTCGCGCGCAACGCGAGTCCCGTGCCACCGATAAACAAAAACAAACCGTAAAGGAACGGCACGAGCGCCGCTTTCTTCACGTTGGCCGAGGTGAGCGAGTCGAGCCGTTCACCGACGGCGGTGAAAAACCGGCCTTCGGGATCGAGATGCACCCAGCGCAAAAAGCGCTCGAACAAATCCTGCAAATCCTGTCCCGCCAGCGAATACACCCCTAACGCCACCAGCAACAGCAGAACGCCCTTTATGATTTTAATGCCAACGATTAAGTATAGCGTCGGCGCGGGCTTCGGCTTCGGTTCCGGCGGCAGCGCCATCGGCAGATTTTCTTGTTCTTCACTCATCAACGAATCTTTGACAGCAGAAAATCTAACAGTTCAGAAATTTTCACGCGTTCCTGTTTGCTGTCGTCGCGATGACGGATGGTCACCGTGTCGAGCAACTCCGGTTTTTCGCCGAGCGTGTCGAAGTCAATCGTCACGCAAAACGGCGTGCCGGCTTCGTCTTGACGCGCGTAGCGTTTGCCGATGCTGCCGGTCTCGTCGTAAAACACATTCATCCACGGACGCAACAGGTCGCGGACTTCCAGCGCTTTTTTAACCAACTCCGGTTTGTTTTTGAGCAACGGAAAAATGCCCGCTTTGAACGGCGCAACCCGCGGATGGAATTTCATCGTCACCGACGTTTCGCTTTTGCCCTTTTCGTCGGTTTTGGTTTCTTCGGAATACGCATTGGCAATGAGAGCGAGAATCAAACGATCCACGCCCGCGCTCGGCTCGATGACGTGCGGAATATATTGGCCGCGCGCCAGACCGTTCGCGTCATCCGTCGCCTGCTGGGAAATTTGCTCCGGTGTTTCGTCCGGCTTGGCGGATTTCGTCAGATAATTTTTGCGGTGGTCGTAATAACGCTTCCACAAATCATCCGTTTTTTCCTTTGGCAACTTCGCCCAGACGGCGCGCAATTCCTCGTCAAACACGCCCATCGGCTTGCCGGAAAATCTTTGATGTTGCGACAAATCAAAATCGCTGCGCGCGGCGATGCCTTCGAGTTCGTCGCCTTTGACATTGCCGTTCTCGTCCTTTTTGCTGAACGGAAACTTGAACAAAATATCCGTGCAGGCGCGGGCGTAATGCGCCAATTCTTCTTTGGTCTGAATATGAAAACCGAGCGTCGCGCGCGACAAGCCGATGCCTTCGTAAAAGCGCACGCGTTCCTCGACCCAATATTGATGCCACGCTTGCCAGCCCCAGTTCGGCTGCGGTTCAGCGTTCAGAGTTCCGGGTTCAGAGTTTTCCGACCCTGAACTCGGAACCGTGAACACCGAACCATAAATCGCCTCGATGACTTCATCCGGCTTGATGAAAAATTCCAGTTCCATCTGCTCAAACTCGCGCGAGCGGAAGGTGAAATTGCGCGGCGTGACTTCGTTGCGGAACGCCTTGCCGACTTGCGCGATGCCGAACGGAACGCGTTGCCGCGACGTTTCCAAAACATTTTTGAACTGCGCGAAAATCGCCTGCGCGGTTTCGGGGCGGAGATAAGCAATACCATCTTCGCTTTCAACCGGGCCGACGTAAGTTTTGAACATCAAGTTGAACGGACGCGGCTCGGTCAATTCCTTCGAATCGCAGCTCGTGCATTTCGTGCCAGCGGGCAATTCATATTTTCCCGTCGCCGTTTTGATAAGCGTCAAACCCTGATCTTCGCAAAGCTGGTCAGCGCGAAAACGTTTCTTGCACTTTTTGCAATCGCACATCGGATCGCTGAACGTGTCCACGTGGCCACTGGCTTTCCAGATTGCGGGCGACATGATGATGGTCGCTTCGAGACCGGCGACATCTTCGCGCTGGCGCGTCATCGCGTTCCACCAGAGTTCCTTGACGTTGCGCTTGAGTTCCGCGCCGAGCGGGCCGTAATCCCAAAAGCCGTTGATGCCGCCGTAAATCTCGGACGACTGAAACACAAACCCGCGCCGCTTGCACAGCGACACGATTTTTTCCATCTGCAAATTTTCGTTAGACTCGGCCATAAATTTTTAGTTCGGAGTTTAGGGTTCAGGGTTCAAAGTTTTTAACTCTGAACCCTGAACCGCAAACACTGAACGAATAATCGGGTCGGTCAGTGTCGTCAATTGCGCGGAGAAATCAATCTCGAAGGCGGCGAACGATGCGCCGGAGCGCGCCCGTCCCCGGGCGCAGCAACCTTCGCACTTCGTGGAGCTTGAATTTTTATCTGGCACACCCAGCCATTTTCACCTCGCTGCGCCCGAGGACGGGCGCGCTCCGTTGTTGCGAATAACTTTCCCAGCGATGCGTGAACCTCACGCATAATGCGTGAGAATTTCGCCCGCGAGACACCTTTCGAAAAAGTGAATTGTTAAATTCATTGGCGTTTCAACCGGTTTTTGGGTTGGCATTGGCTTTGCTAAAGTAAATTAACAATCCTTGTTGACAGTGGCGATAGTTCCATTAAATTCGCGCCCCTGCCCTCGGAACAAAACAACTAAAAACTATGAAACAACAAACTAAAAAAGCGTTTACGCTTATTGAACTCCTCGTCGTCATCGCGATTATCGCGATTCTCGCTGCCATGCTTTTGCCCGCGCTCGCGGCTGCCAAAGCGAAGGCGCAAAAAATCAACTGTGTCAACAACCTCAAGCAGGTTGGTCTCTCCTTCCGCCTCTGGGAAGGTGATAACAATGACAAGTATCCGATGGCGGTTAGCTC
>CAILDU010000119.1 GCA_903833055.1 uncultured Verrucomicrobia subdivision 3 bacterium | reverse complement strand
TTGAAAATTTGGCCCCGTGCAAAAAGCTCGTGCGGGTGGAACTCGACGTAACCGCCGTGAACACTGCGTTTGACGCGGTCACGAAAGATTATCAGAAGCAGGCGGCGTTGCCGGGCTTCCGTCCGGGCAAGGCGCCGCGCGACATGGTGATCAAAAAATACGACACGGAAATCAAGGACGAAGCCAAGCGCAAGCTCATCGGCGACGCGTATCGCAAGGCGATTGACGAACAGAAAATTCAGGTCGTCGGCTTTCCCGACATCGAGGAAGTTCAATTTGGTCGCGGCCAAAGTTTGCAGTTCACGGCAACGATTGAAACCGCGCCGGAATTTCAATTGCCGGAATACAAAGGTTTGTCCGCCACGATTGAAACGAAATCCGTGACGGATGCGGATGTGGAAAAGGCACTCGATTTGTTGCGCGGTCAGCACGCGGCTTACAACACGGTCGCGCGCGCGCTCGCGAGCGGCGACATCGCGGTGGTAAATTACAGCGGCACTTGCGACGGCAAGCCGATCACCGAACTCGCGCCGACGGCGAAGGGTTTGACGGAGCAGAAAAATTTCTGGGTCGAGACGACGGAAGGTAAATTTATTCCGGGCTTCACGGAACAACTTATCGGTGCGAACGCCGGTGACAAACGCACGGTGAATGTTGACTTTCCGGCGGATTTCGTCACGAAAGAATTGCAGGGCAAAAAAGGTGTTTACGAAGTTGAATTGGTCGAAGTGAAAGAAAAAGCTTTGCCCGCACTCGACGATGAACTCGCCAAAAAATTTGGCGCGGAAAATCTGGACGCACTCAAAGTCGGCGTGCGCGCGGACTTGGAAAACGAATTGAAATATTCGCGCACGAAGGCGTTGCGCGGTCAGGTCGTCAAGGAATTGATGGGCAAAGTGAATTTTGATTTGCCGGAAACGGCGGTCGCCAACGAAACGCGCAATGTGGTTTATGATCTGGTCCGCCAGAACACGCAACGCGGCGTGAACCGCGACATCATCGAACAACAGAAGGACGAAATTTACGCGGCGGCGGCGGTCAACGCCAAGGAACGCGTGAAGCTGGCGTTCCTCGTGAGCAAGATTGCGGCGCAGGAAAAAATCGAAGTCTCGCAGGAGGACGCGCTCAAACGCGCGCAGTATCTGGCGATGACGTATCAGATGCCGTTCGAGCAGTTCATCAAAGATTTGCAGAAGCGGAATGGCGTGAACGAACTTTACGAGCAGGTGCTGCACGAGAAGGTGCTGGAGTTGCTGGAAAAGAACGCCACCATCACGGAAACCGCGTCGGCGAAATAACATCCGTTACTTCGCGGTGCGCGGTGGCGTCTGGTTTGCCAATGAAAAAAATCGGTGCCTCATTATTTTTGGTCGCGAGTCTGACGGGCTTGTTCGCGCAAACGAACGACCCGGCGGGACGCCCGTTGTCATTGACGGATTGCTTCACGGAGGCGCTCAAACACAATCTGAATTTGCAGATTGAGCAGACGGCGCCGCAGATTTCGCTCTACAATTTGCAGTCGGCTTACAGCGGTTACGACCCGACGTTTAACTTCTCCGGACAGCATTTATACAATGACTCTGGCGCGTCGTTTCAAAACGGCCAGCACGTCGCCGGTTCGGATTATAATGAGCAATTTTATAGTTCGGGATTTAATGGCGGAACGCCTTGGGGCATGACCTACGATTTGGCCGGCAATGTTTCACGAACCACCGGTAAAAACTTCGCGACCCTGGGTGGCACGAATTATTTTCTTCCTTTTCAAAACTCTGGCGGCCAGGTTGGCGCACTCACGCTCACCCAACCGTTGCTGAAAAATTTTTGGATTGATAGCACGCGACTCACCATTCGCGTTAATAAAAACCGTTTAAAATATTCCGAACAAGGTTTGCGGGGACAAGTCATCACGACCGTGACCGCCGTAGAGAATGCCTATTACGAACTCATCTACGCGCGCGAAAGTGTGAACGTGCAGCAGGAAGCACTTGTGCTGGCGCAGACGCAACTCGATCAGGACAAGCAGCGCGTGCAGGTTGGCAGCCTTGCGCCGCTGGACGTGCAACAGGACGAGGCGCAGGTGGCGCAGAGCCGCGCGAATCTGATTGCGGCGGAAAACACGATGTCCATTGATCAAAATGCGTTAAAAAATTTGCTCACGGATCATTATTCCCAATGGCACGACGTGGAAATTCAACCGACGGCGACGCTCGCGGCGGAACGCGAATTGTTCGACGTGCAGGACAGTTGGAACAAAGGCATGACGGGTCGCCCGGATTTGGTGCAGGCGCGCTTGAACGTCGAGGCGCAGGGCATCCAGTTGAAATATTTTCGCAACCAGCTTTTTCCCGAAGTGGATTTGATTGGCAGTTACGGTTACAACGGCAGCGGACAGAATTTCAACGACACATTCAACCAGTTTTCCGATGCCAATCGTCCGTTTTATAGTTACGGCGCGCAGCTTTCCATTCCGCTGGGCAATGTTGGCGCGCGCAACAATCTCAAGTCCGGCAAGGCGACGGAAAAACAATTGTTGCTCCAGTTAAAACAGCTTGAGCAAAACGTAATGGTGCAAATTGACGATGCCGTGAAGGCCGCGCAGTCCGCGTGGGAAAGCGTGGACGCGACCAAATCCGCGCTCATTTACGCCGAGGCCGCGCTCGACGCCGAGCAGAAAAAATATGCCGTCGGCAAAAGCACCACGTTCACCGTCCTGCAATTGCAGAAAAATCTGACCTCGGCGCGCTCCGATGAAATTCGCGCGCTCGCCAATTACAATCAAGCGCTCGCCAATCTCGCCGCCGCCGAAGGCAGCACGCTTGAACGCCACAACCTCGACGTCGAGGTAAAGTGAACCGCATGGCGGAAGACGCGCAAAAAAGATTCCGCATCGGCTCCGTGCCGTATCTCAACGCCGCGCCGCTCACGCGCGATATTGATGGCGAACTCATCTTCGCACCGCCGTCCAAGCTCGCCGAAATGTTGCGCCGCGATGAGCTCGACGCCGCGCTTGTCAGCATCACCGAAGTTTTACTGCATGACCGTTACGACATTCTCGACGGCGTCGCCATCGGCTCGCTCGGTGAAGTTTACAGCGTCATTCTCGCGCACAAAAAACCGTTAGCAGAAGCGACGGAAATTTTCTGCGACACCGCATCGCTGACGAGCGTGAATCTGCTGAAAGTTCTGCTCGCGGAGCGAAACTTGTTCCCGCAATTCAAGCCGCTGGAAAATTACGAGGTTGCAAAAGAAAAAGATTTTGTCCTGCTCATCGGCGATCCGGCGATTGAATTTCAACGTTCGTCGCATTCGCATGAAATTTTTGATCTCGGTCTGGCGTGGACGGAGATGACGGATTTGCCCTTTGTTTATGCGGTCTGGGCGCTGCGACGCGGGATTGAGAACAAAGAATTACGCAGCGAATTGCGGCAGGCGAAACGTTTTGGCATGGAGACGCTTGACCACATCATCGAGACGCGCGAGGAGTTTGACGCGGATTTCCGGCGCGATTATTTTGAGTGGCACATCCAATACCATCTCGGCGAGGACGAGAAGCGCGCCATCGCGAAATTCTGCGAACTGCTCCGCAAACACAACCTCGGCCAAGTCTTCGAGCCGAAGTTTGTTTCCTGAAAATCTCACGCAAAGACGCAAAGGCGCAAAGGGAAAATAAATTAAGAAAGCAGGAAGGCAGGAAATTTTCATTCCTGTTTTCCTGCTTTCTTTATTCGCTCCAGTCTTTGCGGCTTTGCGCCTTTGCGTGAACCTTAAAACTTCGTCAGTTTCTCGAGTTCCTTCACGCGTTGTTCGATGGCCTTGCGCGTGGCTTTGGTTGTGGCGTTAAGGCCAAAACCTTCGCAGCAAAAACTCGCGGTGACGCTGCCGTAAACCATCGCGCGGCGGATGTTCGCATCAATCGAACCTTTGGCCGTGGCGAGATAACCCATCAGGCCGCCGACAAATGAATCGCCCGCGCCGGTCGGGTCTTCGACGGTGTGCAGCGGATACGCGGGACAGATGAAAACACCTTTCGGGCTGGAAAGAACCGAGCCATGCGAACCTTTTTTGATGATGACGTATTTCGTGCCGAGCTTGTGGATTTTTTTTAGCGCGGCGAAAACGTTGTCTTCCTTCGTGAGCTGATGCGCCTCGCTGTCGTTCAGCACAAAGCCGTCAACGCGCTTCAACAATTTCAACAAATCAGCGAGCGCGATGTTGAGCCACAAGTCCATCGAGTCGGCGACGACGAACTTCGGTTTCTTCATCTGGTCGAGAACGCAAAGTTGCAATGCCGGCGCGATGTTACCGAGCAAAACAAATTGCGCGTTTTGATATGTCGCCGGAAGTTTTGGCTGAAAGGTTTCGATGACGCCAAGTTCCGTCGCGAGCGTGCGGCGGTTGTTCATGTTCACTTCGTATTCGCCTGACCAGTGGAAAGTTTTGCCCGGCAAAATCTGCAAGCCAGCGAGGTCAATCTTGTGTTTTTTGTAAAGCTGGATGTATTTCGGCGGAAAATCTTCGCCCACGCCACCGACAAGTTTCACCGGCGAGAAAAAGCTGGCCGCGACCGCGGCATGGCTGGCGGAACCGCCGAGCAAACGCGGGTTTTCTTTCGTGGGAGTTTTGATGGAATCGAGTGCGGTGGTGCCGACGATGAGAACGCTCATGGATTAGTTGTTAGTTGAATGTTGAAAGTTACTGGTTGGAAATAGTGCGATTACTTTTTCTGAATGAGTTCGATTTCGTAGCCTTCGGGCGCGTCCACGAAGGCGAAAGTGGTGCCTGCGGAACTGGTCGTCGGACCGTCAGAAAATTTCAGGCCGTGCGCGGTCAGATGTTTTTCAAATTCAGCGAGGCTGTCCACCTCGAAGGCAAGGTGCGTGAGGTCGGCCTGGCATTTCACGGGTTCGCTGTTGGGAAAATGGCAAAGCTCAATCAATTCCTCGCTGCCAGCGGCCTGCATAAAAACTAGTTCGGAGCCGCGCGGCGACTTGTGGCGCTTCACTTCGGCGAGGCCGAGGATGTCGCGGTAAAATTTCACCGTGCATTCGAGATCGTTCACGCGATAGCGCGTGTGGAGAAGTTTGCCGACTTTCATGGCGCAAAGTTTAACGCGAAGACAAAGTGCCGCGCAATTTTTCATTTCCCGCCGCGGGATTCTGCGGCATGATGTTTTCATGGGCAAACGACGCGAAGCGCGGGAACGCGCAGTTCAATTTTTATTTCAGCACGACCTGAACCCGCCGACCGACTTGGAACTGGAGCTGGCGACGTTCTGGAATTCCCAGCGCGCCGCCGCCATCGAGGACGAGAAATCCGGCCACGCCAAGTGGGGCGAAGTCACCGAGCTACCGCCGCCGACGGTGGACGAAGCGGAGTTGCGCCTGTTTTCCGAACCGCTTATCAAAGGTGTTTTGGAACATCGTGACGCGATTGACGAGCACATCAAGAAGCACGCGAAGAATTGGGATTTCCACCGCATCGCCGCCGTGGATCGCAACATCATGCGGCTCGCAATCTACGAAATGCTGCATCGTCAGGACATTCCGCCCGTCGTCAGCATCAACGAGGCGGTGGACATCGCGAAGAAATTTTCCACGGAAGACAGCGGCAAATTCGTCAATGGCATTCTCGACAAGGTGCGCGGTGAAATTCTCCGCCCCGCGCGCAATGTGAAATGAAGTTTGCCGATTTACATCTGCACACGATGTTTTCCGACGGCACATTTACGCCGGAGGAATTGGTCTTGCGCGCGCAAAATGTCGGCCTCGCCTGCATCGCGCTCACCGACCACGATTCGGTCGAAGGTTGCGAACGCGCGGCGACGGCGTGCGCGAACGTGAAGATGGAATTTATTTCCGGCGCGGAACTCACGGCGGAACACGAAGACACGGAAGTCCACGTCCTCGGCTATTTTCTCGACACGAAAAATAAAACGCTGCTCGACCGCATTGGAAAATTTCAAGCCGTGCGGCAGAACCGCATCCGCGAAATGTGCGCGGCGTTGAACAAGCTCGGCATTCCGCTCAAGGCTGAATCTGTTTTTGCGCTGGCGAATTGCAAATCACCCGGCCGACCGCACGTTGCGCGCGCGCTGGTGAAAGAAAAACTCATCAGCAACTTGGACGACGCGTTTGAAAAGTATCTCAAAAAGGGCCGGCCGTGCTGGGTGCCAAAAACCAAAATGTCCGCGCTGGAAAGCGTTGAGTTGATTCATCAAGCTGGCGGTTTGGCGGTCATGGCGCATCCGGGTTTGAACCGAACCGACGACATTATTCCCGACCTCGTAAAAGCCGGGCTGGACGGCATCGAATGTTTTCATACGAAGCATTCCACCATTATGTCCGAGCGTTATTTGGAGATTGCCGAGAAATACGATTTGCTCGTCACCGGCGGCAGCGACTGTCACGGTTTTAGCAAAAAGCAGCCGCTCATCGGCGGCGTCAAACTGCCTTACGAACACGTTGAAAAAATGAAAGCCAAAGTGGCGGAACGCAAAGCTAAAATCACGAATGGACATAAATAAACACGAATCTTTTTTTGACACGGATTCCACAGATTTCCACAGATTTTTCGGCCTGAAATCAGAATTTGAATCCGTGCTAATCCGTGGAATCCGTGTCAAAGCGTTTCCCCATCTGTGTTCATCTGTGTTTATCTGTGGCTAAAATTCCCATGGGTTTATTTTCCAAATTCAAAGCTGGCCTCGCCAAGACGCACGCCAAGCTCACGCACGAAATCAAGCGCATCGTCACGCGTTCGCCCAAGCTCACCGCCGAGTCGCTGGAAGAAATCGAACACGCGCTCATCGCCGCCGATCTCGGCATGGCGATGACCACGCAAATTGTTTCCGCCGTAAAACTCGCCTACGAATCGCAAGGCACAGCGGGCTTGGATTATCTCGCCATCGCGCGCGCGGAGATTGAAAAAAGTCTTTCGACGAACAATCCCAAGCTAAAAGAAATTCCCGGCAGCGTTTGCGTCGTTTCCATTGTTGGCGTGAACGGCACGGGCAAGACCACGACCAGCGCCAAGCTCGCGCATTATTTTCAATTGCAAAAAAAGTCCGTGCTGCTCGCCGCGTGCGACACGTTTCGCGCGGCGGCCATTGAGCAATTGAAACTTTGGGGAACACGCCTGAAAGTCGAAGTCATTGCGAGCGCCTACGGTTCGGATGCCGCGTCTGTCGCGCACGACGCCGTGACTGCTGCGCTCGCGCGCAAAACGGATTATTTATTCATTGATACGGCGGGGCGTTTGCACACCAAGCACAACTTGATGCAGGAATTGCAGAAGTTGCATCGCGTCATCGGCAAACAGCTTGCCGGTGCGCCGCACGAAGTCTTGCTCGTGCTCGACGGCAGCACGGGCATGAACGCGCTGAATCAGGCGCGCGAATTTCACAAAGCCGTGCCGCTCACCGGCCTCATCGTGACCAAACTTGACGGCACCAGCAAAGGCGGAATGGTCGTGGCGATCCAGAAGGAACTCGGCCTGCCCATCAAATTCATCGGCCTCGGCGAACAGCCGGACGACTTGCAACCTTTCGACGCGAAGCAATTCGCGCAGGCGTTGTTTGAGGAATAATTTCATCCGCGACTGCTTTCGTCTTTTCTTTCGACGGCCAGCAATTACGCTTTTGCCATGAGTCATCTGTCACGCGCCATTGAAGATTCCATCGTCACGCTGCGCAATTTGTCCGCGCTCGAAGAACCGCTGGACCGCGCGGCGCAACTGATTTTGCGCAGCTTGACTTCCGGCAAAAAACTATTGGTCTGCGGCAATGGCGGCAGCGCGTCGGACGCCACGCATCTGGCCACGGAATTTCTCTGCCGCTTCACGGGTGACCGCCGCCCCTACCCTGCGATTTCGCTCACAGCCAACGGCGAATTCATGACCGCTGTCTGCAACGATTACAGCGCCGACGAAATTTTTGCGCGGCAGGTCTGGGGGCTGGCGGAAAAAGGCGATGTTCTCATCGGCATCACTACGAGTGGCAAATCCAAAAACATTTTGCGCGCACTGGAAGAAGCCAAACGTAAAGGTGTGGAAAGCATTGCGATTCTTGGTCGCGATGGCGGTTTCACGAAAGGCGTGGCGACGATTGATTTGATTGTGCCCGGCACGGTGACAGCGCGGATTCAGGAAGCGCAAAAAGTTTTGTTCCACGCGCTCTGCGAAATGGTCGAGGAAAAACTGCCAAAGGCGTGACCGGCGGCGTCACGAATTGACGTAGCGGTTGCACGCGTGATAAATCAGAATCGTATCCACCGCGCCCCACAGCAACGCGCCAAACGCGGCGCAAATCAGCCCTAAAATCCGGTGCGGCTTCGCGGGATTCCAAAACTGTCTTTCCTTTGTGCGCGCGGAAAAAGATTCCAACAGCGCGGCCAGCGCAAAGGGCACGCCAATCAACGGTAACAACCCCAGCAAGCCGAGCGTCAGGCAGCGCAACGAGCCTTTCATCATCTTAAGTTTGGTGGCGGGAATGGACGCAGCGGTTTTCATTTTGATTCAAAATTTACGACTGAAACTGAATTCGTCGGCACACTATTGAGCCGCTTCACTTGTTGTTGTTCCAGAAATTTTATTTCGCGATGGAGGTGAAACAGCGCGCGGCTTTCTGCCGTTACGAGAATCAGCATAATCGCCAGCAGCGCGATGAAAAGCACGGTTGCCACCACGCCGCGCTCGCGGGCGTTCCCAAAATTGTTGCGTTGAATTTTCATGGTTTCGCGGACACGGCCTCGAAGGTGAACCGCAGTGGCAATAGCGTTTCCTTGCGGCGTTGAGTCAATTCAAGTTCCCAACACCACACGGCAATGTCGCCGCGTGCCTCCGCCGCCATCTGCGACGATTTGACTTTCGGCAGCAGCAGTTGGGAAATATTTGAGGCCGGAAATTCGCGACGCAGTTCGCCGGATTCAAAACAATAAATAATTTCCTTTCCCGCTTCTGGAATTCGCACCACTTCGCCGGTCGCCGTCGTTTCCACGGAAATTTTTCCGGTCGCGGTGCGCACGTCTGCGCGCCAACGTTCGCCCGCGCGCAAGGCGGCGGCGATGTCGTCCGTCGCGTAAATCAGCGCCTTCGAATGATCCCAGCAAAAATAAAATGCCGCTGTGCCGATGCCGAGCAGGACGCCAAAAACGGCAATATAAACGAGGCATTCCGTTATCATGATGCCAGCGGCGCGGCGGTTCTTGGAAATGTTTTGCGGCAGTTTCATTTGAGCGTGGTTTCGCGGACGATGACGCCCAGACCGTGCCTGCCATCGGCATTCCATTCGAGGCGCAGATGGTTTCCGGTTTTGGTCAGTTGAAAATGTCCCAGCGGCAGGCTGGCGGCGGCGCGCGCGTGAACGGAATAATTTTGCGAACCGTCGGGGAAATTTTTTCCGGCGCCGGCAGCGAGAATTTCCATTTCGCCATCCACGATTTCGTTGGCGACGCTGCGGGAGTATTCCATTTTCAACACCGCCCGTTCGCGCGCGAAGGCATACCCCAACGGCACGACGGCGATGGTCAGAATGGCGAGGCCGACGAGCAAATCTACTTCCAAAAAACCGCGCGCGCGGCGGCGGGGAAATAATTTTGAAAGTCCAAGTTTCATCATAACGCAACCATGCTTCTCAACATCATGACCAGCATGCCGAACATGCTAATGGCAATTAGCGCGACCACTAGTCCGTTGAGAATGACCAGTCCGCTGGTGGCAATGTGCGTGGCGGTTTCTTCCTGCTGAAACGCTTTCGCATCCAGCGCCTCGTGCCAACCGCGCAGCGCGTTCAAAAATCCGCCGTGCGCGTGCGTGGCGTTCGTAAGTCGCCAGTGAAATTCGCCAGTATCATCGAACGCGCGGACGGCGTCATCGAGCTTCACGCCACTGCCGAGCGCAGCGATGACGCGTTGCGCGCGGCGGCGGCAGATTTCGTTGGCGGTAGCATCGCCCGCGAGTCGGACGGCCTCGGCTTCCGGCACGCCGCCGTCCAACAGCACGGCCAGCATCGCGGAAAAAGCGCGGAGCAATTTTTTTTGTTTCCACGGAATGCGCCACGCAATCCAGTCCACGATGGGCACGCGGCGAAATTGAAACCAGCGCACCAATCCCGGTCCGCCGATGTAAATGGCCGCCACCGCCAGCAGCGTAAAAAACACAAGCATTTCAAAGCCGATGAGAAGGTTGAAATGATCAAGGTTAAAGACAAAAACCGTGAGTGGCAGTAACTGGATGTTCATGCCCGCAAACACGTCTTTGAATTTGGGGATGACAAACACCGACAGCAAGGTGATGAGCCAGCAGGCGATGGGCGCAAAAATGAGCAGGATGGCCACCATGTAATGCGTCGTCGTGCGCGCGGTGTCAGGCGCGACGCGCAACACTTCGCGGCACGCGGGCAAAACTTTTTTGAGGTCGCCCAGTTTTTCGCCGGCGCGAAGCATGGCGTTGACTTGCGGCGGCAGAAATGTCGGCACTTTTTCCAGCGCCTCGCCGAGCCGCGCGCCGTCTTCAAGATGCGCGGCCATCATGTAAAAGCGCACGCCCATCACGCGATCGCGACTTTCGGCGGCGGAAAGAATCGCCTGCTCAATCGGCTGGCCGCGATCAATTGCCGTTTCCAACAGGTCGAGAAAAAAACGCGCACGGTCGCGGCGCTGCATCGGCAGCGAGAGGATAAAATGCATCAAACCCGAAAACACCAATGCGGGCAGCAAAACAATAACGCCAAAGCAAAAAAACATTATCACCGTTTCCACTATTCCCATCGAATAATGTGCCACGGTTGATGCAGTTCCGTATTCATCGCCTGACATATTTGAAATCATAACAACTCAATTACTCATGTTGGAAGTCATCAAAATCATCGGTAAAAACATACTGATGACCAGCAACGCCTGCGAGATGACAACGACGCCAAGAAACACCGACGCCAGCGGTAGCACGGAAAATAGCGCGACCTCGGTGCGGTAAATGGCACGGGCATGATAAATTTCCGCCGCACGCTGGAAACCTTCAGTGAGATTTTCGCCCGCGCCGGAAACAATCCAGGTGAACATTGGCGGAATCATTTTACTCCCGGCGGCGACCTCGGAAAATTTGGCACTGCCGGCGGCCAGTTTTTTTTGCCATGACTGCAAGTCAGCGATGGCCGCGCGGTTGTCCTCCAGTTGTTCGACCAAACCGAGCGCTTCCGGCAGACTGACGCCGTTTTTCAACAGCAAGTTGATGGATGAAGCAATGCGGGAAACTGTGGCTTCTTTGAAAGCAGGCAGCCGCCAGAGAAATTTCCCGCGCATCGTCGGCAAAAAAACCACGGACAGCATCACCAAAAATAAAATGCCGAGCGCAATTGGAAAAATCCAGATGGCCTGCAAAGTCTGAAATGCAAAAAGAGTCGCACCTGGAAGACTAATGCCCATGCCGGAATAAATATCTTTGAACGCAGGACCGATAACGCAGCTCCACGCGCTCGCCAGCACGATCGAAATCAAAAATGCGACGAACATTACGATGAGCGGATAGGTCATCATGCTTTTGAGGCGAATCCAGACATTGCTCTGACGCTGGAAATAATCCGCGAGCATGGTCAGCGCGCCCGGCAAATCGCCGCTTTTGACACCGACGAGAATCATGCGCTTGTAAAGTTCCGGCAACTGGCGCGGCGCGAGCGCATCGGCCATCGGCGTGCCTTTGGCGAGGTCGGCTTCGAGTGTTTGTAATTCGTCGCGCAAACTGCCGCGCCGCATCTCACCGCATAAGCGACGCAGCGCGCCTTCGAGCGGAACACCGTCGCGCAGCATCGCGGCAAGCTGCTGGTTGAAGAACGCGAATTCGTCAGTTTTCATAAGCCAAAAATCCGTTTGAATTCTGTTTCATTCGTCACGCCGGAATTGACAAGCAAGCGCGCAGAAGTTTCCAAAGTTTGTTGTGGCACTAACGCAGTTAGTTCGCGCCGCCGGACTTGTTCGCGCATTTTTTCATCCACGCGCAGCCATTCGACGAGCGGCACACGGCCTTGATAACCGGTGTGCAAACACGTTTCGCAACCGCTGCCATCGCACGCGGAACAAACCTTGCGAATGAGGCGTTGGTTCAAAACCAGTTCAACCGCGCTGGCGACGGCGGAATGGTCGGCGCACATCGCGAGCAATCTCTCAAAGACGCCGCGACACGAACCGGCGTGCAGCGTCGAAATGACAAGATGCCCAGTGAGTCCGGCGCGCACGGCGAGTTGCGCGGTGGCTTCGTCACGAATCTCGCCGATGATCAAAACCTGCGGGTCTTGGCGCAGCAAATGGCGCGCAGCTTTTGCGAAATCTAGGCCGATGGCTTCGTTGATTTCCGTCTGCATCGTGCCGGAAACAATCTGTTCAACCGGGTCTTCGACGGTGATGATGTGGCGTCCGCCAAGTTCCGCGAGATGCCGCAAACACGCGTAAATCGTGGTCGTCTTGCCACTGCCCGCCGGGCCGGTGAGCAACAGCAGTCCGCTCGTTTGCCGGAGAAAGTTTTCCAGTTCGGCATTCGCGGCGACCGGCAAAGACAATTCCTCCAGTGTTTTCGCCGTTTCAGAATTAAACAGTCGCAGCACAATTTTTTCGCCGGTGACGGTCGGGTAAGTGGCGACGCGAATGTCGTTTTTGCTTTTCAGTTCGGCGCACGAAATACGGCCGTCCTGCGGCAGCGATTCCTGATACGTCTTCAGCCGCGCGAGAAATTTGATGCGGCCAAAAACGCGCTCGGCGATTTCCGCCGGCAGTTCGCGTCCGGGCGTGATGATGCCGTCGAGCCGAAAACCGACCTCGGCCATTTTGCCGCGCATCTGCAAATGGATGTCGCTCGCGCCCGCGCGCTCGGCGAGACGCACGAGATTTTCCAAAACTTCCGGCGCGGCGGTGGAAATATTTTCGACGGTCGGCGGCTGATTTTTTTGCGTCGGCATAATTTTAATTTGCTTCGGCAAGCAGATAGCTCATGCCATGCGGATTGAACATGAGCACATGAAGTCCGGCATCCAACTGGGCCAGTTGCGTGTGAAACTGCCGTTCATTTTTGGTGATGGCGAGCGATACGGATTGGAGCGGATGAAACTGGACACAAACCAAAACCAGCGCGATGGCAAAAGCAAAACCCGTTCCCGCCCAAGCGAGTCGCGACAGCCAGAAATTTTCCGCAACCGGCTTCGCGGCGGCGCGGCGCAGATTCACGCGCACCTGTGCTGGAAAATCATTCCAATAATCTTCCGCGCGTTCCGGCACGCGGAGGCTTTTCAATTTTGATTCCAGCTCGAAATCGTTCATGACGCGCCTCCGTTTCTGGAAAGCAAGTTCTTGAGTTTTCGCCGCGCGGCGAACACGCGCCACGAAACGGTGGTTTCCGAACAGCCCAGAATTTGTGCGGCCTCGGCGTGATTCAACCCATCGTAAATCGTCAGCACAATGGCGGCGCGCTGCTTTGCCGGCAATTTCAGCAACGCGGCTTGAACCTGCTGGTTTGATTGCGTGTCGGCGGAAGAATTTTCTCCATTCAGATGTTGTGCGGAAATTTCCTCGGCGCAGTTTGCATGAAGTTGAAAACGTCGCGCTTCGCTTTGACGCCAGTTCAGACAGGTGTTCATCGCGATGCGGTAAAGCCACGTCGAAAATTTCGCCGTGCCGCGAAACGTGCCGATTTGCGCGTAGGCACGGATGAACGTCTCCTGCGCGAGATCCTCCGCGTCAGCGAGCGAGCCGGTCATCCGAAATGTCAGCGAGTGAATCATGCGTTGATGATTGCGAATCAGCGTTTCAAAAGCCGCTGGGCTGCCACTTTGAGTTTGCAACACCAGTTCTGCGTCGGCGTCGGCCATGCGGGTTTCTTTAACTAACTCTGACAAACGCGGCCGCGAAATCCTTTGAATTATTTTTCCGCCGGGAAGAGAAACGTCCGCGCCGACACCGCCACCGTCGAAGTCGGGAAAGGCGAAAGCGGTCATGGGAAATTATTCTAACCACGAAACACACAAACGAAACGAAAAGGGGACACGAAAAAATCGTTCATTGGCTTTGTGATTCTTTCGTGTGTTTTTTGTGTTTGTGGTTCATCAGAAATAATCAGGTTCGTTGCCAGCTTTCCATTTGATATTGCAGCCGATGCTGGCGACTTGAAATTCCGAAGTTGATTTTCCCGCGAGCACGGCGTCGAACGCGGCGCGCAAATCTTTTCCAGTCACCGGAATGCCATTGCCCGGACGGCTCGCGTCAAATTGCCCGCGATAAACCAAGCGACGACCTCGATCAAAAAGAAAAATGTCCGGCGTGCAGGCGGCGCGATAGGCTTTGGCGACGGCCTGCGTTTCGTCGTAAAGATACGGAAAAATGTAGCCGGCGGTTTTCACTTCTTCCTTCATTTTGGCCGGACTGTCGGCAGGATGATTTTTTGCGTCATTGGAATTTATGCCGATGATGCCCACATTTTTGGGCGCGTAGTCACGCGCAAGCTGTGCGAGTCCGGTGCGAATATGGATGACATAGGGACAATGGTTGCACATGAAAATCACGGCGAGCGCGACCTTGTCCTTGAAGTCGGCGAGCGAAACAATTTTGCCGTCCGTGTCCGGCAGCTTGAAATCAGGCGCGCTCGTGCCGAGCGGCAACATGGTGGAAGGAGTCAAAGCCATGCGCGAAATATAGGCTCGTAAATCATGAATCGTAAATCGTAAATTTGAGCGTGGCCAAAAACATTGTTTATTTCGATTTGGAAACGCAGAAGTCCGCCGATGAAGTTGGCGGCTGGGGCAACATTTCCAAGATGGGCATGAGCATCGGCGTGACTTACAGCACCGCGCGCGGCGAATATAAAATCTACGGCGAGCCGCAGGTGAATGACTTGATCAACGAACTGCAACGCGCCGATCTCGTGGTTGGTTTCAACAATCTGCGATTCGATTACGAAGTGTTGCACGGCTATTCCGCACTCGACCTGACTCAAATTCCAACGCTCGATATGCTCGTCGTGCTGAACGAAAAACTTGGTCACCGACTCTCGCTCGATTCCATTGCGACGGCGACTTTCGGCGTGGAGAAAACGGCGGAAGGTTTGCAGGCGATTGAATGGTTCCGGCAAGGCAAACTCGCGGAAATCGCGGAATACTGCTGCTACGACGTGAAAATCACGAAGCTCGTCCACGAATACGGCGCGCACCACAAACAGCTTCATTACAACAATCGCTTTGGTAAAAAACTGACCGTGCCGGTGAATTGGTAAAATTATTTCGCGGTTTGTTCCTTTAATTCTGAAACAGCGGCTTGGAGTTGCTGCGCCAATTCCTTGCGGTCATCCGTCGTGCGGTTAAATTTTCCGAAACACAGTTTTGCGCGGACAGATTTTTTCCTAAGCAGGTTCAGCAGGTGCGGGAAAAAACTGTGGTCGCCCCAGTAACAGACTTCCGTTTTCGGGTCGCCATCATCCAATTCGTAGCGCAGACACGCGATGGAAATTTCGCAACCGCCGCGCAAGGCCGGTTCGAGCAGCGGGGCGCGAAAAGGTAAAATGGTATCGCCATTGGAACTCGTGCCTTCTGGAAAAATCACCACCAACGCACCGTCCGCCAAGGCTTTTTCAATTTCATCGTTCACCGCGCCGACGTGGGTGCGACGTTCGCGTTGGACGTAAATAGTTCCGCCCAGCGTCGCCAGCCGGCCAAAAACCGGCCAGTGGCGCACTTCCGCTTTGGAGACAAAAACCGCTGGTGCGACAGAGCAAATTACCACGATGTCGAGGTAACTCAAATGGTTTGAAACGAGCAATCCGCTGGTCGGAATGGCGCCGGAAACCGTGGCGGAGCCGCCAAAAATTTTTAGGTGGGCGCGCGCGGTGCGCTGCAGCCACGCGGCCCGCGCAGCGCGCAGGTCTTTGGGCGCATTCAGAAAGACGTCGAAAAAATAATCGAAGAGCGCCGAGCTAACTGCCACCACCAGCCAAACCAGTCTGCCCGCAACACGGAATATCATGCGCGGATTTCAAACGTGAATCGCCGCAAGGTCAACCGAGAAATCGTTCGCGCGCGCCAGCCGGCATTGCCGCCAAATCAAGCAGTGTAAGAAAATCAATCGTGCCGAACTGCTGGTCGAGCGCGGGCGCGCCGCAAATTTTTGCGCCGATGGTCAGATACGCGCGGAGCAGTTTCGGAATTTTTACTTCCGCTTCTGCCAACCGGTCGAGCGGACATTCAAACGCCGCCGTCGGCTTCGTGCGCCATGGCTGGTCGGCCAGAAATTTTTTGCGGCACAGTTCCGTGTAGGCCGCCGCGCCGACCGCCGCGTCCTGCGACGTCAGCGAACTGCAACCGATAAGATAACGCGCGCCATTTTCTTTCGCGTAATCGGCGATGCCTTTCCACAGCAGACCGAGCACGATTAAATTACGATGCTGGCGATGCACGCACGCGCGACCGAGTTCAATAATTTCATTTCGCATCGGCTCAAACGCGGTGAAATCAAATTCTTGCGCGGAGTAATAACCCAGATTTTTCGCGGCGTTGCGGCCGGTCTGCAAACGGTAAGTGCCGACAATTTGTTGCGTGGCGAGATGCTCGACGAGCAGGTGGTCGCAAACCGCGTCGAACGGATCGGCGTCCAGGCCAGTCGCGTAGGATTGCGCCAGACCTTCGTTGAGTTCCAGATTGAAAACTTGAAAGCGCAACTGCTGCGCGGCCTCGATTTCAACCGGGCGACGGGCAATCCGCGCGGCGTATTGTTCGGAAGCGCCGACGAGCAGACGGACGGATTCGGGTGTCTGATTCACGTTAACAATCTGGCAAAACTAGATTACATCCGCATGGCAATGAGGTTACGTTTGTGCGACGCGCGGAAAGAAATTTCTCAACATATTTGCCGAGCAAATCCGCTTCTAAATTCATGGCGGCGCCCACTTTTCGTTCGCGCAAGGCCGTCGCGGCAAACGTATGCGGGATAATCCAGATGCGAAAACTTTTCTTCGCCACGGCAGCGACGGTGAGGCTGATGCCGTCCACCGTGATCGAACCTTTGTGAACAACGTAACGCATTACTTCCGACGGCGCAGAAATATCGAGAACGTGATCTTTGCCCACGCGCTCCCACTTGATAATTTTGCCGAGACCGTCCACATGGCCGGTCACAAAATGCCCGCCAAGTTCGCCATCCACGCGCAACGAGCGTTCGAGATTCACGAGCGAACCCACTTTGGCGAATTGAAAATTCGTCCGCTGCCAGCTTTCCTGCAACAAATCGAACTGAATTAATTTTGCTTTGCCGAGCACCGAAATTTTTACCGCCGTGAGGCAGCAGCCGTTGACCGCCACGCTCGCGCCGATTTTCAAGCCGCGGCCGCACACACCCGCGCGCACGGTCAACTCAATGGACTTTTTTGTCGGCGTGATTTTTTCAATCACGCCCGCTTCTTCGACAATGCCGGTGAACATAAGATGATTTTGCAATTAACCGACCCGCGCCGTCAGCAACAAATCTTCACCCAGTTTGCGCCACTCGACTTCGCGAAGCTGGACAACTTTGCTTAACTTTTCCGCGCCGTCGCCAGCAACGCCTTTGCGCGAGTCGCGCCCGCCCAGAATTTTTGGCGCATAAAAAAACGCGACGCGTTGCGCCAATCCGCCGAGCAGAAACGACGCATTCACCTCGCCGCCACCTTCGACCAGCAGGCTCGTGACGTTTTCTGCGCCAAGTTTTTTTAGCAGCCAGCGCAAATTTAGTTTTGAATTTTTAATTTTTAATTTTGAGTTGGCCGACGGCGCGATAATGACTTTTGCTTTTTTAGAAAGCGCGGTCACGCGCATTTTTGGCGCGTCTTTGCTGACGATAATCGTGGTCAGCGCGGCAAATTTATCGACCACAACTTTGGCGGTCAACGGCGTCCGCGCCTGCGAATCCAAAATAATCCGGCGTAGTTGTTTCCGCTTTCCGCTTTCCACTTTCCGCTTTTTTCTAAACGTCAAACTTGGGTCATCCGCCAGAATCGTATTGATGCCGACGAGAATGACGTCGCTGCCTTGCCGCAATTTCATGCCGTGCGCGCGGGCTTTTTCGCCGGTGATCCATTTGGATTCGCCGCTCGCCGTCGCAATTTTTCCATCCAGCGTCATTGCCGCCTTCACCGTGACAAACGGTGTGCGCTGAAAAATCCAATGATTAAACGCTTCGTTTATTTTTGCGCACTCCTCGGCCAAGATTCTGTGAACAACTTCAATTCCTGCTCGTTGCAAAATTTTAAAACCTTTGCCCGCGTGTTGTGGATTCGGGTCGGTCGCACCGACAACAACTTTTTTTATTCCTGCAGAAATAATTGCGTCTGTGCAAGGCGGCGTGCGCCCGTGGGTGCAACACGGTTCCAGCGTGACGTAAAGCGTTGCGCCGCGCGGGGCGTTGCCGTTTTTTTGCGCGTCAAGTAACGCTTCAATTTCCGCGTGCGGCAAACCGGCGCGCCGGTGCCAGCCGCGCCCGATGATTTTTCCGTCTTTCACCAAAACCGCGCCGACCAGCGGATTCGGCGAAGTTGCGCCATAGCCGCGCCGAGCAAGGCGAAGAGCTAGGCGCATGATTTGGACATCAGACATCGGTCAACATCGTAACGGCTCACCAAGAAAATGCCAAAGGGATTGGCGCGATTGAAATTAATTTCCGAAGTGTTGCGGGCGATTCAAAAAATACAAAACCGCGAGCACCGTCAGCACCATCACGGCTCCGAAAAAGATGGTGAAGAAACGGATTCGCCTTTCATGCAGAGACAACTTTCGCTTGCGCCTCACGCGGCAAGTTATTGCAATGGAACATAGTTTGCAAATCTTATTAGGCGAACAGCCACGTCAAGAGTGGCGCGACGACAAGCGCGGGCAGATAATTTGCCAGCTCCACGCGTCGCACTTCCAGCACCACCAGCGTCATCGCGCAAATGATTAAACCGGCGGTGACGTGGACGGTGTGCAGCGCATGATGCGCGTCCAACCACGGCAGCGCGAAGGTGTGGACGGCGAGTGCGATGTCATTGAGAAAAAAGAAAACCGGAGCCGCCGCCAATGCCGTCGGCCAGCGAAATATTTTTACAAAACTCATCGTCGCCAATCCGTCCATTACGGCTTTAAGCGCGAGCGGATAAAAAAAATCCGACAAGCCATCCGTCACCGCGCCGATGATTCCCATCGGTGCGGCGCAAAACAAAATTGTTCCAGCAATGAAACCGCTGGCGGGGCGCGCCGTGGAAGTTTCGGCGGCGGCAATCAACGTCGCCGCGTGACGACCAAGCCGGTTTGAAAATTTTTGCAGACCGAGAATTTTGCCCAGCAGATTGCCCAGCATGAGGGCAAGCACAGCGAGAAAAAGTTGTTTGAGGACGGATGTAAAATTGCCGCCGACATTTTGCCAGATGAGTTGCAGGCCGCAGAGCGCGGTGAATGCGCCAAGGAGCGATTTGATCTGGTTCTGCGCACGGGCGGACCACTGACCGCGCCCAAGCAGACCAAAAATCGCGCCGAGTAAAATGCCGAGGGCGTTGAGTAATGCGCCAATCACGTTCCGATTGTGCCGCGCCCGCGCCGTGAAGGAAACGAAGAAAAAAATTTCCTTAGTTGGGCGCGCACCGTAAAGTTTCGCGATGAAACGTCGCATTGCCATTTTATTTTTGCTTTCGGCAACGGTGTTTTCCGCGCTGGCGCAGAACGGAAAAGTTTTTCTTACGACGCTAAATTGCTACGCGTTTTTTGGTGGCGGCGAAACGAAGATGGCGCTCGGCCAGCCGCAGACGGCACCGGATTACTGGCGCAAGGCGCAAAACCTCGTCGGGCTGTGGCCGACGAATGCGCCATTGTTTGTTGGTCTCGAAGAAATTGGCGGCGCGCGTGAGACGGTTTATCTTTCGCAAATCGCGGCGGCACGTTATCACCACACTTTTCAGCCAGTGTTCACGGACACAAAAGATAATTACACGGAGGAAGCGGTCGCGGCGGTGGTGGATTTGAGTCAGGGCTGGGGCATCACCGGCAAACCCGGACGCGACCCGGAGTTGGACAAAGCGTTGTCGAAACATCTGGTCGTGAAGCTCACAAATAATCTCACGTCGCTCGAAATTTGCATCGTCCACTTGCGTCGGCCCATCGGCAAATACGCGAAGCTTGAACAGCAGGATCAAAACACTGCGCTGAAAAAATGGGCGGATGGGCGGCTCGCCAAAAATCCGCGGGCGAACATTGTCATCCTCGGCGATTTTAACGAGGCGAAAGCGCCGGGCGACACGAACGCCTCCGTCGCGCTGCTCGCACAACCTGCCGGAGTGATGCGCGATTCGTTTCAGGTAACGGGCGGCAGCTTCCGCACGCACGCCAACGGCAAAGCGTATGACCGCATTGTTTTTTCCGAGGCGATGCTGAAGGGTGAAGCGGGTTTGAAATTTGAGAAAGTTTCTGTGCAACCACACATGCACGGCAAAGGCGCGGAGAAATATGAGTTCACCGATCATTTTCCCGTGACGGCGGTTTTTGTTCCGGTCGCCAAAAAATAAAATGGCCGCGCCTAAAAAAACTTCACCGTGGTCGTGGGTGTCGACGCTTTACGTCGCGGAAGGTTTGCCTTACGCGCTGGTGATGTCGGTGTCGCTCGTGCTCTACAAAAACCTCGGCGTGCCGAACGCGCAGAACACTTTTTTTGTCGGCCTACTCTACCTGCCGTGGGTCATCAAACCGCTGTGGAGTCCGGCGGTGGACATTCTAAAAACGCGGCGCGTGTGGATTTGGACGATGCAAATTCTCGTGGGCGCGGCGCTCGCGGGCGTGGCGCTCGCGGTGACGACGACGCATTTTCTCGCGGCCACGCTGGCGTTTTTCTGGCTGCTCGCGTTCGCCTCCGCCACGCACGATGTCGCGGCGGACGGCTTTTATTTGCTCGCGCTGACCGAACACGATCAGGCTTGGTTCAATGGCATTCGCACGACGTGTTATCGCGTCGCCGGAATTTTGGCGAAAGGTCAACTCGTCATTCTCGCGGGAATTTTAGCAGCGCAGTCGAATAACTTTTCTGGCGCGTGGTCTTTGGTTTTCGGACTCGTCGCGGCGATTGTTTTGTTGCTGGCAATTTATCATCGCTGGATTTTGCCGCGACCGGCCAACGATCAGCCAATTGTCGTCGGCAGTAAAAAATTTCGCAGTGAATTTTCCAAAACCTTCACCGCATTTTTTCAAAAGCCAAACATCGGAATCGCGTTGCTATTCCTGCTGATTTATCGCTTCGGCGAAGCGCAGTTGATGCCGGTGACGCAGTTGTTTCTGCTCGACGCAAAAACGCACGGCGGTCTCGGCCTGACCAACGCGCAAGTTGGTTTTATTTACAACACCGTCGGCTTAATCGCGCTCATCACGGGCGGGCTGCTCGGCGGTTTTGTGATTGCGCAGCGCGGCTTGAAATTCTGGCTGTGGCCGATGCTGCTGGCGATTCATCTACCGGATGCGGTGTTCGTCTGGCTCGCCGCCGCGCAGCCACAAAATCTTTTTGCCATCGGCGCGGGCATCGCCGCCGAGCAATTCGGCTACGGTTTCGGCTTCGCATTTTTCATGCTCTACATGATTTATCTCGCGCGCGGTGCGCACGCGACCGCGCACTACGCGCTCTGCACCGGTTTTATGGCGCTGGGCATGATGGTGCCGGGCCTGTGGAGTGGCTGGTTGCAATCGCAGCTCGGCTACAAAATATTTTTTGTGTGGGTCATTCTCGCAACTATTCCCAGTTTTCTCGTCGCAATAAAAATTCCTTTGGAGCCGGCGTTCGGTAAGAAGACGAATTGAAATGCTATTCAGTCAGGTGTCAGATTCGGCAGCTTCATTCACCCAATCGGTCAGGATGAATAACGTGCAAATCACAAGCAGAATCAGGCCCGGAACGAAGTTTCTGGATTCGTAGTTCCACCCAAAAAATAAGTTCGTGAGATAGAGTGCGGTCGTGAAATAGAGCGCGGTCCAGAACAGCGATGCGGGCAGTCGGCGCCGTTGCCACACCAGCAACGGTAACCACATGAGCAGAAAAAGCAATGGATGCAGATAGCGTTCAAAGACCGGAACCAGACTGGTCATCTGGGCGCGGGCAAATCCTAGATTGGCGTAAATCATGGACTCCGGCGTGTTGTTTAGAGTGCTGGTGTTGTAATTAAAATTAAACGGCAGGCGGCAGGCGAAGAACACGGCCATGCCGGTCGCGCCCAACAGAATGAATTGTTGCCAAGTGCGCTTTTCGCGCAGGCTGACCGTTTCCAGATTCATCAGATAATAACACGGCGCCAGCAACAACATGGTTTCCTTGATGAAAACGCCCAGCACGAACAGCCAGAAAAAAGACCAGAACTGGCGCTGCCGACAGTAATAAAATGCCGTCAACATCACGAGGTGCGACATGGGGTCGAGCAAATTGCCGCTGTTATAGCGCGTGGACAGCGGATAGAACGCGCCATAAACGAACACCACAAAAATACTCGTTGGCGCGGGCAGGTAGCAGCGCGCCAGCCGGTAAATAGACAGACACAATAGGAACGTAAAAAAGTAGCGATATGCCAGATATGAAAAAACCAAATCGCCATTGCCAAACGTCATCCACCACAGTGTGCCTTCCGGCAAAAACCGGTAGATGTCGGGCGGCGGCCAAGTGTGCATAAGAATGCCGCCGAACTGGTGGATTTGCCAATCCATGTGGTAGAAATCCACCGCGTGATAATGATGATCGGCCAACAAAGCGGTCACGAGGGCAAAGCCAAGGTAGCGCACCACTTTGGTTTTGAACGGCTCCGGGTCGAAGCGCCAGATGAAGCCGATCAGGGCAGCGAGCAGGCACAGCAGCAAGGCTTTGCCGGCCAACTGGCACAGCGGATGCCCACCAAAAAAATCAAATGTCGGCAGCGGCGGACTCGAAAACACAATCGGCGCGCTTCCAAGGATAATCCACAGGATGCAGGCAACGATGATCACCGGATATTTCTTTATGACTTCAATCATTTGGGATTCACTACCGCGACCAACTTGTTTTCTGGCCGCAGAATAATCAGCAACCGCGAAACCACAATTTCAAACTGGCGGAGTTTATTACGCAAACGGCCATTGTTAAAAAGAATTGCTTTGAACGCGCCGCGCCGGACAGAATCAAAGCTCACAGATGAAACTTAACCGCGTTCTCCCTTTGCTCGCCGCGTTGTCGGCCGTTTTCACCGCGCACGCCGATCTCGCCGCGCTGCTCACCAACGTCGCGCCCGCCACCGCGACTCCGCCACCGCGACTGCCCAGCATTATTTTTATCCAGTGCCATGACCTCGCGCGCGGCGATTTGAGCTGCTACGGCCAGACGAATTTTCAGACGCCGAACCTCGACCGGCTCGCGGCGGACGGCATCCGTTTCACGCATTACACCGGCGGCGCGGACAGCGCGGCGACCACCGTGCAATTGCTCGCCGGAAATAATTCTGCACCGACGAACGGTGAACTCAACCTCGCGCAACGTCTCCAGCAAAACGGTTATCACACCGGCCTCATTGGCGAATGGAATGGCGGCAATCAGCCGTGGACACGAGGGTTTGACGAGTTTGCCGGTTTTCTGGACGACGCATCGGCGCAGAATTATTTTGCCGATGCGCTCTGGCGTTACGCGCCGAATAGTATTTTTGATTTCACCAACAGCCGCATGATCGCCTTCATGGGTAAGGAAATGATTTACGCCAACACGGGCGGCAAGAAAGGCGTGTATCTGCCGGAGCTATTTATCAATGCCATGAACAACTTCGTCCGCGTCAACGCGCCGGACGCCGCCAGCCACTACCGCCCGTTCTTTCTGCTCGTGAATTTTCCAATGCCGCGTTCCGCTACTCTTGGCGCGGATGATTTTCCCGTGCCAAGCGACGCGCCGTTCACCGAAGAAAAATGGCCGCAGGCCGCGAAGAACCGCGCCGCGCTCATCACGCGCCTCGACGCCGGCATCGGCAAATTGTTCGAGCAGTTGAAGACGTTGGGCATGACGAACAATGTCGCCGTATTTTTCACCGCCAGTTCCGCGCCGGAGAAGTTTGCGAACACCAACCTCAACTTCCTTTTGCCGTCCGCTGATTTCCGCAATGCAAATAAACCTGCGGCGTTGCCGATGATTGTGAATTGGCCGGGGACCATTCCCGCCGGTCGCGTCAACCACGCGGCGTGGAGCGCGATAGATTTGGCGCCGACCGCTCTGAACATCGCGTTTGTAAAACCGGCGGACAACTTCACGGGAATTTCCCTGCTACCCATCTTGACGGGTGAAAAAAAGGAAGCGGCGCCAGATTCGCCCTTGCCGCACGACCTGTAATTCTAGCGCGTGGGCGCACTCGACGGCAGCGGCGCGAAGTCGCGTTGCTGCTCCACTCGCTTCGCGGCATTCGCCACGCACAAAACCGCTATCACGACGAACACTAAAATCGCCGCCGCCGCAAACCACGGCCACTGGTAATTTCGTTTGGGAGCGTTTCCGTTTGACTCATCCATGCGGATTGATTCTGGCACAACTGGAATTATCGCAAAGCAGTTTCGCGCGACAATTTTTAATCACGTCAAAACTAGACCGCGCGCCGTTTTGCGGTAAATTGCCCGCCACGTTTCATGCACGACGAAGAATCACCAGAAAATTTGCCCGACTCGCCTTCGCCCAAAAGTTCCGGCGCGGCGAGCGAAAGTCCCTACGCCGTTTTGCGCTACGCGGATTACACGCGCTATCTCATCGGACGTTTCGTCGCGTCGCTCGGCCAGCAGATGCTCGTCGTGGCGATTGACTGGGAACTTTACCGGCGCACGCACTCGGCGCTGTCGCTGGCGTTTGTCGGATTGTCGCTGATGATTCCGATGATTCTTTGCACGATTCCCGCCGGGCACGTCGCCGATATTTTTAACCGGAAAAAAATCGTCCTGTGCTCAACCCTCATTCTGGCGGCGGCCAGTTTGGGACTCGCGCTGGCATCGTATTTCGCGCTACACGTCATCTGGATTTACCTTTCGCTCGTCGTCATCGGCGCGGCGCGGACATTTCTCTGGCCGGCAAGCGCGGCATTCGTGACGAGCCTCGTCCCGCGCAATCAACTCGCCCGCGCCGTCACGTTCAACAGCGGCGCGTTTCAAATGTCCTGCGTCCTCGGTCCAACGGCGTTTGGCGCGGTCATCGCCATGACGCCGCACGCGGAAGAACACGCGACGGCGTGGCCGGTTTATGCGTTCAACATTCTCGCGTCCATCCTTTGCTTCGCGCTCGTCGCGCCCATTAAACACATCCACAAGGTCAAACCCGCCGAGCCGGTCTCCGCCAAAAATCTGGTTGAAGGTTTCCGCTTTGTTTTTCACAACAAAATCATCCTCGGCACGATCACGCTGGATATGTTCGCCGTGTTCCTCGGCGGCGCGGTGACGATTCTGCCAATGTTTGCGTATGACATTTATCACGTCGGCGCGGGCGGTTACGGCTGGTTGCGAAACGCCATGCCCATCGGCGCGGTCGCTTGCATGTTTATCATCGCGCACCGTCCGCCGCTGCAAAAGGCCGGGCGCGCAATGCTTTTATCCGTCGCGATTTTCGGCGTGACCACAATTCTGTTCGGCATTGCGAATCAAAATTGTTTCGGACACTGGTTCACGCTGCCCAATGCGTTTTGGTTTTGGTTTGCGTTCGCGATGTTCGCGCTGGCGGGCGCGGTGGACAACGTGAGCGTCATCGTGCGGCAGACGCTCGTGCAAATCCTGACGCCGGACGAGAAGCGCGGGCGCGTCTCGGCGGTCAATGCGCTCTTCATCGGCACGTCGAACGAACTCGGCGGCTTCCGGTCGGGCATCGTGGCCTGGCTGTTCACGACGCCGACGGTTTTGGGCGGCAAGGAAGCGACGGGCGCGATTGTATCCACCGTGACCGGCGGCATCGGGACGATTCTAGTGGTGCTCGCCGTCGCGTGGATTTGGCCGGAAATCCGGCGTTACGGAAAACTGTCTTAACGGACTAAACCGCCAAGACGCCAAGTGCGCCAAGGTGGATTCGAATAATGAAAGTCGGAACGCGGGAATTATTTCGCGCGATTTTTCAATTGGACTTCGCAGGCGCGCGGGAAAAGCGGCAGAGGGCTGCCGCACTCCAAGACGCTGACGCGTTGACCGATGCTCCCGAAATGCGCGAAGCGTCTTGGAGTGCGCCAGTCCTCTGGCGCTTTGTGGGGCGCGGCCTTGCCGGAGTTTCGGCTCGACACGCGGACGGGGCGGAAATAGCGTTCGGAATATGAGAACAGCGGATAGCCACAAAACTTAAAACTGCTAACTAGTTTAACAGCGCGACGCACATATCCATGAAGACCCACACCCTTTCTCTGGCTGGCATAACGATATATTTATTGGTGGCATCATGTCTGTTGGCAGGGTGTGTGACTAAAAGGACGATAAAAAACCAAACTGGAGTGATTCACAAAATCAGCGGTGGTAGCGTGGTGATTGATTATACAAATAATGATTTGGGGATTATTAAAATCAGCCAAACAAAAACCGCATTTTTTATTCTTAAAACCTCTCTCGGTGACTTTGCCTTTACATCGGATGACTCGCGAAAACCTGAAGCCATTGTGGCTGATTTTAGCAGCACTGTAAGCAAGCTAAGCAATGAACATCTTGGAGAAAACGGTAGTGTTACGATTTTGATTTATCACACAGCCTATCATAACTGGCAGGTGTATTCGACAGAGCGAAGGGTGTTTGTCAATTTTTCTGCCCCTCAACTTGTGTCTTTCTCAAAACAGTTCTGGATAAGAAAGTTCTTAAAACCGCCGAGTGATTTCATTCCTGATTTTGAAAGGTCCGTGGATGTAACATTTATTTATAATGAAGAAACTGAGCGTGACCCTGCCAACCCTACTTTTCCATAACAAAGCCTAACAATAGGTTAGGCTGCCTTTGCCATCATGCGCACATACACCAAGTTCATTTTAATGAGTCCAGTCGCGGTTGTTTTTGCTGGCGGTTTACTGTTTGTCGGAGGATGTCTTTCGACGCCACGAGATTTTTCATCTCCTCCTGCTAGCATACGAGTCATTGACCAGAGCGGTGCGCCCATGAGCGGCCTCGAAGTTAGCCGTGATTGGTATGACAGCGATTCCGGCACGCATGGAAGCGACGAGGCAGTGACAGACCAGACCGGCTCTTTTCATTTTGCCAAGGTTCCAGCAAAGGTTGGACTATTCACGGGCGCTTGGGAGAAAACATACAGCCATCTTGGGATGTGTGCGGAAGGCAGTGGCACATATACCGAGCTATATGTTCGGTTTCATGGCCGATACGACGTTTTACCACAAGGCAAGCCATTACACGCAGTTGGACATGATGGTGCTCGGCAGGACTTGGATGGAGTTTGGTTTTCAGCACACCTAGATAGTGGCTCGAATACATTGGTGAATTTGACATTCCCACCAAAGGCAAAGAGTATTGATTATGTTTTATCAGCGAAGCCACAAGCACAGTAGCCGGCAGTTTAGTTTCACATTTGTAGTGCGACAAAAGTAGTGATGTTAGTAGTAGACTTCGTTGGGGGTCTTAAAGCCTAGTCTTAACCGAGGACGATTGTTCAACTGTTCCGCAATGCGATCGC
>CAILDU010000118.1 GCA_903833055.1 uncultured Verrucomicrobia subdivision 3 bacterium | reverse complement strand
TATGAGAGCCCGGCGATGTTTGCGGCGCGAAGCTGTCCATTCCCAGCTCCGGTCGGGCTTCGCCCTCCCTCCACTGGGAAATGACAAAGAAACAACGAAAACATAAACTCAAACCAGTGCTTGGACTAACACCCAACATGGTCCAGAAAGTCGAGCCCGGTCAGTGTTGCAGTTGGTTTTAATAAAATAGTCCTCACCTCTTTTTGCCAAATTATCTGCTGAAAAAATTAAATGTAAAAGCCCGTATGATTGGTAGCTGCTTGGAGTTTTTTTATTAAACAGCTTTGAGACATCAAGTGTGAATTGATTATTCGTAGCGGCAGAATTAACGAACCGAACATAAGTCAAACATCCGCGATAAGCGAGTTGCTTGAGTGTTGGCTTTCCAGTTGAAGCCAAAGACGGCAGTAGAAATGCAGCCAGTAAAGGAATTACAAAAAAGACGATAAACAAACCCATTAAAAATCTAGACCTGATTCTCAATTACGATTTGTCTATTTTCATTTGGAAATTATTTTCACATCGTCAGCGCCGCGTCCCAATCTTTCCACACCGGCTCGTAACCGAGTTTGCGGATGAGTTCCGCCACTTCCTGCGGCGGACGTTCGTCACCGATGTTGAATTGGCCGGTTGCATTCGTCGGCCGATTTTCCTGCGGCGCCCATTCGCTCGCGCCCGAAGCGATTTCCTTGATGATGCCGCGTTCGGTGTGATGGATTTTTTCTTTGCCCGCGCCGGTGTAACCGCCCGGCTCGGTGCGCGCGCCAGCACTCATCATCGTTATGCCCAAGGGAATCAAGCCATCGCGCAGCTTCGGCGTCTCGCGCGTGGAAAGAACGATGCCGACATCGGGAAACATGATGCGGAATGCGCAAATAAGTTGCGCCAGCTCGCGGTCGGAAATATGCGTGAGCGGCTCGAACTCGCCCGCGCACGGACGCAAGCGCGGCAGCGAAATCGTCACGGCCGCTTTCCAGCAATGGCGCAGCAAATAATCCGCGTGTGCCGCCAAACTCAACGCTTCGTAACGCCAGTCGGCCAAACCGTAGAGCGGCGCAATGCCGAGCCGGCGAAAACCGGCGGCGTAAGCGCGCTCCGGCGTTTCGAGCCGCCAGTCGAAATTCCGTTTCGGTCCGGCGGTGTGCATCTGCGCGTAAACATCGCGGTCGTAAGTTTCCTGATAAACAACGAGGCCATCCGCGCCCGCCGCGACGAGCGGCAGATATTCTTCCGTTTCCATCGGCCCGACTTCGAGCGAAACGCTCGGCCAATCGGCGTGCAGCGCGGCGATGCAGTCGCGCATGTAACCGTTGGAAACAAATTTCGGATGTTCGCCCGCGACGAGCAAAACATTGCGGAAGCCCTGCGCTTTTAATTCCGCCGCCTCGCGCAAAACTTCTTCGATAGAAAGCGTGACGCGCAAAATCGGATTGTCGCGCGAAAATCCGCAGTAAGAACAATTGTTCACGCACTCGTTGGAAAGATACAGCGGCGCGAAGAGCCGGATGGTTTTGCCGAAGCGTTGCTGCGTCATCGTATGCGCGCGCTGGCCGAGCGCTTCAAGATTTTCGCCGGCGGCGGGCGAAATCAGCGCGGCGAAATCGGCGAGGGAAAATTTATCTTTCGTGGCGGCCTCGCGCGCAGCGGACGCGCTGGTGGCGAGGGATTTTTTGACAAGCGCAGCCAGCGGCAGGGAATTAAATTCAGCGACAAAACTCACGCAAACACTCTAGCTGAAATCACCGCAAAGTCGAGGAAAGCTACCGGCAAATCACGGCTCCAACTTGCGCTTGATAATCAAGTCCGCGAATTCACCGACGTTTTTGGCGTTCTCCACTTCGCCCACACGAAAACGCACGCCGAACGCTTTTTCCACTGATACCATTAGCGAAATGTGCGTGAGCGAATCCCATTCCGGCACGTCCTTCGCGCTAATCGCGGGCGTCAACACGACGGGCTCCAGAAAAATCGTGTCGAAAATTGTCTGCAACTTGGCGATAACTTCAGCTTGGTTCATAAGCGCGGCGGATAACTTTTATTTTAGTTTGAGCGGGCTGAAAATTTTCCAGCTTCAATTCAAATTCTCTTTTCGTTTCTGATTCAGCGGTCAAAGTGAAACCCATTTTGCCGTAAAAATCACGCACCATATCGTTCTTCGGCGTCGGCAAGTAAACGCCTTCCAGCCGCGTGCAATTTTTCCCTTTCGCCAGCCGCACGAGTTCGTTCAAGACTTCTTCTTCCACGCCGCGCTTCAACACGCGACAGCTCATCAGCCAGGTATCAATCTTCATAACGTCACCAACTTTTTCGCCGATGACGATGGAAATTAAACCGTGGTCGCCGAAACGATCTTTGAGCCGCACGCTGAAGCCGGCGAAATTTTTATCGTTCATCACCGCGCTGACTTCCGCCTCGCTGCGACGATGCGTGGTGAGGTTGAACTGGTTGCTTTTGTTGATGAGCTGCGAGAGGCGCGGCACATCGACCGGCACGAATTCGCTGATGGTTGATTCCATTTCGAGCGACGTGAGATACGAACCCATGTCCGCAACCGTCGCTTCTAAATTTTTCCGCTGCGCGTCGGAACGATACTGGCTCGTGCGCTCGGCGTCCTCGTTCGTGATGCTGCGCGGCTCGAACAGCCGGCAGTCCGCAAGTTGCGCAACGTAATCCGACGG
>CAILDU010000117.1 GCA_903833055.1 uncultured Verrucomicrobia subdivision 3 bacterium | reverse complement strand
TAAAGCCAATAGCTTAACAGGTGAACAGCTTCTAAATGCCAAAGCCCAAGCAACTCTTTGTCCGAGTTGTTCTGGTAGTGGTTATAAAGGACGAATTGGCGTCTATGAGTTGATGTTGATGACAGAAACGATAGAAAGGCTCATTAACCAACAAGCCAGCACAGATAAGATCAAAGAGCGGTCGGCCTTGAACTTACCGTTTTCGAGAACGTGCCGGAGCAAATCGAGATATTGAATCATCGCGGGAAAAATTTAACCACGAAACGCGCGCGGGAAAAAGAAATTAGACACGAATTCCACGGATTTTCACGGATTCAATCTGTGTTAATCCGTGTCAGAAATGTTTAGCTTCATTCGCATCATTGAATTTTCCCGCATTTGTGTAAAACTGCGCGCCATGCGAATCCTCGCCCTCGATCACGGAACCAAGCGCATCGGTGTCGCCGTGAGTGACGAAACTAAAACCATCGCGCAGCCGCTGGAATTTATTCTCGCGGAACCGTTCGCGGCGTTTTTGGAACGGCTCAAAAAAATTCTCATCGAGAAGGAAGTGGATCTGATTCTCATCGGCAATCCGCGCAACATGGATGGCAGCTACGGGCCGGCGGCGCAAAAAGTGGAAGCCTTCGTCGGCGTTTTGAAAACCGCCATCACCGTGCCGATAAAATTGTGGGACGAGCGTCTGACGAGTTCGCAGGCAAACAGGATTTTGATTCAGGGCGGCGTGCGCCGCGACCAGCGCAAAGAGAAAGTGGACAAAATGGCGGCAGCGATTTTGTTGCAAAGTTATCTGGACGGAATTTAGTTTTAGCCACGGATCGAACACGGAACAAACACGGATGGAATGTATCGCGTAACATTGTTAAAAAATCCAGCCTTTGAATCCGTGTTCAATCCGTGTTTCATCTGTGGCTGAAAAATGTCTGCGCTAATTAAATTCAAACTGGTCATCGCCTACGACGGCACGGTCTATCAAGGCTGGCAGTGGCAGCGCATCGGCCTCGGCGTGCAGCAACGTGTCGAGGAGGCGCTGGCGAAATTATTTCCGAGCGCGCCGCGTTTGCACAGTTCCAGCCGCACGGACACGGGCGTTCACGCGCTCGGCATGGTCGTGCATTTTGAAGTTCCGGCCGTCGAGGTGCGGCGGATTCCGCCCGCGCGATTGCCCATCGCCATCAATTCGCTTTTGCCGCACGACATCCGCGTGCAATCCGCCGTGCGTAAACCGGCGAAGTTTCACGCGCGCTTCGACGCGACCGGTAAGCAGTATCGTTACTTCGTCTGGAGTTCGGTCGGGATGAATCCGCTGTTGCGCCACACGGCTTGGCACGTTCCGCGCCAGCTGGATTTTCCCGCGATGCGCGCGGCGGCGAAATTATTTGTCGGCGAACGTGATTTCCAATCTTTCGCGGCGAATCCTGGTTACAAACGCACGACGACGGTGCGAAATCTGACGCGCTGCGAAATCAAAAAATCCGGCGCGCAACTCACCTTCATCATCGAAGGCGACGGATTTTTGTATCGGATGTGTCGCGGCATTGTTGGCACTTTGATTCAAGTCGGCATGGGCAAATTTACGCCGGACGAAGTTGCGACGATGCTGGAAAAATCGGATCGCCGCGTGGCGGGCATGAGCGCGCCCGCGCATGGATTGGTTTTGTGGAAAGTTTATTATTCATCGCAAGGGCGCAAAGTCGCCAAGTTGCGAAACCAAGTAGAGGCAGAAGAGTGAATGTTGGCAATGGTTTTATAACTTGCGTCTTTGCGACTTCGCGTCTTTGGGTTAAAAAATTGAAATGAACATCGTTTTGCTTGAACCGGAGATTCCGCCGAACACGGGCAATGTAGCGCGTTTGTGCGCGGCGACAAAATCCGTGCTGCACCTCATCGAGCCGTTTGGTTTCAAGCTGGACGACGCGCAACTCAAACGCGCGGGCATGGATTATTGGCAGCAGGTCGAATGGCATCGCTGGAAAAACTGGAATGCGTTTGCGGAAAAAATTCCGGCGACTTCAAAGCTGTGGTTCATCGAATCGAATGGCGGAAAAAATTACAGCGACGTGAAATTTTCGCAGGACGATTATCTGATTTTTGGCCGCGAGACGGCGGGTTTGCCGAAACAATTATTGGAGCTGCACCGTGAGAACTGGCTGCGGATTCCGATGTTTAATGCGGGGTCGCGTTCGCTGAATTTGTCGAATTGCGTGGCGCTGGTGTTGTTCGAGGCATTGCGGCAACAGGGTTTTGCGGGCGAGATAATTGAGGTTTAATTCACGCCAAAGAGTTGCGCGAGCAGTCCCAGCGTGCCGTAAGTCACAAAGCCAAGCGCCATTCGCACCGGCGGAATTTGGAGCAGCACGATAATGATGATGAAGCCGAAGCGCGCGAAGTTGGCGTAGGTTTCATCGCTCATGCCGGTTGCGACGCGCATGACGTGCGAGCCGTCGAGCGGTGGAACGGGAATCAAGTTGAAGAAGCAAAGAATCAGGCTTAACCCCGCTGCCTGAATACAAAAATCAATCATCTGGCCGGAATGGAGCATCACGCCGACGCGCGCCAAAGCCACGAGACCAACGGCGAGAATTAAATTCATGGCCGGCCCGGCCATCGTCACAAGAATGTCGTCACGTTTTGGGTGGTTAAGATTGTAAGGATTCACCGGCACAGGTTTTGCCCAGCCAATCAGAAATCTTCCCGCGCCCGGCATAAAAATCATCAGCAATGGCAGCAGCACCGTGCCGATGGGATCAATGTGCACGACGGGATTCAGCGAGACGCGGCCTTGCAGACGCGCGGTGTCGTCGCCGCATTTCCACGCCGTCCACGCGTGACCGTATTCGTGAAAGGTCAGCAGCGCGACCAGCATCAGATACTGGATGAGGCCGTCGGCAATGACATTGGTGTCCATCGCGGCAGAATAATTATTTTCCACGCGCGAGTCGAGGCTGTGGAAAGTTTTTAGTTTTTAGTTTTTAGTTTTTAATTATACTGTCGGCAAGTTCCTGAACTAAAAACTCAAAATTCAAAACTCAAAATTATGCTGCTCGCAGGAAAAACTGGGATTGTCTTCGGCGTCGCCAACAAACGTTCCATCGCGTGGGCCATCGCGCAGGCGTGGGCCAAGGAAGGCGCGAAACTCGCGTTCACTTATCAAGGCGAACGCCTCAAGGACAACGTCGAGGAACTCGCCGGCACGTTCGGCGCGGACACTTTGATTTTGCCGTGCGACGTGACGAAGGACGAAGACATCGCGAGCGTCTTCAAAGCCGTCGGCGAAAAATTCGGGAAATTAAATCTGTTGCTCCACTCGGTTGCTTACGCGCCGAAAGATGCGCTGGAAGGTGAATTCGTGAACACCAGCCGCGAAGCGTTTCGCGTGGCGCACGATGTCAGCGCGTATTCGCTCGTCGCGCTCGCGCGCGGCGCGGCGCCGTTGATGACTGATGGCGGTAGCATCGTGGCGATGAGTTATTACGGCGCGGAAAAAGTCGTGCCGCATTACAACGTCATGGGCGTTGCCAAAGCTGCGCTCGAAGCCAGCACGCGTTATCTCGCCTACGATTTGGGTCCGAAGAAAATCCGCGTGAACTGCATCAGCGCTGGTCCGGTGCAGACGTTGGCCGCGCGCGGTATCGCCGGATTTAGCGACATGATGAAACATTACGAAGCCCACGCGCCGCTCAAGCGCAGTTGCACGACGGAGGAACTTGGTGCGTCCGGCGTATTTCTCGCCAGCGACGGCGGTGCGGGCATCACCGGTCAAGTCATCTACGTTGACGGCGGCTATCAAATCATGGGCATGTGAAGTCCGTGCCGGACTCGCCACCATGAAGACTCCGGCTTCATTGGATTTCGGTCACGCGCCGGAAACCATTGAATTCTGGAAGCGCCTCGTTCGCGAGGCGCTTTCGCTTTCTGCACCCACGCCGCTGTATATTTTTTCTGCACTGCCAATTGCGGAACGAATCGTCGAACTGGATGCGGCACTCGTCGCCTCCGGTTTTCAACTAAAAACTAAAAATTCAAAATTAAAAACTACTTTCCGCCATTGGTTATCCTTTAAAACCCAGCCCGTCGCGCCGCTGCTGCGCTGGTGGCGCGAGCAAGGTCGCGGCATCGAGGTCGTCAGCGAATTTGAACTACGCGCCGCGCTTGCCGAAGGTTTTGCGCCGGAAAATATTTTGGTCAATGGTCCGGCCAAACATCACTGGTTGCCGCAATTTGAACTGCGCGAACTATCGGTCAACTTCGATTCGCCCGCCGAACTTGCCGCGTTGCTTCCGCACGCCAAAAAACTGAATTGGTGTTGCGGTGTTCGCATCCTGACCGGCGAAGAATTTGATCCGGAAACTCCGCAGTTGCCGACGCAATTCGGCTTTGCGCCGGACGAAGCCATTGTTGCCTTAAAAAAGCTGCAACGCGCGAAAACCCGCGTGGAAACAGTGCATTTCCATCTGCGCTCGAATATTTCTTCCGTGGCGACCTTCGAGCGCGCCATCGCCGAAGTCGCGGAGATTTGTCGCGTAGCGAAATTTAGCCCCTTGCATTTGGACATCGGCGGCGGGATTCCCATGCGTCATGTCCTCACGCGCGGCGGCAAAATTTATGACGGCCAGTTTGGCTTGGTTGCGTTCGCGCAAAGTTTGCGACAGTCGGTAAAATTGTTTCCTGATGTGCGCGAAATTTGGCTGGAGAATGGGCGCTTCGTTTCGGCTGGCAGCGGTGTGCTCGCGGTGAAAATTCTCGACGTGAAAGAACGCCGCGGCGTGCGGCAATTCATCTGCGACGGTGGCCGCACGCTGAATGCGCTGATGTCGGTGTGGGAGCAGCACGCGCTCGTTCCGTTAGCCGAACGCGGCGGCGCGGAAGTGTCCACCGTCGTCCACGGCCCGACGTGCATGGCGTTTGACCAGCTGGCGCGGATTCCGCTACCGCGCTCTTTGAAAGCTGGCGACCATTTACTTTGGCTCGACGCCGGTGCGTATCACCTTCCGTGGGAAACCAAATTTTCGCACGGCCACGCCGCGATTTGCTGGCATGACGAAAATGGAATTCGCCTCGCGCGTGAGCGGCAGAGCTTTGAAAGGTTTTGGGGCGACTGGAAATAATCAGTCCGGCCGTTTCATTTCAAAACGGTCGCTGGTCTTGCAATACCAATGCGGCGACGCCATGCGGCCAATCGGGAAAAACTTTTCTGTCACGATGCGTTTTTTCTCTGCGTCAAACAATTCATCGCGCAGGTGAATGCGCTTGATTAAGCCAATCACCATACGGTTGCCGCCGATTTGCAAAGTTCCCCACTCGACGCATTCCAGACTCGCTGGCGCTTCCACGATGCGCGGCGGTTTGACGACGGAACACGGCGCGGCAGTAAGTCCGGCGCGCATCAATTCATTTTCACCGAACGGCAGCGACGCGGCGCATTGGTTCATCGCCTCGGCAATTTTTTCGTCCACGAGATTCACGACAAATTCGTGCGTGGCACGGACGTTGAGCGCGGTGTCTTTCGGCACACCATTCTCGCGGTCGCTCGGCGCAAAGGCACAGATGGGTGGATTCGCGCCCATGACGTTGAAGAAGCTGAACGGCGCGGCGTTCACTTTTCCATCCGCGCTGATGGTCGTCACCAAAGCAATCGGACGCGGCGTAACGAGGCTGACGAGCAATTGATACGCGCGGTCGGCAAAATCTTTTTCCAGATCAAGTTCCATAAATAAATTCAGGTCAAATTTTTCAGCCGCGCAACATATGCGCCATCCACGTTGTCCGCAAACGGCAAAAGTTGGCGTTCGGTTTCCAATTTAAAATTTGGATTGGCCGCGAGAAATTCTTGCACTAGTTCGGAGTTTTCTTCCGGCTCCAAACTGCAAGTGCTGTAAACAATGACGCCGCCGGGCTTCAAAACCGTTGCGGCCTGCTTGAGCAAAACGAGTTGCGTCACGCGCAGGCGTTCGATTTCCGTCGGCTGAATGAGCCAGCGCAAATCCACGCGGCGGCGCATGACGCCCGTGTTGGAACACGGCGCATCCACCAAAACGCGGTCGAAAGTTGCGGGTTGAAAATTGTAAGTTGCCGTGGGTTCGGCGCACGTCACGCCGAGGCGCGTGCAGTTTTCGCGGATCAATTTCAAGCGGTCAGCAAAGCTGTCGTGCGCGACAATTTTACCTTCGTTGTTCATCTGTTGCGCGATGAAGGTAGCCTTGCCGCCGGGCGCGGCGCATAAATCCAAAATGGTTTCGCCGGGTTGCGCGTCGAGCAGAGCAGGGGCGAGCAAGGTGCTGGGGTCTTGAATATAAAAACAGCCAGCGCGGAAACTACCGAGCGAATTCAGCGGCGGATGTGATTTTAACTCGAAGGCGAGATTTTCTCCCGTCCAATCGCGCGTGACAAAATCGTATTCCACATTTTCCTCGCGCCAGCGTTCGATGAGTTTTGTGGCGTCGGTTTTCAACATGTTCACGCGCGCAAAAGTTTTTGGCGGCGTATTGTTCCATTCAAGCAGGGCGCGGGTTTTTTCGTCGCCGAAATTTTTCCGCCAGCGTTCCACGAGCCATTCGGGATGCGACCAGCCGAGCGCTGGCTGCGAGACTTTCATGTCTGCGAGAATTTTTTTTACTTCGTCAAATTCGCGGAGATAGGCGCGGAGAATCGCGTTGATGAAACCGGATTGCGAGACGTAGCCGCTGCGTTTGGCTTGCTCGACGGTTTCGTGAACGGCGGCGTGCGGCGGAATGCGGTCGAGCCAAAAAATCTGGTAGAGGCCGAGGCGCAAAAGATTCACGAGCGCGGGTCGCGGCTCACGGCCGGGCGTGGTCTTGCGCGCGATGAGCCGGTCGAGCGTGGCCTGCCAGCGCACGACGCCGCAGACGAGTTCATGGCACAAGCCGCGATCCGCCGGCGAAAGGCGCGCGGTGGCCAGAGCGGTTTCGAGGAGATTTTCGGTAAATTCTCCGTTGTTCAGGCGCTGCGATAAAACGCGCGCCGCAATTTGTCTTGGATTTTGTTCGTTCACCACGTTTAATGGAGTCATAGTGAATCCGTGACGACAGAAATACGATTTTAT